>NZ_JBEPAP010000096.1:0-25681 GCF_040298665.1 Streptomyces sp. NPDC001508
AAGACAAACAAGCCCTCGATCAAGTAGACATGGACGAGGTCAGGACCTGGGGAATTACGTGACGCCAGGGCCGGGGAATTACGTGATCGTTCACAAGGAGTTCGAGGAGGCCATCGCCGCCCTGCTCTCCCACCTGATCGCCCGTGCCAAGTCGCTGGCCGAGCAGTGGTGGCGGGAGACGGCTCGGCCAGCCATCGAGTCACAGCGAGCGAAGATGAGTGATCGTCGTGCACGTCGCAAGGCGCAGAAGAAGGCCGCGATCATCCAGGGGGCCGTCGTGGAGCCGCCGCAGGACATGGTCCCTGCTCCGCAGGAGAATCGGCCGAATATGTCGAGCGCCGAGGCCCAGGCCCGCTACCTCGCGGCCCTCGCTGCTCGTGCCTACAGCGACGAGCAGCTGAGATTGGTGACGAACGCCAACATTGTGGACGCCGCAGGCATCGCGGAGTTGAAGCGATCGCTGGCAGAACTCCCGCCTGAGCGGGTGAAGGGGCTCCTCGATGCGATGGCGACGAACCCGTCGCTGCTGAGCGAGGAAACGCTGGCAGAGCTCGCGAGCCTTCTGGGGCGCCGAGCCCTCTGAGCGTCCCGGTCAGCCGATGCTCGGTCCGCCTCGGCCAGGACCTTCGTGCCCGGGAGCCCGGTCTGCTCGTTGCTGGCTGCGCCGCAGCCGGTTCGCCCCGGCGTTCGGGGCTGGTGCATCGATGCCCAGCCGGCCCTTGCCGGTATCGATAGACCGGTCGCCGGAGGCCCTGCCGGCAGGCCCTCGATCAGGATGGTGGCGCGTTGGCGCGCGACCGGGTGCAGCTCGGTCTGAGCCAGGCGCTCGAGCACGACTGCGGGGTCCACCAGCTGCGCCTTGACCTATGCCGAGCCCGCGACTATGCCGAGAGGGCCGTCGGCAAGCGTGATCGCGGGCTGTGCGGCGGCTGTTCTGCTTGGCATAGTCGACGGTGGGGAGGAGGTATCCGGCCCAGGGATTCGGGCCCTGCTTGCGGGCGACGAGACTGCGTGCCTGGTCGGCGGGCCAGAGGTCGATCCGATAGAGGAAGTCCTCGCCGGGGCCGCCATTGGTGTCGACGGCCGGTGGGCCAGAGGGGACGTAGGACACTCTCGGCGCCGAGTTCCTGGCCTCCACGAGCGCAGACATGACCCGCTTCGGCACACCCGACCGCCTCGCCGGGCCAGCACAAAGATCGGACTCATTCATCTAGGAGGCCCTTCGTCGGGATTCGTCAGCCCCTCACATCATCGGCGGGCTACTGTACGGACACGACGCACTGCCCACTGTCACCTGAGGAGAAATCCTGTGCCATCGCCCTGCGACCCCCAGCATGCTCCGGTCGGGGATGTGGGCGCAGCGCTCATGATGATCGATTCCCGGCTCAAAGCCATCTCGGATAACAAGACCCAGCCCGACGCCGAACAACAAGCGCTGACTGACCAGATCACGGCGTCCTTGGGTCCCAGCGGAGTCGATGACCTGCTGGACGGCGCGTGCACGCTCATCTACATGTTCATGCAGTGGCTGCGGATGACCTACTCGGCCCATGGCAAGGACGTCATCGAGTGCGTGGTGCCCAACCTCGTGGCCACGATGCGCATGATGCCCAGGAGCGTCCGTCCCGAGACCATCCCCACCACGGCTGGCTTGCTCATCGCTGCAGGCACCGACTTGAGCCCCAACCTGTGGCGCAAGCAGTACGGATACTGGACCGAGGACGAGATGAACCCTTTGGAAGCCACCGCCTTCCTCCTCGCGGAGCACATCAACCAGCTCACCGACGACCGCGACTTCGCCACCCGCCTGATCATCGAAGCTCTGTCCGTAGCGGACGAAGGCTGACCAGCAACCCTCCATCTGCTCAGCTCTTTGAAACATGAGCATTTCACTTGATCGCTGAGCAAGATGGTCGGTCACACTAGGCCCTGTCTCTCAACTTCGTAGCCAGGCGATGACCGCCGCCAGCACGGCTGCAGAGCGATAGACGATCGCGAGTTTGTCGTAACGGGTGGCCAGGCCACGCCACTGCTTGAACAGGCTGAAAGATCGTTCCACGACATTCCTGCGCTTGTAGGTCTCGGTGTCCAGAGCACGGGGTCGTCCGCCGCTGCGGCCCTTTCTCCTTCGGTTGGCCCGCTGATCGGCGCGCTCGGGGATCACAGTGCGGATGCCACGGGCCGCGAGGTCTGCACGGACCTGCCTGGAGGAGTACGCCTTATCTGCGAGCAGAGCGTCCGGTGCGGTGCGCGGCCTGCCGCGGCCGAGTCGCGGGACCCGGATGTCGCCCAGCAAGAGTGGGAGGACCTGCGCGTCGTGGACCTGCCCCGGAGTGACTACGACGGCCAGCGGGCGGCCGTCGCCGTCCACGGCGTGATGGATCTTGGTTGTCAGGCCCCCGCGGGATCGACCTACTGCGTGGCCCGCTAGCTCGCCCCCGGTAGCAGGAGCTTCGCTCTTACCGCGGCGGGTGGCAGCGCCGGTGTCCTTCTCCGGCCGGGCCGTGTTCGTGGCGTGCTGGTGGGCCCGGTTGGTTGTCGAGTCGACCGAGACCGTCCAGTCGATTCTGTCGATCGAGTCCGCCTGGGCGGTCAACTGCGCCAGAACCGTGTCCCAGGTGCCGTCAGCCGCCCATCTGCGATGACGCTTCCAAACCGTCTGCCAGGGACCGAACGCCTCATGGGGCAGATCTCTCCAGGGGATTCCGGTGCGGTACTGGTAGATGATCCCTTCGATGATGCGACGGTGGTCGGCGAACGGACGCCCTGCCTTCCCTGCATTGCGGGGAAGGCAGGGCGCCAGGCGTGCCCACTGCTCGTCGGTCAGCAGGCGCATGCTCCCGCTCGTGGTCACCGAGGCTGGTATGCGGTGGCCAGCACGGAGATGGTGACCCGATCGGGCAGGAAGCCGTGATCGTTCAGGTCTGCACGGCTCACGTGGCGTGCGCTCGGCGTCATCGCCACTAGGTCCAGGACATCCAGCCTGGACAGGGTCGCGGGGTACTCCACCTGTTCGGTGACAACGACCTTGAAGAACGGGCCCAGCGCCCGGTGCAGGCGCTGCTCCTTGACCGGGTCGACTGCGACCATTGCAGGCAACCGGCCGCGCAGCTCGGCCAGGTGCCGCCCGGTGGGATGGACCACGATCAGTCGGCCGGTCGAGCGCAGCACGCGGTGGAATTCGGCCGGGTTGCGCGGGGCGAACACGTCCAGCAAGACATCGGCCACCCCGTCGGCCAGCGGGAAGGGACGGAAGACGTCCCAGGCCACCGCGGCGGCCCGGTCGTGGGCACGGGCTGCCGAGCGCAGCGCCCGCACCGAAGTGTCCAGACCCAGACCACGGGCGCCGGGCAGCTGGTCGAGCACGCCGGCCAGGTAGTAGCCCGTACCGCACCCCACATCCACCACCGTGGACTGCTCAGACACGGCGCCGACCGCCAGGCGGGCCCCGACTTCGCGGATGGGCGCGTAGGCGCCGGTGGACAGGAACCGGTCCCGAGCCTGGACCATGGCTGCGTCGTCGCCGCTGGTGGCGCGGGTGCCCGTCAGCAGACTGGCGTAACCGTGGCGGGCGATGTCGAAGGTGTGGCCCACCGGGCAGCGCAGTGCGCCGTGGTCGGGGTGCAGGTGGCGTGTGCGGCACGTTGGGCAGCACAGCAGGTCGAGGGACAGTTCGAGGGCAGGTGGAAGCGACACGGGCACGAGGCACTCCTGGCAAGGGGGAAAGGGAAGAGACCGTGCCTGCACGCGCACTCGGACCGTCACTGCTTCAGAAAGGAGCGGGCAGCGTCGGGAACGTGGTTCACGCAGCAGGCACGCCAAGGAGGGCGACGCCGTCGGGCATCGCCCTCAGCGCCTTCCGATCACAGGAAGCAGCAGTGCGGGGTGCTCATGAATGCCACGTCATGAGTCTACGAGCTTCGTTGAAGCCCCCCGTACCCCACCGGAGTTGGGAGACACGGCCTAGCGTCGAAATCGCACGAGCCACCAACGTGCCATGGACGAGCGTGCGCGGTCCACGGCTTCGTGCGCCGGGGATGCCGCAGCCGGGAACTGACCCCTCAGCAAACCGGGGCCGTCCGCCGGAATTCCTCGCTCGGGGAGGGGGCCCACGAGATCGCCACGGAGTCACCGGGCCAGGGAAATTGCAGTGAACGAGGGCCTGGACTCAGCGGCTGGATCCGGGCTGGGCTGGACGGCTGGTGGTACTCCAGCGCGGGACGCTCGTGGGGAGGGCCGTAGCCGAGCGGCGGGTGGCGGCGCGCTGGATATCGAGCGGAGTCGGGACCGGCGGACGGGGCGGGAGGATAGGGGTGAGCTGCGCCATACCCGCGACGTAGCTGTAGGTGTCCTCTCTCCACCGGGGCAGCGGTACGGGGTCGCTGACGCATTCGGTGATGGCCCCGATCAGGGCGACGGGAGTGTCTGTGCTGGCGGTGACGTACCAGAAGGGGCGGTCGGCGGAAGTGCCGGCCCACAGGTGCCAACGGGCATCGCGGGTGGTCAGTTCCGCTTTCGCGTCGAGGTCGCCGGTGGTGAACTCCAGCCAGGCCAGGCCGTCGGGCGAATGGATCGCGGCGACTCCCCGGCGGGGGTGGTCGAGCTGCCAGCCTCGCTGGAGGAGCGGGACGACAGCGAGGAAGGGCTGTCGGTGCTCGCTGATGGTGTCGGGGTCGGCGAGGTAGGCGTCCGGCCCTTGCTCGTACGCCTTGGCGAGCGCCGTGGTAAAGGCGGTCACAAACTCCGTCGGGCACGTGTCGTTGAAGCAGACGCCCCAGGTCGGCGGGGCGAAGGAATCCTTGTAGGCGTTGATACGCCACAGTCCGTCATCTGCACCCTCGGGGAGGAAACCGAGGCGGATTGTGTGGTCGGGAGCGTGGACATACGCGTTCGCGAGATCGTCGTGCTCAAGGTCCCAGCCGAGTTCGAGCAGAGGAGTGAGGGCTGGGTCGCCGATCCCTGTGGCTGTGGCGAGGTAGCGAGGGGAGACGTAGACGTCTCCGTCGTCGCTGGGCGGGCGGTGTTTGTCGGGGGGCATTCATGTCCTGGGGTGCGGGTCAGCGGGTGCGAGGGGTCCCCGGGCGGGTAAGGGCTGGGGCGGGTTTCGGCGTGCTGGGTGCGGTGGAGACGTGGCGGCGCAGTGCGGCGCGTACGGCCTTCTCCTGTTCCTCAACGGGGCGTTGTTCGAGCTGGACCAGGGCCTGGGCAGTGGAATGGGCCTGGCCGAGGGGCGAACCAGCCGGGAGTCCGGCGATCTGGGCTGCGGCTTCCGCTTCGATCACGGCGCAGTATTCCGAGGGGATCCCGAGTAGGTCGGCCGCGTGGGACCGCGCTCCTTCGAGGACCTGTAAGGGAGTGAAGTCGTCGTTCAAGCCGTCGGCGATCATGTCGAGAAGTAGGTGGGTTGCAGACCGCAACCGGGAGCGGAAGTCGGGGTCGGTCAGCCAGTACCCGTTTGGTTCCGGCGGCTTGCGGTGACTGCTCCGGGACGGTTGCTTCGGTGACGCCTCCTGTGGCGGCTTCATGTCCTGGGGGAACCAGAGCGTGAGGTACTGCTCAATCGCCTGACGCAGCTTGGTGGTCGCGGCGCCCTTCCACGGCGGTTCTTTGCGCTCGTGCCAGTCACGTATGCAGGCGTAGCCGTCTCGCCCGGGCTCTCGGCCGATAACCATGTCGCGGCTGCGGAAGGTGTCGTGGTCTGCGAATTTCAGGATCGCCGTGTCGAGAACTCCCCGCTCGGTGTGAAGGATCTGAACACGCAGCCCGTCGTATTCGCCAACCGTGATGGTTCTGGCGAACTCGATGCGCATGAGCAGGGGCGATCCCGGCTGAGGGGTGACGTAGTAGGCATCGCCGACGACTCTGCCGCCGGCGAGGTCGAGATGCTGGGTGAAGAACTCTCCAGCGTGGAGGGCCATGTTCGTGTCCTTCCGCAGTCCAGAGCGAGTGGGTTCAGCGCCGGGGCCCAGGGCGGGCTCTGGCCGGCTTGGGAGGTGCGGGGGTACTGGTGCTCCATCGCCGCACGCTGCGGGTCGTGGGCTCGGCCGGGCGTTCGGCTGAGGTGGCGCGCTGGATGTCGAGCGGTGTCGGGACGTGCGGGCGTGGCGGTTTGGCAGGGATCAGCTGGGCCAGGTCCGCGAGCCGCGGGTGCAGCATGTTCCTGGGCCGGAGGACAGGCGTGGGGTCGACGAAGGCAGCTGCTGTAGCGGCGATCAAGTGCCTGGGGGTACGCGCGGTGAAGACGACTTCGGCGCGGGTTGCCCAACCAGGCGGTCCGGACCACAGCGTGACCAGCTCGGCGTCAGCGCCCATGCTGAAGACGTCGATACTCGCTCCCGCCAGCCCGTCCGGGGAGACGATCTCCAGGATGCCGCGCGAGAGGGGCTTGCGTTCCCAGCCCGCGTCGAGCAGAGGGCGCACTGCGGACGTCCTCGACGGCCCGGTGAGGAAGGTGGTGCTGTCCGCATTCCATTCCGCGGCGAGGGCTCGGGTGAGTTCCTGGACGATCTCGGGGGGTGTGTTCTGGTTGATGCGCGCGGACCAGCGCGGTGGGGAGACGGCATCGTCGGCCGCGCTGATCTTCCATACGTCGTAGTCGTCTCCGAACCAGCCGATGCGGATGCGGTGGTCCGGTGAGGTGATGACGAGCTGGCACGGGCCGTCGTCGGGGTGGTGGTGTGGCCAGTGAGCTACGGGCTCGAAGCTGGGGTCTGCGTGTCCGGGCAGTCCGGCGAGATAGCGAGGGGAGACGTAGACGTCTCCGGGGTCGGGGATGAGCGGGTCGTCGTGGGTCGGCACTCGTCTCCTGAGAGGGAAGCGTCGGTGGGAAGTCAGCCGGTCAACGGATGAGGGCAGCTTCGAGGTGGGAAATCTGACCGGTGTAGTGCAGGACGCGCAGGCCGAGGCCGCGGGCTGCGGCGCAGTTGTCGGCCCTGTCGTCGATGAACAGCACCCTCTGTGGATCGCTGACGCGGGTGGCGTCCACGGCGTGGCGGTAGGCAGCCGGGGCGGGCTTACACATCTCCAGTCGGGCCCGGTACAGGGCACGGGTCATCAGCCGACGGCACCAGTCGGTGGTGTCGAGAGTGTCGCTGAGCGGGTGGGGTGCGTTGGAGAGCAGGACCATGGGCAGTCCGGCCAGGTGGGCGTGTTCCAGGACGGCGAGGACGCGGTCGTCGGTCCTTGTCCACATCGCTGTGTCGGCAGTGCGAAGTGCGCGCAGCATGCGCGGGCCGGGGTGGCGACCCAAGACCTGGGCCCAGAACGCCAGGTCGCTCACCTGGCCGGCGTCGTACGCCCTACGCGCGGTCCAGAATGCGGTCTGGAAGGTGGCGACATCGTCGTCGGGCCAGGCGGCCAGGTGTGCGAGGTGGTTCCATTGCTCGGTGCTGGGCTGCAGGCCGATGACGCCGTTGTAGTCGAGGATCACCGCATCGGGGACGGTGCTCGGGGGTGTGCTGGTCAAGGTCAGGGCTTCTCCAGAGCGCGGGGGGCGAGGGCGGCGACGGCCGCCGCGAGCAGGGCGGGCAGCAGCAGCGCGGTGGACAGGGTGACGACGACAGCCAAGGCCCCGATGAGTGCGGGCCCTGCAAGCAGACCGAGGTAGCCGATGACGGCGACCGTCGCCAAGGCCCTGGGGCCGCCGGCTCCAGCAGCGGTCATGAGTGAGGGGACAGTGATGGACAGACCCAGGCCGAACAGCGCCCATCCGGCGAGCGCGACGGGGGTACTGGAGGTGACGACGCCGGTCGTGAGCCCGGCCGCGGCCAACACCGCCCCGGCACGGATCACGGTGGTGGAGCCGAAGCCAGCGGTGAGCCGGTCACCAGCGAGCCGGCCGATGGCCATGGCCCCGCTGTAGAGAGCGAACGCGGCGGCGCTGACCGCCGTCGAAGCATCCAGGCTGTGGAGGTGAACCGCGGCCCAGTCGGCTGCGGCTCCCTCCCCCAACAGGCTGGCAGCCGCCAAGACCCCCAGCAGCCATACTCTTCCGGCTGTCAGCCGGGGCGGCGGCGCCTCGCACTGTCTGGAGGCGACGGGCGCCAGCGGTTGATCGGTGCCGCTCAGCGTCCGGGCAGTCGGCGCCAGCGCGAGGAAGGCGCCGGCCAGGACGAGTCCGGTGACGAGAAAGAGCAGACTGTGACCAGTACGGGCGGTGACAGCGGCCAGCGCGGCAGCACCGAGGGCACCGATCGAGTAGGCGGCGTGCAAGGAGGACATGATGGGCCGGCCGTAAGCGGTCTGGCACTGCACGGCTGCCGAGTTGACGGCGACGTCCAGTACGCCGTGCGCCATGCCGAAGGCGAGTGCAGTAGTGAGCAGAGTGGGGAGGCTGCGGCACTGGCCGAGGAGTGCGAGGCATCCGGCCAGGCTCACGGCGCCGACGCTGATCAGGATGGGCAGCCGATCGAGGTGGGCGAGGCGGCCTGCGGTCTGCAATCCGGCGACCATGCCGAGCGCGGCGGCCAGCAAGACCACGGTGAGTTGTCCGGTGGTCAGGTGGGCAGTTTGCTGGATGGCCGGCATGCGGGCGCCCCACATGGCCATGACCGTCCCGAGGCCGAAGAAGTAGCCGGTCAGCAGGGCGCGGCTACGGCGGGCGGCAATGGTGGGAGACTTCACGCTGCCGGGCGGACCTGGACGGTGAGGGTACGAGCGGCCTGCTCGGCACGGGCTCGGGCGTGCTCGCCGGTTGCCGCGGTGGTGATCAGGTAGCCGATCCTGGCGGTGAACAGGTGGCCCCCGTCGGCGGGCAGGATCAGGTCGTCGCCGGGGTGGTGCTGGAAGTGGATCGTCTTCAGCCACGGTGGGCTCACGCCGTCGAAGCCGAGTCTGGTGAGGGTGCCGGAGGTGTCGGGGTAGATGAGGTGGATCGCTGCGGCCGAGGACCGAGTCGGGGCGAGGTCGGGGGCGCGGTCGCAGGCGATGTCGGCGGCGGCTCGCGGCAGGTCGATTCCGGTGGCGAGGTGGACGAGGTGGCCGATCATGTCGCCGGCGAGGCGCCCGTTCACCTCGATCAGACGGGGGCGGCCGTCGACCAGGCGCATCTCGATGTGGCTGACGCCATCGGTGATCCCGAGCGCTTGGATCGCTGCCTGTGCTGCGGGGGCGACCACGTCCAGGAGCGGATCGCGTGCGTCGACCGAGTGCGCCAGCTCCTCAAAATGAGGGGGTGCGCTGACAGACTTGCGGGTCACCGCGACTGCGGTGGTCTCGCCGCGGTAGGTGACGCACTCGACCGATACTTCGGGACCGTCGAGGTACTCCTCCACCAGCACGCTCGTGCTCTCCGCTCCCACCTTGGCCGTGTGAGCGGCGACCTTGTAGGCGGCATCGAGGTGTTCGGGAGTGTCGGCGCGGATCACACCGATGCTGCCCGCATGTGCGGCGGGCTTCAGTACGACCGGGTAGCCGATCCTGTCGGCCGCGGTTGCTGCCTCCTCGCTGGTGCGCACGCTCACGGAGGCTGCCGACGGGACGCCGTGACGGGCGAACAGAGCCCGGGTCCGGGCCTTGTTGCGGCATGACTGCATCACGTCCGGCGAGGTGGTGGCCAGACCGAGCTGGCGGGCCAGACGGGCGACCGGCACCAGATACCACTCGGTCCAGGTGAGCACCCCGGCCAGCTCGTAGCGGTCGGCTAGTGCTCGGCCCGCCGCCGTGAGTGCTGCCTGGTCGGTAGGCTCAGGCACAACCACGCAGTCCCGGATGAACGGCACCTCCCAGGACGGTTCTTCACTGGTGATCAGGACGACGTCGTAGGCGGCAGCCACGGATTCCAGGCAGTAGCGTCGGTACCCCTCGGCATCCATGTCGGCCGCGGCCACGACCAGGACAACAGGGCGGTCGGACAAGGTGAGGACTCCTTCGAGAATCGGGGGGACAGACAGAACGGTGTTGGAGTGCAGTGGTCACGGGCTGCGCCGACGGCGGACCTCGATCGCCGACGCCCAGCCCGGGTGCTCGGCGAGCAGCCGCCGCGCGTACAAGGCGGTGTAGTTGTTGTTGAGGCCCGTCACTCCGTGCGGGTGGCGCCAGCGCAGGGCCTCGAAAAGGGCCTTCAGCCCGACTCGCGGTGCACCAGCGGTCAGGCGCTGGATGATGAGCTCTTCTAGAGCCCGGTACACCCACGGGTGTGCCGCGTCGAAGGCATGGAACTGCTCGGTGATCGTCGGCCGGACCTCTCGGCACAGCGGACGGCCGGACGCAGGCGGTTCTTTCTGGAGTGAGGCGGACATCGGGGTTCCTCGGGTTATGCGGGCAGGGCGGGGAGGGTGCGCAGTCGGGCGAATGTGATCGCCAGGGCGAGGGCCTGCAGAAGGGCTGCGGCGGTGATGGTGTGTCCGAGCTGGGCGAGCGGCACCGCAGCGACGAGCAACCCTGCGGCCGGGTACGGCGCCAGGAGCAGCAGGATGGTGACGCCAAGGGTGCTGCCGAAGACCTTGGGCGGGATCAAGTGCGACCGCAGGGTGCGCAGAACGACGGTGAGGCCCCCCTCGCCGACCATCAAGACGGCGATCAGCAGGAGATACTCGCGGTAGGTGTCGGCTTGGGCCACCGCTAGCGTCGCGCCCGCGGTGACGGCGGCGGACACGGCGCCCACTCGCCACAGGCCCCATCGGTCGATCGCGGACCGAGAGGCCGTGACGACGAGCAGGGTCGCGAGTGCTGCGGCCGACCAGATGAACCCGGCATCCGCGCTGGAACGCCCCAACTCCCCTACTACGACAATCGGTACGGCTGCCTGCAGCACGGCGACCGCACTGTTGGAGACGATCAGGCCGGCCACCAGCCACGCAAGAGCCGGCAGCGAACGGAGCGTCGCCCAGCCCGTTGTCAGCCCGTGCCAGGCCGAGATCGAGACTGAGTTGGGCGGTGTTACACGCTCCCGGGGTGCGAGGGCTGCAGCGAGGAGGGAGCAGCCGGCGAGCGTGGCGAGCATGACGGGCGGTCCGCCGTGCTCCAGGAGCAGGCCGGCGACAGCGGGACCGGCGAGGGTGGCGGTCTGATCGATGCCGAGCAGGACGGACTGGACTCGGTGGGCCCGGGCGCCGGCCTTCCGGCTGGCCTCGCCGCCCGTGGTCTCGGCCGAAATGTAGCTGAACTCGCTGAGCGTGCCTGTGGCGGCGGCGAGCAGCATCACCGCGACCGTTGCCGCAGGAGCACGGGAATCCAGCGCGTCCAGGACGAGGGCGGCGGTCACAGCGACCAGGGTCCGTAGGAGGCAGGCGGCACGGAAGGTCCTGGCTGGGCCGTAGCGGTCGACGAGGGTGCCGGCGACCGTGAAGGCGCCGATGCGCGGAATCCACTCCAGTGCGAAGGCGAGCCCTGTCAGGGAAGCCGAACCGGTGATGGTCAGGACCAGCAGGGGTATGCCGTAGCTGGTCATCGACAGCGCGGCGGCGTCCGCACCTCTTGGAAGATAGATCCTGCGAAGAAGGCCCGGTGCTGGCCGTGCGGCTTCGGTACGTCTCACGCGGCGGCGCCGTAGCCGCTGCGGGCCGACCGCAGCTGGTGTTCGGCTGTCCACTCGGCCAGGAACCGGTGAAGGTCGGCGAGTTCGGCATGCGCCTCGCCGCCCCCAGGGCTGTGGTCTGCTCCCTTGCCGGCCAGCAGGGCAAAGGTGTGCCGGATGCGTATCGCGAAGTCGCAGAAGCGGGACGGATAGTGATGATGCCGTGCCCAGCGGGCCGTCGCGTCGTAAAGGTCGGCGAGAGCCTGGCCGGGCGGGGCGAGTCCGATTCCGCCGTGCGAGCGGTCCAGGAGGCCGAGGGTATTTGCCTGCTCGATCGCCTGCCGTATCTGGTGCGGGGACAGGTCCGTGAGCGTGCCGGCCACCGCTCGCGGTGGTATCGCCCCGTGGGCGTCGATCTCGCTGACCAGGCGAATCAGGCCCGGCTGGGACAGTGCCGTGGAGGCATACTGGATCTGCTGGTGGGTGAGTGAGCAGGTCATCGGCGGGGTCCTCCGGCCGTCAAGGCGGGGCGGGGATGGCTCGGCGCGGGGTGGGAGAACAGGTCGCGGTGCTGCCAAGCAGGCCGCCTGGTAGGCGCCGTCGCTGCGGGGACGAGCGGCGCGGGCGATGCCGGTATGCGGGTCTGGTGGCTGAGCCATGGACGGGCCTGGCTCGGCGTCGCGTCGGGTTCCGGACGTCCCCACAGCGGATGCCTCGCCGCGTGGTCCATCGGGCGCCCCGCCGCCCACATCGACAACGCGCCCAAGACGCCGGCAAGGGCGTTGCCGCCGCGTGAGAGGCGGTAAGGCTGCCCCTTGCCCGCAGTCTCCACCAAGCCGTCGTCGATCAGCTGCCGCAGCGGTGGGTAGACACTGGTCCACCTGCCTCCGGGCATCACGATCCGGCCGAGGGCTCGGGCGCTCGCTTCCTGACGGATCTTCAGTGTCCAGAGAATTGCGGGGACTTGGCGCCTGGTCAGCAGGACGAGGCTGTCCTCGACCTGTTCGATCTGCGACAGTGGCTGGGGAGGCTGTTCCAAGTGCTGATCCGCCCACGTGGCGATCACCGGCACGACGGGCAGCAGGTGCCGGCCACGCCGGGTGAGGCCGTAGGTGACGTGCCGGGGGGAGTACTCCGTGCGTTCGGCCAGCCCCGCGTCGCACAGCGAGCGAATCTTGGGGTGCAGCTGGCTGTCGGGGAGATACGGCAGCTTGTCCGCGATCTGCGTATAGCGCTGCGGAGGCTCGTTCAGGGCCAGCAGGATCCGCACGTTCCAGCGTGGCGTGATCATGGTCAGGGCTTCGGTGACCCGTGCGACATCGGCATCGGCAGCGGGTGGCAGACCGGTGGTGGGCAAGGAGATGACTCCAGACGAGAGACGGACGGGGGAAGGCCCAGTCGGTTCAGCGGCCGGGCGCAACTGCCGCGGCCGGCAGGGGCTTCGCAGGCATGGAGGAGGCCGCGGGTCCGGCCACAGGCGCCTGGATCTCAGAGGCCGCGACCCGGGCGAGGCTGTCCAGGACCGCTACGGCCGTCTGCGCCTGGGTGTCGCGCACGGCGACGGCTTCGGCGAGGCGGCGGGCGCAGTCGAGGACGTGGACTACGTCGTGAGCGTCGATCTCACGGTCGGGCTGGACAAGGTGATGGAGCCGGTCGCAGTGAGCGGTGATGCTCTGTTCGGCGAAGGCGAGCGTGCGGTGACTTCCGAGAAGAGCCGCGAGCATGCCGGGCGGACGTTCCTGGGCCGCGGCGTCGAGGTCAGCGAGTGTGGCGCCGTACAAATCCTCGATTCGCGCCGAAATGTCCTGGGACGGCAGATGAGTCAACAGTCCGAACCTTTCACGGTCGGATGCTGGGGGCCCGAGGCGTCCCGGCAGGCGCGGGCGCCGGGACGGCTCCACCTGCTGGCAGTGTGGTCGTGACGGCCCTGTCCCCGACCTGAGTGGGCCGGGCTGGCAGCTGGTGCGAGGGCGCAGCGCGCAGCAGGTCGCCGAGAACCGCCCGGTAACTGTCGCGGGCGGAGAGGAACGCCTCAAGCAATTGCGCTTCGTCGCGCAGCTGCTGTGCGGACAGTTCGTCCATCTCCCCGGTTGGACCAGTGACAGCGTGGACACGGTCACGGATCCGAACGATCTGCTCCTCGACCACGGCAAGGAAGCTGCGCAGTTCTAGCGCCAGCGCGAGGGCGGCACAGGTGCCGTTCCCAGCCGCCTGATACAGCTCGGCGACCGGTGCACCGAACACCTCTTGCAGACACGCGTCCTGGCTGCACGGTTTGTCACGCACGCTCACCGAGCCGCTCCACGGGGGGACGCGGTCGAAGTGACGGCCGGGCGCACCGGCGGGCTGGTCGTCACAGCCGGGCCTCGTCGGGCGGCCGAGGCTTGACGGGCCCGGCGTTCGGTGGCCAAGTCCTGCTTGCCGCGGGCCTGCGGGTCCAGCTGCCACAGCAGGGCCTGAGCCCGATTGTCACGGCCGGTCACGGCGTCCTTGACCCGGTCGGTGAGGCCCGTAAGGAGTTCATCGGTCTCGGCCGGCTGCTTCTGCAGCGCGGCGATCAGGGCCTCCTCAGCCCGGTCGAGCGCTGCCTGGGACTCGTTGAGCAGCTCGTGCCATCGCACGACGTCGGTCGCCTCAGGATTGGCGTCGGGAGCCGCGGCGACCGCGGATTTCAGATCGCTGAGGCTCATGCCGAAGCGCTGCTCGATCTGCTGAGTGATCAGACCAACGACGTCGTCGGTGTCGTTTATACCGTGGGACACGGTCGAGGAATCCTCTCTCAACGCAGAGGCAAGAGCCGTTAAATGCAGGCTGCGGCCGGAACAGGGGCCTCCACACCCTGAGTGGCCATCGGGGAATGTGCTGCCGAGAGCGCGGCAGATAACGTGGCTCGGTCGCGGGGCATGCGGAAGTAACCTCCGGAACAGGGAACGGCATTCGAAGGATTGGCCCCTGGGGCTCTCAGCCCTTCAAGGCCGTATAAGCGTCCACGGATTCACCGGTTTGGCTAACCGGCAATGTGCGGCTATATTCCGGCCCGCCGACCGAGATCTGAGGGTTATCGCGACCGGCCCGGCGGGCGCTGCGCAGCGGTCGACAGCGGCGCTGCAGCAGCAGGCGTGGGCCGAGTACTCTTCTGGGCAGGCGGCAGCGGAATGTCACCGCCCCTCAGGCGGTCGCCGCACCACTCGACGGCTTCCGCGTAGGTGCCGAACCCTCCCTCGCGCAGGGTGTAGGTCAGGGCCTTGCCGTCGGTTTCGCTGGTCTGCTCGTGGAGCACGCGGAACGGGGACGGGTCCTTCTCGTCGATCGCGCGTAGGATCACCACGATTTCCATGGCTTCTTCGCAGGTGTAGCTGGCCAGGAGGGCGAAGTGGTCCCCGTCGCCCATGAGGCGCTTCTCCAGCGCACGGGTCTCCTCGTCCGCCGGGACGGCCGGCATCCGGTCCGGTAGCAGAGCGATGGCGTCGTGCGGGCAGCCGCGGGCAATCAACCAGGACTGGGCCATCGCCGGCAGCGGCAATCTGCTGTAATCGAAGTCGAAGGTCCTGGCCTGTGGGTCGCGCTGGATACTGAGGGCGACGATCCAGGATGTGCCAGGGTGGTCCCAGGTGGCTGCAGTGTCGACCAAGACGTAGTAGCTGGCTGTTCCGTCGGGCTGGTGGTGCTCGGCGAGCGGGACGAGATCGAGTTCTTGCGTCTCGATCGCCAGCCAGAACGCTTCGGCGGTGGGTTCGTCGGCGGGGGTGAACCCTTCGAGCCGCAGTTCCAGTTTGGGCGGTTGCTCGGTCATTGGGCCTTTCGTCGGCGGGTGCTGGTCAGCGCGGGGCACGCGTGTTGCCGGGCCATGTGCCGGGCCGCGGAGACGGCGGGGCGGGGACTGCACTTCGGCGGGCGGCCAGAGCTCTGCGGCCAGCGTCGGTCAGTGTGACGGGCTGGCCGGTGTGTTTGGGATGGTCCGTGTCCCGGCTGACCAGACCAGCGGCTTCGAGCCGCTGGAGATGGGCGTAGCGGATCCGGGTGCCGGACGCGGTGGCAACGGACATCCGCCCCGTCAAAAGGTGTTCGTGGACTTTGGCGCCCCGGGCGATAGCCAGCAGTGCCGCCTGGTCGGCGGCGGAAATCGGCTGTCGGCCGTCCGGCTGGGCCTGGCGGGTGGCGGCCTCGATCGGCTCCAGCACATCAAGCACGCGGTGAGCCACAGTGTCCCGGGCGCTGACGGCATCCTGCAGCTGGTCCACTGTGCGGTCGATCCGTTGGATCAGGGCTGAGTCGACCGGGAACTCTCCCCTGCTGAGCCGGTGCAACAGCGTGCGCTGGAAGATCACCGTCGTCTCGGCCTGGGTCAGCTCGCGGTGCACGTCCACCAGACGGGCGTGCCCCTTGTCGAGGACACCGCGGTCACGGAGATCCCAGAGGGTGTCGATATCGAGGCCGGTGGCAGCCTCGATGCGGTCGTCGAGTGAGGAGACGACACGCCGGACACTTCCCGGCTCGGGGCCAGAGGACATTGGCGGGTCCTTCGCGGTTCAGCGGGTGCGTGCATGCGAGGCGCCAAGTGCGGGGCGCGGCAGGCCCGGCGCCGCGGTGATCGGTGGCCCCGGCTTGGGCACGAGGCCACGCGGGATGAGCTGTGGCGAGCGGGAACGGGCGGCGTGAGTCCGGGCGCTCAGCGGGCGGTGGGGCAGGCCCAGCCGCTGCCCCACCGTGTCGTAGACGTCGTACCGGGCCCTGGGCCGGACCGCGAGCACGTAGACCTCCTTGTGGTGGGCCGATGTCTCTGGGGCCGGACGCAGTGCGTACACGACGCGCCACTCCTTGCGGGAGTCGACGACGAGCTTGCGGTAGCCCGTCAGGTCGCCGGTCAGCCTGGCTCCGAACAGGTCGGCGTTCACCACATCCTGCAGCTGAGCAAGCACAAGGTCGCGTATGTCTCCTGGGGCCTGAAGGAGATCGGTCAGAGCACGCGGATCAAAGCTGAGCCCGAAAGCCGGCCTGCTGCTCATGACGTCGGCCGAGGCTCACCGAAACCGGTATCCCCGGCCTCGGAGTCATCCGACTTCTCTGCGCGGTACGAGGATGGCGGCCCGGGCAGGAGCCGATGGGCCGGGCGCTCCGACGAGGTCATGCACGCCGACAGCGGACCGCCCGGGGCGCGGACGGCCGCCATCGTGTGGGTGAGGCAGTCTCGGTGCCACAGCAGCATCCCGGACTGCCCGGCTTCGGGGTCCTTGTGCTGCTGGTAGGAGAGCCACAGGGCGTGCAGCCAGGCCACAACATCGGGGTGTTCCTGCCAGTGCAGGCACCACGGCGCCGCCGTGGTCACCTCGGCGCCGTACACGGGCAGGAGGAAATCGTCGACCCAGTCCGTCAGGCCGTCGAGTTCGTCCTCGTACTCCTCGCCTTCCAGCTCCAGGATCGGGCGCGGTTCGGGCGGTGCCTCTGGCATTGGGCCGCCCAGCCCCGGCATGCCGAACGCGGCGAAGGGTGACGGGGCGGAGCCCGGGTGGTCGAGCTGCCGGGCGGACTGCTGCATCAGCTTCCGGACGCTTGCCTCTACCCCTTCGAGGTCGGAGTCCGGCACCCGCACGGGCTCTGGCCCTTTCTGCTGAGCAGGGTCTATGGATTCGGGCATGAAGTGATAGGTCTCCTTTGAAGGGGGGAAGAGGTGGCCGGCAACGGCAGTGAGGCAGCTGTCGTCGGCCGGGAACGTCTCCAGCAGCCGTGGTCCGGTAGCCGCCTCCGGTCTCAATACGGCGGAAATGGGCGGACGTTGAGCGTCAGGCTGTCAGGACCAGATCGTCCTGGGTCAGGGTCTGGCGCACGGTCTGCGCGAGCCGGTCGGCGGCGATGGCGGCGTAGTGACGGGTCTTCTCGACGCCGATGAAGTGACGGGCCTCAAGCAGTGCGGCGACGCCTGTGGAGCCCGAGCCGGCGCAGAAGTCGAGCACGGTCCCACCCGGCGGAGAGATCTTGACCAGCTCACGCATCACCTCGACGGGCTTCTGGGTGATGTGCTGGCGCTTCGCACCGGACGGCTGCGACGCGCTGTAGAGACCGGGCAGGTAGACGGGGTTGCGTGCGGCGTCGATGGGACCGTTGGAGGCCCAGACGACGAATTCGCAGTTTTGGGTGAAGCGGCCCTTCTGGGGTCTGGCCTGTGGCTTGTGCCAGACCAGCACTCCACGCCACAGCCAGCCCGCCGCCTGGATGGCATCGGTGGTGATCGGCAACTGGCGCCAGTCGGTGAACAGCAGCGCGGTGCCTCCGGTCCGGGTGAGCCGCTGGGCCTCGGTCATGATCTGGGTCAACCAGAACCCGTAGGAGCGCTGGTCCATGTTCTCGCCGGTGAAGTCCGCGAGATCGTGGCCGGCGTCAGAGGAGGTGTACTTCTGCTTCGCGGTGCGTGACGTACGCTCCTTCGCCGTCCGACCGCCGGAGTTGTACGGCGGATCGGTGATGACGGTATCCACGCAGCCGTCCGGCAGTTTCGCTAGGACGCTGAGCGCGTCCCCGTGGTGCAGGGAAAAGGGCAAAGGGGTACCCCGATTCGGGTAGGGGAAGGAACAGTTGCCTCGCGCGGTAATGCCCTGCGGGCTGGAGCCGGGCGTGCAGAAGCCCGCGGCCACAGACCAGGACAGCGAAAGGGAAGCCCCAAAACTGTAGAGGCGAAACGCCGGTCGACCAAAAAGTAGGCCAGTACCGGGCGAGCAAGCCCCACTCTCGCGCCGACTTTTTGGCCGACCGGCGTTCTGGGTCTACTGTTTTGGAACCGCCCGGCACGCGCCGTCGGCCTATTACTTCTTCCCTCCCGCCTGGGACGGTTCTCCTCTGCCCGGTGCCTGGGACAGTCCCCGCCTGCGCACCGAGGCGAGCAGCACGTCTTCGCACCTGATCACCGTTCTACCCCTCGTCCGCGTGCCCCTCGTATGCGCAGGCGGAAACTACCCCTCAAGGAGCCGCGTGTGACGTCGCGTTACTGGCCGCAATCCACTACCGGACGAAGGCCCCGCACAGGTTGAAAGGGCTTGCCGCCGGCATCGGCATCATCGTCCTGACCCCCTTCCTCCTCGGCGGCGCGGCCATCATGATGGCTACCTCTGGCGACGCCGCTCAGCGTCTGAACGCCGCCGACCTGTGCCTGCCCGGCCTAGACATCGATGCCGTCGCCCAGCAGGTGACGGGTCTCCTCGACGGCACGGACGCCTCCGACATACGTGTCGAGGGCCTGGATTTGCCGGGAGAGCAGATCCCGAACGCACAGACCATCGTGGCCACCGGCATCGGCATGCGCATCCCCGTGCGCGGACAGATCATCGCCCTCGCCACCGCCTTACAGGAATCCCGGCTGCGCAACCTAGGTGGCGGCGACCGCGACAGCCTCGGACTGTTCCAACAACGGCCCAGCCAGGGCTGGGGTACCGCCCAGGAGATCCGCGACCCAGTCCACGCCTCCGAACGGTTCTACGAGGCGCTGACCATGGTGAGCGGATGGCAGCAGATGACGCTGGCGCAAGCAGCACAGGTCGTGCAGAAATCCGCTCATCCCGCCGCCTATGCACGCTGGGAGCCGCTGGCCACCGCACTGCAGAAGGCCATCGCTGCCACTTTTCCCAGCTCCGGCCAGAGCGACGAGGTACCGTCGCTCACCGGCTGCGCTCTGGACGGCTCCTCGTTCGGGCCAGTTCCCGAAGGCGCCGTCCCCGCGGGCTACGAGATCCCCGAAGCCACCGATCCGCGGGCACGGGCGGCGATCACCTGGGCGTTGCAGCAGCTCGGCACGATGTACCAGTGGGGCGGTTCCTGTACCGCGCCGCGGGGCCCGGACCCGATGGGTCGCTGCGATTGCAGCTCGCTGACGCAGCAGGCATACGCACACGCTGGCGTCGCGCTCACCCGCACCACCTATACGCAGGTCAGCGATGGTAAGGCTGTTTCACCCAGCCGGCTTCGGCCCGGAGACCTGGTCTTCAGCCGCGGCAGTGCCGCGCGGCCCGAGCACGTCGGGCTGTATCTGGGCGAGGGACTCGTCATCGAGGCCCCGCGCACCGGCAAACCCGTGCGGATCACACCGCTCAAGGACTGGGCCGTCCTCGCCGCCCGACGGGTCATCTGACCGGGCCCCTTCATCGCGCCGCCTCCTGCCTCTACTCCCGACCGTCCCCTTTGCCGGGCCCTCGGGCCTGTTCACGCAAGGAGCCTCGCCATACTCATGACCACCGTCGCCGACCGCATCCGCTACCTCGCCTACGACCCGGGCATCACCCCCAAGGGGGGCGGCCTGCCGGGACTGTCCGTGCTGAAGAACGTCGTCAACAGCATCAATCTGTTTGGCATCGTGGCCGTCGTCGGTGCCCTTGCCGTGTCGCTCGCCGTCTGGGCCTGGGGCCATCACAGCGGTGGTCACCAGGCCGAGGCCAACGGGAAGAAGGGCGCAGTCGTCGCCGCCGGCGCCGCGCTCGGACTCGGCGCTGCCAACGGCATCGTCGCCTTCTTCTCCGCCCTGGGGTCGCAGGTCCGTTGATGCGCCCCCGCCTCATCTCCCTGTCCGGCTACGGCATCGGCTGGTCGGCGAAGCGACGCATGGCCCTGATGGTGCTCATCCTGGCCTGCCTGCTCGCCATAGCCGGGGTGACCGCCTATCTCACCCAGCCAGATGGCACCCCACGCTCTTCCAGCCGCCCCGCACCGATCGTGCCCACACACCCGGCGCCGTCACACAGCCCGCAACTGCCTGCGACGGAATCCGTGGACAAGCCACCGGATGTCTCCGAACCGGTCCAGTTCGCCCAGGCGGCAGCCCAGATGCTCTGGACCTACGACACCCGCACCGCCAGCCAGGCACAGCAACTCGCCGGCATGAAGGCGTGGATGACGGACGAGACCGAATACAGCGACTGGGAGTCCGTGGCCGCGCAGGTACCGGACCCAACCCTATGGTCGCAAATGGCCGACCAGAAGCAGCGTGCCGCCGCGACCGTTACCGAGGCCCACTACCCCGCCGCCTTCCAGCAGGCCCTTGCTGACGATCCCCAGGCGATCACCGAGGCATACATCTACGCGGTGACCGTCACCGGCAAGCAGCGGATCACCTGGGCCGACGGCGGCAGTGGCGCGGAGGGCCGGTCCATCACGCTCGCGGTGCAGTGCAGGCCCTCACGCGACTGCTCACTCGTCGCCATCGCCCCGTACACGGCACCCTGACCGAAAGGCCCTGATCTCATGGGGTTTTGTGACCTTCCCCTCGCGGATGCGGTCTGTGCCGTGGGGCAGGCCGTCGACTTTGCCTCCGACCCCGGCAAGGCGATCGGCGACTGGATGGCCAAGTCCGCCGGCGAACTCGCCGCCGCCTCGGCCGATCTCGCTGCCAAGGCCGTCGACTCCACCACTGCGATCGACCTGAACGCACCCTGGTTCCGCGACAACTACGCGACCATTCTGCCGATCGGCTTGGTGGTTCTCGTGGCCACCTTCTGCGCACAGCTCGTCCGTGCCGCACTGCGTCGCGACGGCCAGGCCCTCACCCAGGCATTCTCCGGCACCGCCTCCGGCGCGATCTTCGCTTTCGCCGCCATCGCCCTGACCACCGTGGCGATCGACGTGGTCGACGCCCTGTCCGCCGGACTCCTGGCAGCCTCCGACCTGACGATCGAGACGGCCGTGCGTCGCATCGTCAAGATCGGACAGCTCGGCGCGCTCTCCGGTCTGGGCTGGCTCGTCATGGTCTTCGCCGCCCTGAGTACCGCCATCGGCGCATTCCTCTACTGGTGCGTGATGATGGTCCGCAAGGTGGGCATCCTGGTGCTCGTCACCTTGGCCGTGTTCGCCGGGGCAGGAGGCGGCTGGGAAGCCGCACGCCGCTGGCGCCGAGGCTGGATCGAGGCCACCGCCACCCTCGTGGTCTCGAAACTCCTGATGACCATCATCTGGGTCCTCGGTATCGCCGCGATCGGCAAGACGGAAGCCAAGGACGGCGTAGCAGCGCTCGCCGACGTCCTCGCAGGCATCGTCGTCATGGTGCTGGTACTCCTGTGCCCGTACGCCACCTTCAAGTTCGTCCACTGGGCAGCAGAAGGATCCGACGGCGAGACACTCCACCGCGCCGGCGGCGCCGGCATCCAGATCGCCCGCCAGCACGCGGAACGCGCCGGGCGCAAGGCCGCCACCCTGACATCCACCGGCGGAGCAGCAGCCGTAACCGGTGCGGACGGGATCTCCGCTGCCGGCAGATTCCCCGGCGACATCGCCCCAAACCCCGCCGGCAATGACAGCGACGGCGGCCAGAACACCCCGGCCAGCAAAGAGGGAGATTCGACCGCGCAGGGCACAGCGACGACCACTCTGCACAAGACGGTCCGCCCCACTCCGTCCCCCGGCGACGATACCGGCAGCAGACAAGTACTCGGCGACCCCGGCATGGACACCACCCCAGACGAGACCAGCGGATGGCCGTCCAATGCACCCACCACGAGCCCGCCGCCACAGGGAACACCACCCTCCACCGGATCACTCACCGACGGACACGGCGGACCGATCCACCCGGCACCGCCGACCGCTCCCTGATAAGGCAGACGCCCTCCGCCCACCCAGGATCCCACCCGCGCCCCAGGACCTGCCTCGTGTCTGATCTCTCCGCCGCCCCCGTGACGGTGAAATTTCCCCACCGCTCCCGCCGCGGCATTCTCCTCGGTCTCTCCCTGCCCCAGGTCGTCCTCGTCGCCTTGGCGTTGGCGCTGCTCTTGGTGACCCTGGTCGCCACCGGGCTGCTCGGCGCTTTCGTGCTGACCCCCTTGTGGGCAGCGGTGGCCGCTCTGCTCACGGTTCGCCGGAACGGCCGGACCCTCGTGGACTGGGCGCCTATCGTCGCCCGCTACGCTCAGCGCCGACACGGCGGACAGACTCTCTGGCTCGCCCGACCGGTCACCCGCCCACGCCAGGACGGCCTCCTGCACCTGCCGGGCAGCGCCGCATCCCTCCGCGTAGTAACGCCCGGCGACTCCGCCAACGGCGCCGCGGCAGTCCACGACCCTCACTACCAGACCCTGACCGCCGTCGCCCGCGTCACCAGCCGCGCCTTCGCACTGCTGGACCCTGCCACCCAGAACCACAACGTGTCCGGGTGGGGCCGGGCGCTGGCAGGCATCGCCCGCACCGGCCACGTCGCCGCCGTGCAGGTCCTGGAACGCACCGTCCCCGACTCCGGGGACACCCTCGCCCGCCACTGGACCCAGTACGGACACGCCCACGTCCCGGTCGCCGGACAGATCTACTCCGAGCTCGTCACCTCCGCCGGCCCTGCCGCCGCCCCGCACGAGACCTACCTCGCCATCTCCCTGGACCTCAAGGCAGCAAGACGCCTCGTCAACCAGGCCGGCGGGGGACTCCCCGGCGCCTTCACCGTCCTCCAGCAGACCACCGCCGCCGTCGCGCAGGCCGTTCGCAACGTCGGCCTCATGGTGACCGGGTGGCTCAACGCCCGGGAGATCGCCGCCGCCGTCCGCACCGCCTACGACCCGGCCGCGCTCGGTGCCCTGCAGCAATGGTCACCCACTGGCCGGGCCGAAGCTGATCCCGCCGCGGCAGGTCCCGTCGTGCAGGTCGAGGAATATGACCGGCTCGCCACCGACACGGCCCGCCACACCACCTACTGGGTCGAGAATTGGCCGCGCACCGAAGTGGGCGCGGGGTTTCTCCATGGGGTGATGTTCACCGCCAGCGTGCGCCGCAGCCTCTCCCTCGTCTACGTGCCGCAGACACTGGAGTCCGCCCTCCGCGACATCCAGCGCCGCAAAGCGGCCATTCTCGCCGACGCCAGTGAACGGGCTCGCCGCGGCCAGGTCGACAACGAGGAAGACTCCGTCGAATACGCCGACGTCAAACAGCGCGAGCGCCAGCTCATCGCCGGACACGCCGATGTCGCCCTGACCGGCCTGGTCACCATCACCGCCGACACCGATGCGGCCCTCGACGCCGCCTGCACACAGATCGAAACCGCCGCTGTCGCCGCAGGCGTCGACCTGCGCCGCCTCTACTACCAGCAGCCCGACGCCTTCGCACTCGCCGCACTGCCCCTCGCCCGCACCGCCCTGTGAACAGCTCGGCCCCCCGAGAATGATGCCCGGCGGCAGGAAGGACCCATCCTCTTTGACTTCTCATCCGCGTCCGGACGACGCCCACCCCTACCTACGCGCCGCCAGTGCCGGCATCCGCCACCACACCCGCGGCCTGACCCGGTCAGCAGAAACGTCAGCAGTGGTCGCCGACCGCGTGCACCTGGACGTCCTGCACGCTCACCTGACCGCCCTGCACCAGCTGCTCGACCAGCTCGCCGCCACCACCCGTTCACCGCATCCCGCCGCGGGCCGACACCTCGCGACCGCCCACACCCGGGTGTGGCAGGCCACCGCGGCCGTACACGATGCCTTCCATCTCCTGCCCTCGCCTTCGGCGACCACAACCGAGTGCCCCCCCGAGCGGCTCCCGGAAGGCCCGCCGGTCCTCACGATCTGCCACCGCCACCTGTCCGCCGGCCACGCGGTGCGCCGCAAGACCACCCCCACCGACCTGACCGGCCCGCACACCACCGGATGTGTGCGGTGACCCGGGCAGTGGACACCCGATGAACCACCGGTCCGCTCGCCGACCCGGTCGGGCCTCCGCCAGCCCTCTGTTCACTCCACACGGCACCGACCGGGCGAACCGTAAAGCAGCCCGGCGACAACTCGCCGAGGCCGCTGCCAAAGCCCGCGCCGGATCCAGCGCTCACAGCACGGGACTTCCCAGGACCGAGCTTGGCATGCCCACGGCCGTCTACCCCGCTGCCGGGCGGCCCGGGCCTGCCTCCGCACGCGGAAATCGCCTGCGCCTGCCGGCGCACCGCATGACCACCGCCATCGCCGCCGGCGCCTACCCCTTCCTCGCCGAAGGAGGGCTCGGCGCAGCGGGCATCTACATCGGCCGCGATGTGCACGCGGAGGCGGCCTTCACGTACGACCCGTTCGCCCTGTACGGGAAGGTCGACGGGTTCACCAATCCGAACGTGCTGCTCGCCGGGGTCATCGGCCAGGGCAAGAGCGCCCTGGCGAAATCCTTCGCGCTCAGATCGGTGGCTTTTGGCTATCGCATCTACGTCCCGTGCGATCCCAAGGGCGAGTGGACCACCGTCGCCGCGGCGCTCGGTGGCACCTCGGTGGCTCTGGGGCCCGGGCTTCCCGGACGGCTCAACCCTCTGGATGCGGCCCCGCGGCCCGAATCCATCACCGACGCTGACTGGGCGGGGGAGATCCGTAAGCGCCGTCTTCTGCTGCTCGGTTCGCTCGCCCGGACCGTCCTTGGTCGCGATCTCAAACCGATGGAACATACCGCCCTCGATGTCGCCCTCGATGGCGTCGTCACCCATGCCACCAACCGCAGCCGCACACCCCTGTTGGGCGACGTCGCCGCAGCCCTCAACAACCCCGCTCAACTCGACGAATCAGCCGGGATGATGTCCGGACGGCTCGGGGAGGCGGCCCGCGACCTCGCCCACGCCATGCGCAGACTGGTCCACGGTGACCTGGCCGGCATGTTCGACGCCCCGTCCACCGTCGCTTTCGATCCCGCCTCGCCAATGCTCTCCATCGATCTCTCCCGGCTGGGCGGCTCCGGCGACGACACCGCCCTCGTCCTCGCCATGACCTGCGCCTCCGCCTGGATGGAATCCGCCCTCACCGACCCCGACGGCGGCCGGCGCTGGATCATCTACGACGAAGCCTGGCGCCTGATGCGCCACCCCGGCCTCCTCCAACGCATGCAGGCCCAGTGGAAGCTCTCCCGCGGACTCGGCATCGCCAACCTCCTCGTCATCCACCGGCTCTCCGACCTGCTTACCGCCGGCGACGCAGGATCACAGGGCCGTGCTCTCGCCGAGGGCCTCCTCGCCGACTGCTCCACCCGCATCGTCTACCGCCAGGAAACCGACCAACTCCAGGCCGCCGCAGCCCTCTTGGGCCTGACCTCCGTGGAAATGGACGCCATCGCCCACCTCAACCGCGGACGCGGCCTGTGGAAAGTCGCCGGACGATCCTTCATCGTCCAACACCTCCTCCACCCCCACGAACTCGGCCTCTTCGACACCGACGCCCGCATGCACTGAAAGGTCCGGGAGTTCGCGCCTTCCGCGCCCCTGATTCCCATGAACCCAAGGATGGAGTCCCGATGACGAGGGTATCCCCTCCCGGGGTTCCG
>NZ_JBEPAP010000097.1:0-25671 GCF_040298665.1 Streptomyces sp. NPDC001508
GCCCGGCCGGCCGGGCAGCGCGGAAGGAGGGCGCCGGATGAGCGAGACGCAGGACGGCGGGCTGACGGCACTGCAGGCGGCGCTGGCCGCCGAGCCAGCTCGCCCGGGACCTCCAGCAGCGCCTCGGCCCGCCGGTCGGCCAGCTTGCGTTCGGCCAGGGCGAGTCCCGCCAGTGCCTCCGTGGCACGTGCCGGGACCGCCGCGGCGGCGGACGCGGACGAGGCGGCGGACGGCGACGGCGACGGGGCTGCCGTCCCTTCCTCGAACGCCGCCGCGTGCGCCACGACCTCGGCCCGCAGCGGCCGCAACCGCCGTGCCAGCGTCGGATGGGCGGCGAGCACGGCGTCGTACCGCGCCGCCAGCTCCCGGCTGTCCCGGGCGGCACGCGCGCGTGTCCGGTCGGCGGCCGACGGACCGCCGCCGGCGGTGCCGGAATCCCCGTCCCCGCCGGAGCAGCCCACGAGGAGCACCGTTCCGGCGGCCGAGGCGAGCAGGGTTCTTCTCCGCGGCCCCGACAGGGCGCGCGAGGGCGGGGAGAGGGGCACGGCAGACGTCCTCGGGGGGAACTCGTACGACGAGAAGGGGCACGCTGGTGATCACCGTACCCGCGTGCCTCCCCGGCGCCGGTCACCGGCACCGCTCGTGCGCAGGTGGACGGCAACACCCCCCACGACCGGATACCCTTTGACCAGACACGCGACCCATCCCACAACAGCACACGCGGCCGAGGAGTCACCCGGATGAGCACCACCCAGAGCGAGAGGCTGCGAGAACTGCTGGAACCGCTCGTCACCGCGCAGGGCCTCGATCTCGAAGAGATCGCCGTGGACTCCGTAGGACGCAAGCGGGTGCTGCGTGTTGTCGTCGACTCCGACACCGGTGCGGATCTGGACCGGATCGCCGATGTGAGCCGCGCGCTCTCGGCGAAGCTCGACGAGACGGACGCGATGGGCGCGGGCGCGTACGACCTGGAGGTGGGCACGCCGGGAGCGGAGCGCGCCCTGACCGAACACCGCCACTACGTGCGTGCCACGGACCGTCTGGTGAAGTTCCAGCTCGATGAGGGCGGCGAACTGGTGGCCCGGATCCTCGCGGTGGACGAGGAGGGCCTCGACCTTGAGGTGCCCGGTGTCAAGGGCCGCAGGCCGACCGCGCGCAGACTCGCCTTCCCGGACATCGCCAAGGCGCGCGTGCAGGTCGAGTTCAGCCGCAAGGACAGCGAGCAGCCCGCCACGAACGACAAGAAGGAAGAGGAGGCGTAGCCGTGGACATCGACATGAGCGCCCTGCGGGGCTTGGTACGGGAGAAGGAGATCTCCTTCGACCTGCTGGTCGAGGCGATCGAGTCGGCCCTCCTCATCGCCTACCACCGCACCGAGGGAAGCCGCCGACACGCGCGCGTGGAGCTCAACCGGGAGACCGGGCATGTGACCGTGTGGGCGAAGGAGGACCCCGACGACCTCGAAGAGGGCCAGGAGCCCCGCGAGTTCGACGACACCCCGTCCGGTTTCGGCCGTATCGCCGCCACCACCGCCAAGCAGGTCATCCTGCAACGGCTGCGGGACGCGGAGGACGACGCGACGCTCGGCGAGTACGCGGGCCGCGAGGGCGACATCGTCACCGGCGTGGTGCAGCAGGGCCGCGACCCGAAGAACGTGCTTGTCGACATCGGCAAGCTGGAGGCCATCCTGCCGGTGCAGGAACAGGTCCCCGGCGAGACCTACCCGCACGGCACGCGGCTGCGCTCGTACGTCGTCCGGGTGGCCAAGGGCGTCCGCGGGCCGTCGGTCACCCTTTCGCGCACACACCCCAATCTGGTGAAGAAGCTCTTCGCGCTGGAGGTGCCGGAGATCGCCGACGGGTCCGTGGAGATTGCCGCGATCGCCCGTGAGGCCGGTCACCGCACCAAGATCGCCGTCCGCTCCACCCGTCCGGGTCTGAACGCCAAGGGCGCCTGCATCGGCCCCATGGGCGGCCGGGTGCGCAATGTGATGGGCGAGCTGAACGGCGAGAAGATCGACATCGTGGACTGGTCGGACGACCCGGCGGAGATGGTGGCGAACGCGCTGTCGCCCGCCCGGGTCTCCAGGGTGGACGTGGTGGACATGGCGGCCCGGTCCGCCCGGGTGACCGTGCCCGACTACCAGCTGTCACTGGCGATCGGCAAAGAGGGACAGAACGCCCGGCTCGCGGCCCGGCTCACGGGCTGGCGCATCGACATCCGTCCGGACACCGAGCAGTCGCCCGAGTGAGTTCACCCGGACGGAGGGAATAGATCCAAGCCGCAGGTCGCTTGGAACACGACAACAACCGTTCGATCTCTGCCCCGAAGGGGTGAGGTCGGTGCGGGGAGGTAGACTTAGCAGTGTCTGGCCGGACGCGAGCCCGTGCATGCCCTGAGCGCACCTGTGTGGGGTGCAGGCAGCGAGCGGCCAAGATCGAACTGTTGCGCATCGTGGCGGTCGAGGATGCCTGCGTCCCCGATCCTCGCGGTACGCTGCCCGGCCGGGGTGCGTATGTGCACCCCGTCCCGGTCTGTCTCGATCAGGCGGTACGCCGCCGGGCGTTTCCGCGGGCGCTCCGCGTCCCGGGCCCGCTCGACGTAATGGCGTTGCGCCGGTACGTCGAGCAGACACACAGTTGCTGAGGCAACACGGCAAGGAAAGACATGCCGTACGGAACCCCGTGCGGCCTGGTACCTCGCGAGTCGAAAGCAGGTCGAGATTGCGATGAGCACTCGATGAGTACGCGATGAGTACGCCCATGAACTAGCGACGGTCCGGCCGCAACCCGGACCTCAAAGGAGCGAAGTGGCTAAGGTCCGGGTCTACGAACTCGCCAAGGAGTTCGGTGTGGAGAGCAAGGTCGTCATGGCCAAGCTCCAGGAACTCGGTGAATTCGTCCGTTCGGCGTCCTCGACGATCGAGGCGCCCGTAGTACGTAAGCTGACCGACGCCTTCCAGGGCGGTGGCAACGGCAGGTCCGCCGCCAAGCCCGCCCCGCGCAAGGCCACCCCCAGGCCGGGCGCGCCGAGCCCGGCGCAGGCCGGGGGCAACTCCCATGCCGCCAGGGCAGTGGGGGAGCGTCCCGCTGCACCGAAGCCGGCCGCCCCCAGGCCGCCCGCGGCCCCGCAGCCCGCGGCTCAGCAGCCGTCGGCCCCGTCGGCCCCCGGACCGCGCCCGGGCCCCAAGCCCGCGCCCCGTCCGGCCCCCGCGGCGCCCACCACGCCGGAGTTCACCGCTCCGCCGTCGGCCCCGGCTCCGGCCCCGGCCGCCCAGGGACCGCGTCCCGGCGCCCGCCCCGGCGGACCCAAGCCCGGTGCCCGTCCGGGCGGTCAGGGCCAGGGCCGTCCCGGCCAGGGCGCCCCGCGCTCCGGCGGTCAGGGACGTCCCGGTGCCCGTCCGGCCGGTCCGCGACCGGGTAACAACCCCTTCACCTCCGGTGGCTCCACCGGCATGGCGCGCCCGCAGGCGCCCCGTCCGCAGGGCTCGCGTCCGGGCCCCGGCGGCCCCGGCGGCGGTCCCCGTCCGCAGGCGCCCGGCGCCCAGGGCGGCGGTCCGCGTCCGCAGGCTCCCGGTGGTCACTCCGGTTCCTCCGGTCGGCCCAGCCCGGCCGGCATGCCCCGCCCGCAGGGCGGTCCGCGTCCCGGCGGCGGTCCCGGCGGTCCGCGTCCGAACCCCGGCATGATGCCGCAGCGTCCCGCTGCCGGTCCGCGTCCGGGCCCCGGCGGCGGTCGTGGCCCGGCAGGTGCCGGCCGTCCCGGTGGTGGCGGCGGTCGTCCGGGCGGTGGCGGCGGCTTCGCCGGTCGTCCCGGCGGCGGTGGCGGCGGCGGTCGTCCCGGTGGTGGCGGCGGCTTCGCCGGTCGTCCCGGTGGGGGCGGCGGTGGCGGCGGCTTCGCCGGTGGCGGCGGTGGCCGTCCCGGCTTCGGCGGTCGTCCCGGCGGCCCCGGTGGCCGTGGTGGCACGCAGGGCGCCTTCGGCCGTCCCGGCGGTCCCGCGCGCCGTGGCCGCAAGTCGAAGCGGCAGCGGCGCCAGGAGTACGAGGCCATGCAGGCCCCGAGCGTCGGCGGCGTGATGCTGCCGCGCGGCAACGGCGAGAGCATCCGTCTCTCCCGCGGCGCGTCGCTCACCGACTTCGCGGAGAAGATCAACGCCAACCCGGCGTCGCTCGTCGCGGTCATGATGAACCTGGGCGAGATGGTCACCGCGACGCAGTCCGTCTCCGACGAGACCCTGCATCTCCTCGCCGGCGAGATGAACTACACGGTTCAGATCGTCAGCCCCGAGGAGGAGGACCGCGAGCTTCTGGAGTCCTTCGACATCGAGTTCGGCGAGGACGAGGGCTCGGAGGAGGACCTGGTGGTCCGCCCGCCGGTCGTCACCGTCATGGGTCACGTCGACCACGGAAAGACCCGGCTCCTCGACGCCATCCGCAAGACGAACGTCATCGCGGGCGAGGCCGGCGGCATCACCCAGCACATCGGTGCCTACCAGGTCGCGACCGAGGTCAACGGCGAAGAGCGGGCGATCACCTTCATCGACACCCCGGGTCACGAGGCGTTCACCGCCATGCGTGCCCGCGGTGCGAAGTCCACGGACATCGCGATCCTCGTGGTCGCGGCCAACGACGGTGTGATGCCGCAGACGGTCGAGGCCCTGAACCACGCCAAGGCGGCCGACGTGCCGATCGTGGTCGCGGTCAACAAGATCGACGTCGAGGGCGCGGACCCGACCAAGGTGCGCGGTCAGCTGACCGAGTACGGCCTGGTGGCCGAGGAGTACGGCGGCGACACGATGTTCGTCGACATCTCCGCCAAGCAGGGCCTGCACATCGACAGCCTGCTGGAGGCGGTCGTGCTGACCGCCGACGCCGCCCTGGACCTGCGGGCCAACCCGAACCAGGACGCGCAGGGCATCTCGATCGAGTCCCGGCTCGACCGGGGACGCGGTGCCGTCTCGACGGTCCTCGTCCAGCGAGGCACGCTCCGCGTGGGCGACACGATGGTCGTCGGCGACGCCTACGGCCGCGTCCGGGCCATGCTCGACGACAACGGCAACAACGTCGCCGAGGCCGGTCCGTCCACGCCGGTCCAGGTCCTGGGTCTGACCAACGTCCCGGGCGCGGGCGACAACTTCCTCGTGGTCGACGAGGACCGTACGGCCCGCCAGATCGCGGAGAAGCGTGCCGCCCGCGAGCGCAACGCGGCCTTCGCGAAGCGCACGCGCCGTGTGTCCCTGGAAGACCTGGACAAGGTGCTGAAGGCCGGCGAGGTCCAGCAGCTGAACCTGATCATCAAGGGTGACGCTTCCGGATCCGTCGAGGCACTGGAGTCCTCGCTGCTCCAGCTGGACGTCGGCGAAGAGGTCGACATCCGCGTCCTGCACCGCGGCGTCGGTGCGGTCACGGAGTCCGACATCGACCTGGCGATGGGCTCCGACGCCATCGTGATCGGTTTCAACGTGCGCGCGGCAGGCCGTGCGCAGCAGATGGCCGAGCGCGAGGGCGTGGACGTCCGGTACTACTCGGTCATCTACCAGGCGATCGAGGAGATCGAGGCGGCCCTCAAGGGCATGCTCAAGCCGGAGTTCGAAGAGGTCGAGCTGGGCACGGCGGAGATCCGCGAGGTCTTCAAGTCGTCCAAGCTCGGCAACATCGCCGGTGTGCTCATCCGCTCGGGCGAGGTCAAGCGCAACACCAAGGCGCGCCTGCTGCGCGACGGCAAGGTCGTCGCGGAGAACCTCACCATCGACGGACTGCGTCGCTTCAAGGACGACGTCACCGAGATCCGCGAAGGGTTCGAGGGCGGTATCAACCTCGGCAACTTCAACGACATCAAGGTCGACGACGTCATCGCGACGTACGAGATGCGGGAGAAGCCGCGGGCCTAGGCTCCGGCCGGGTTCGCTGCCGGCCGGCGGGACATACGTTCCGCCGGCCGGCGGCCTTTCCTTCCCAACCCGCCCGCAGATGCCCATGCGGTCCGGGGCGCAGCCCCGTGGGGTGACGGCTCGGCCCACCGAGACGGCGAGGGGTGGGCAAAGAGACCGGGGGGCTGGGGGCGGAGCCCCTGGGCGGAACCGCAGCCGACGGTGCCGTGAAAACCCCGTCGAGCCGCCGGCAGGCACGCGGTACCGTTCTTGATGTCCCTCCCGATCCCGAGGGCAGGGCCATCGATCCCGTACCGGCGGGTCATCCGGAGACACATGTACGTGGGGACGCTGTCCTTCGACCTGCTCCTCGGCGACGTTCGGTCGCTGAAGGAGAAGCGCTCCGTCGTCCGCCCGATCGTCGCCGAACTGCAGCGCAAGTACGCGGTGAGCGCGGCCGAGGTGGATCATCTGGACCTCCATCGCCGGGCCCTGATCGGCCTCGCGATGGTCTCCGGCGACGCGGGGCACCTGAGCGACGTACTCGACCGGTGCGAACGGCTGGTCGCCGGCCGCCCCGAAGTGGAGCTGCTGTCGGTACGACGGCGCTTCCACGGCGACGACGACTGACCACAGAACGCAGAAGAAGAAAGAACGGGAGACGGACCAGTGGCCGACAACGCGCGGGCGAAAAAGCTGGCGGACCTCATCCGGGAGGTGGTGGCCCAGAAGCTGCAGCGCGGGATCAAGGACCCGCGGCTCGGCTCGCACGTCACCATCACGGACACCCGGGTCACCGGAGACCTGCGGGAGGCGACCGTCTTCTACACGGTGTACGGCGACGAGGAGGAGCGTAAGGCCGCCGCGGCCGGACTGGAGAGCGCCAAGGGCATCCTGCGCTCCGAGGTCGGCCGGGCCGCCGGCGTGAAGTTCACGCCGACGCTCACCTTCGTCGCGGACGCCCTGCCGGACACCGCCCGTAACATCGAGGACCTCCTCGACCGGGCGCGCGCCTCCGACGCGAAGGTGCGTGAGGTGTCGGCGGGCGCGGCGTACGCCGGTGAGGCGGACCCGTACCGCAAGCCCGGATCGGACGACGAGACGGACGTCGCCGGCGAATGACCAGCAAGCACACCACGCCCGACGGCCTCGTCATCGTCGACAAGCCGTCGGGCTTCACTTCGCACGACGTGGTCGCCAAGATGCGCGGGATCGCGCGGACGCGCCGCGTCGGGCACGCGGGCACCCTCGATCCGATGGCGACCGGCGTGCTCGTCCTCGGCGTCGAGAAGGCGACAAAGCTCCTCGGGCACCTCGCCCTGACGGAGAAGGAGTACCTGGGCACCATCCGGCTCGGTCAGACGACGCTCACCGACGACGCCGAGGGCGAGATCACCGCCGCCACCGACGCCTCCAGGGCCTCCCGCCACGCCATCGACGCCGGCATCGCCAAGCTGACCGGCGACATCATGCAGGTGCCGTCCAAGGTCAGCGCCATCAAGATCGACGGAGTGCGCTCGTACAAACGGGCCCGCGAGGGCGAGGAGTTCGAGATCCCCGCCCGGCCGGTGACCATCTCCTCCTTCACGGTGTACGACGTCCGGGACGCCGTCGCCGAGGACGGCACCCCGGTGCTCGACCTGGTGGTCTCGGTCGTCTGCTCCTCCGGCACCTACATCCGCGCGCTCGCCCGCGACCTGGGCGCCGATCTGGGGGTGGGCGGTCACCTCACCGCGCTGCGCCGCACCCGCGTGGGACCGTATCGACTGGAATCGGCGCGGACCCTGGACCAGCTCCAGCAGGAGCTGACCGTGATGCCGATCGCGGAGGCCGCCGCGGCCGCCTTCCCGCGCTGGGACGTGGATGCCAAGCGGGCCCGGCTGCTCCTCAACGGCGTACGGCTGGAGATGCCGGACGCGTACTCGGGTCGCGGCCCCGTCGCGGTGTTCGACCCCGAGGGCCGCTTCCTCGCGCTCGTCGAGGAACACAAGGGCAAGGCGAAGAGCCTGGCCGTCTTCGGCTGACGGCTCCGCCCGGCCCGTTGGAGCGGCGGGGCACGGGGTGCCACGCCGCTCCACGGTTCCCCCTCGGTTCCCCCATCCCTAGGGTTATCCAGCCGTACCCGCTCATTCACCCTGCCGAGCAGGCGCTCGGAGTGAACCGGGGGAGCGCAAAGGGGGCGCTTTCGGCTGGCACGGGACCCGCGAACCGGGTGCGGCAGCCGACCGCGCGCCGTCGCGCCGACGAACCGCTCACCGCGCTCGCCGAGGACGACCCCGCCGCCGGCTGCCGGGCGGTGCACCGCTGGGGCGCACGACGACTGCACACGTGACGGGGCGCGGCGCCGGCGCACGGCCTGGGCGCCGCGCCCCACGCCCCCACCGAAAGCGCCCCCGAACTGCCGCGCCGCGCCGCCCGCAGGCTGCCCGGCAGCCCGCCGACGCCGGCCTGCACGGCGCCGCGCTCGCCCTCTCCGTCCCCGACCCGGAGGCCCGTGACCGGCATCTTCCGCAGGCCCCGCGGCACTTCGCGTCGGGCGCCCCGCGGTTTCCCCGACGGCCCTGGCCACGCGCCCGGACCAGGTCATCGACGCCTTCCGGAACCGGCCGCGCACCCAACCGGACGCGAGAGGCGCTGCGCACGCGCACCGACCTGACCCCCGCCCGCCGGGTCGCCGTGCTCGTCCGTGAGGCGGGGGAACCGCGGCCGGAGACCGCGGCACACCTGCCCGAGCAGATCGACCGCCGGCTCGACCACGGCCCGGCGCCAGGAACGGGCTCATGCCCCTGGTGACCGCCCTCCTCGGCGACGGCCCGAACCGGTGAGGGCGGCCCTCGCCGCCGCGCCCGCCGCCCCCGACAGCCCCGGCCTCCCGTCCGCTGCGCCGCGAACTCCTGCGGATGCTCGGCACCCTGGGCGTGCGCGGCGCCACGCAACACGGGTTCCGTACGATCGGTGGTCCGGGCGGTCCCCGGATGCGCGGTGCCCGCGTGCGCACGGTCACAACACCATGCCGATGCGGGACGGGGGCACCCGGCATGGCACCCTTAGACCTGCGTAAGCGGTCAGGTAGAAACGGACACGGGTTCGAGGAGCGGTCACAGTGCAGCGCTGGCGTGGCTTGGAGGACATCCCCCAGGACTGGGGGCGCAGCGTCGTCACCATCGGTTCCTACGACGGAGTCCACCGCGGCCACCAGCTGATCATCAAGCACACCGTGGACCGCGCCCGCCAGCTGGGCGTCCCCTCCGTCGTGGTGACCTTCGACCCGCACCCCAGCGAGGTCGTCCGCCCGGGCAGCCACCCCCCGCTGCTCGCCCCGCACCACCGCCGGGCCGAGCTGATGGCCGAGCTGGGCGTGGACGCGGTGCTGATCCTGCCGTTCACCACCGAGTTCTCGAAGCTGTCGCCCGCCGAGTTCGTCGTGAAGGTCCTGGTCGACAAGTTGCACGCCAGGGCGGTCGTCGAGGGCCCGAACTTCCGCTTCGGCCACCGGGCGGCCGGCAACGTCCGGTTCCTCGCCGAGCAGGGGAAGATCTACGACTTCGAGGTGGAGGTCGTCGACCTGTTCGTGACCGGCGCTGCGGGCGACGGCGAGCCGTTCTCCTCGACCCTCACCCGGCGGCTGGTCGCCGAGGGCGACGTCGCGGGTGCCCGGGAGATCCTGGGCCGCCCGCACCGCGTCGAGGGCGTGGTCGTCCGCGGCGCCCAGCGGGGGCGCGAACTGGGCTTCCCCACGGCCAACGTCGAGACGCTTCCGCACACCGCGATCCCGGCCGACGGCGTCTACGCCGGTTATCTGCACGCCCAGGGCGAGGTCATGCCGGCCGCGATCTCCGTCGGCACCAACCCGCAGTTCGACGGCACCGAGCGCACGGTGGAGGCGTACGCCATCGACCGCGTCGGCCTCGACCTGTACGGGCTGCACGTCGCCGTGGACTTCCTGGCGTATGTGCGCGGGCAGGCGAGGTTCGACTCGCTGGAGGCCCTGCTGGAGCAGATGGCCGACGATGTGAAGCGCTGCCGGGAGCTGATCGCGGCGGACGACGCGTAGCCCGCCGCCCCCGGCGCCGAAGGGCGGCCGGTGCCTCACCGCACCGGCCGCCCTTCGCCTTGCCGTACCGCCGTCCTACCGCTGCGGCGGCGCCTGCGGGGGCTGGGCCGGCGGCTGGCCCTGCTGCGGGTGTCCGGGCTGCGGATACGGCTGCTGCCCCGGCTGCTGCGCCTGCTGTGGATAGGACGGCGGGGCCGCGGCCTGCGGATAGGGCCGGCCCTGCTGCGGGTGCGGCGGCTGCTGCCCCGGGACCTGCTGGTACGGCTGCCCCGGTGCCGGTTGGCCCGGCAGTGGCTGGCCCGGCAGTGGCGGCGCGGCCACCGGCGGCGGGTTGCCGTCGCTGGTCCACAGCCCCTGCGCCTGCTGGTGCCGGGTGAAGTCCTCGGCGACCATGGCGGCCAGGTTGAAGTACGCCTCGCGCACCTTCGGGCGCATCATGTCGAGGTCGACCTCGGCACCGGCGGCCAGGTGCTCGTCGAAGGGCACCACGATCACACCGCGGCACCGGGTCTCGAAGTGCGTCACGATGTCCTCGACCTTGATCATCTTCCCGGTCTCGCGCACCCCGGAGATCACGGTGATGGACCGCGCGACCAGGTCGGCGTACCCGTGCGCGGACAGCCAGTCCAGCGTGGTGCTGGCGCTGCTCGCACCGTCCACGGACGGCGTCGAGATGATGATGAGCTGGTCGGCGAGGTCGAGCACCCCGCGCATCGCGCTGTACAGCAGACCGGTGCCCGAGTCGGTGAGGATGACCGGGTACTGCCGGCCGAGCACGTCGATCGCGCGCCGGTAGTCCTCGTCGTTGAAGGTCGTGGACACGGCCGGGTCGACGTCGTTGGCGATGATCTCCAGGCCGGACGGCGCCTGCGAGGTGAAACGCCGGATGTCCATGTACGAGTTGAGGTACGGGATCGCCTGGACGAGGTCGCGGATGGTCGCCCCGGTCTCGCGGCGCACCCGGCGGCCGAGCGTGCCGGCGTCCGGGTTGGCGTCGATGGCGAGGATCTTGTCCTGCCGCTCGCTGGCGAGTGTGGCGCCCAGCGCGGTCGTCGTGGTGGTCTTGCCCACGCCGCCCTTGAGGCTGATCACCGCGATCCGGTAGCAGGACAGCACCGGGGTGCGGATCAGCTGCAACTTCCGCTGCCGCTCCGCCTCTTCCTTCTTCCCGCCGATCCTGAAACGGGAGGACTGGGCGGCCGGCCTGCCGCTCTTCGCCTTCTGCCTCTTGTTGTTGAGCAGCCGGTCGGAGGACAGCTCCACGGCCGCGGTGTAACCGAGCGGCGCGGCACCGGGGTTGGTCGGCTGCCGCTGGTCGTGCTGGAGCGGCTGCGGCCAGGCGGCGCCCGCCCGGGGGTCGACGGGCTGCTGCGGGGCCTGCGGGGGCATCGCCTGCTGAGCCTCGGCGGGGTGCTGCTGCGGCACGCCGGGCTGCGGCTGTCCCGACGGCGCGGGGTGCTGTGGGAAGCCGTAACCGCCGAGCTGAGCCTGCGGGTTGGGAGCGACCGGCGGCTGCGGGAAGCCGTAACCGGCGTGCTGTCCGGCGGGCGCCTGGTCGGCCGCCGGCTGCGCGGCCCCAGGCTGCGCGGTGGGCGCCGGGGCGTCGGGTGCCGGGGCGGGGGGTGCTGGGGTGGTGGGTGTTTGCGGGGTTGGGGTTCCGGGGTGGGGGAAGCCGTAGCCGGCGGGTGTGCCGGGTGCCGGGGTGGTGGGTGTTTGCGGGGTTGGGGTTCCGGGGTGGGGGAAGCCGTAGCCAGCGGGTGTGCCGGGAGGCGGGGCGGGGGCGCCGCCCGGCTGCGGGGCGGCGGGGTTCGGGAAGCCGTAGCCGCCCTGGGGAGGAACGGGCGGTGCGGGCTGGTTCCAGGCGGCGGGCGCGGGCTGGGGAGCCTGCGGGCCGCCGGCCGGCTGCTGCTGCGGCCCACCTGTCGGACCCTCGGCACCGGCCCCCTGCGGGCCCGGCAGGCCGGGCCCGGGCGGCGCCTGCTGGGGCGCCTGACCGGGGGCGGCCTGCTGCGGCCCCGGCTGCACAGGCCACTGCGCGGCGGGCGCGGGCGCGGCGGGCTGGTACGAGGGCGGCAACGGCGGCACCGCACCCTGCGGCCCCGACACGGGCGGCCAGACAGGCGGAGCGTCCCGAGGCGCGGGCGGCGCGGGGGGCGCAGGCGGCGCGGGGGGCGCAGGAGGTACGGCGTCCTGTGGCGCGGGCGCGGCGGGCAGCGTCGTGGGTGCGGCGTCTTGTGGTGCGGGCGGCGCGGGGGGCCCAGGAGGTACGGCGTCCTGTGGCGCGGGGGGTGTGGTGGGTGCGGCGTCCTGCGGGGCGGGCGCGGCGGGCGGCGTGGTGGGTACGGCGGATTGTGGTGCCGGCGGTGCGGGGGGTGTGGTGGGTGCGGCGTCCTGCGGGGCGGGCGCGGCAGGCGGCGTGGTGGGTACGGCGGATTGTGGTGCGGGCGGCGCTGGCGGTGTGGTGGGTGCGGCGTCCTGTGGCGCGGGCGGTACGACGTCCTGCGGCGCCGGAGGCGCGATCGGGAAGGCGTCCTGGGGCGTGGGCGGCGTCGCCGGTACCGCGTCCTGCGGTGCCACGACCGGTGCCGCGTCCTCGGCCGCCGCGTTCTCCGGCGTCGCGTCGGCGTCCACGGCCCCCTCGGCGTCGAGGGCCTGCTCGACATCCGTGGACCCGGCGCCGACGGCGTCGGTATCGGCGTACGCATCCGTATCGGCCTGGGCTTCCGCGTCCACGTCCGTGTCCGCGTCCGCACCGGCACCCGTGTCCGCACCCGTGTCCGCACCGGCACCCGTGTCCGCCGCCGAGGCGTGCACAAGGAGCGAGTCCTCTTCCGCGGCCCCGCTCCCGGTCTCGGCCTCGCCCTCCGCGGACGCCGTGCCGACAGCCGCGGCGAACTCGGACTCCGTGTCCGCGGAGTCGTCGCGGTCCTCACCAGAGTCCTCGGCGTCGGCGTCCGGCTCCCCGGCCGTGTCTTCGGCCGCCTCAGCCCCGACGGCCTTCGCCTCCGCTGCCGGCTCCTCATCACCGGCACCCGAAGCGGGCGCAACGGCCTCGTCCGGCGCGGAGTTCACGCCGTCGCCCGGAGCCGCACGCCCCGCGCTCCCGGCGAGTTCCGCCAGTTCCGCGAGTTCCCGCTTCAGCGCCACGGAGGAGAACCGCATCGTGGCGCCGCTGTCCAAGTCGCCGTTGTCCGGCTGCTCTTCGTCCGTGTCGGCCGTGGCAGGGGCAGGGGCCGGGGGAGTCGTGGGCGAGGACGGCGCCCACTGCTGGAATCCTCCGACCGGAATGTCCGGTACGGCCGCCGGTGACCCGGGCTCGGTCTCCGGCCGCGCCTGCGGCTGCTGCGGCTCGAACCCGCTGCCCACCGGCAGCTTCGGCACCGCGACGGGACTCTCGGTGGGCGGTGGGGGCGGAGCGAACGGCGTCCCCGGCCCGGCCGCGGGCGCGGGCGGCGTGAACGGCGCGCCGGGCGCTGGAGCCGGCGGAGTGAAGGGCGCCCCGGGCGCGGGCGCGGGTGGCGTGAACGGGGCCCCGGGCGCGGGCGGCGCGGGGGCCGGCGTCCCGCCGGTCTGCGCGTGCGGCGGAGGAGTCAGACCCGGGATCGGCGCACCGGGCGGGAACGGCGAGCCCTGCCGCGGGAACGAGGAAGGAGACGTACCGGGCCCGGACGCGCCGCCCGGCCCGCCCGCCTGCTCCGGTGAACCACCGGACGCCTCCGACGAACTGGCCGACCCGGAGGATCCGGACGAACTCGATGGCCCCGACGCCCCCGATGCCCCAGAAGACCCGGAAGCCCCCGCCGCGTTCTGCGTGTACCAGGCGGGCGGCGCGTAGTCGATGGTGAACTCGCCGGTCGTCTCGACGGCCGACTCCGCGTCGGGCTGGTCATCGCCGGGTGTGGCCCAGCCCCCGCGGATCCCGTCCCGATCGCTGCTCACAGTTCCTCCTGCTTGGTCGAGCACCCTCGTGCCGTGCCGGGGCGACCATCTGGTGTCGTTCTCAGTCGTCCGTTGTCGTTCGAGGTAGTCCGATCCACCGGCTCTCCCCCTGGGGCACCGACGTCCCGTCCAGGGGTACCGGCGTCACGCCCAGTCCCAGCCTAGTCACCGAGCCCCCCGCACCGGCAGGCCCGTCCGCCCCCGAGCGTGCGCCCACTGCGTCACACCCTGCCCGGAAGTGCCGTACACAGTCCGCGTATTGGTGAACATTCCGCAAGACAAGTATGAACAAGGGGGACGGAACAGGGCGGGAGTCGATCAGCGCCGAGCGCGAACCGGCGTGCCACGCAAAAGGATTGACGGGAACAGCGGAGGCCGGTCAAGCCCACCCCCGCCAGAACCCCCCGAGGAACGAACACTGAGCCACTGACGAGAAACAAACACCGAGCCACGCGCGCGTGGGGGAAGGCGAACGGGCGCCTTCCCCCACGCACGCGTGCCGCTCACCCGGGGCGGCCCCCGGTCACTCCGCGGCGGGCAACCCGTCCCGCGGCGCGGGCTCCAGATCGAACTCGCCGTCCCGCGCGCCGAGCACGAACGCCCGCCACTCCGCCTCCGTGTACCGCAGCACGGTGTCCGGATCGAGGGACGAGCGCATGGCCACCGCCCCGTCGGGCAGGTACGCGATCTCGACCCGCTCCTCGTGCTCCTCCGTGCCCGGCGCGCTGTGCCACTCGACGTCCGAGATGTCGAGCGCGTACAGCTCGTCGCGCTCCCGCTCCTTGCGCGCCTTGATCTCCTCCGCCGTCTCCGCCATACCGCAGCGACCCCTTCCCGCACGTATACCGTTGATCCGGGCGCTCACCCTAGTGGTGCCGCGGTCGCCGCGGAGTGCTTCGGCGGCCGGGGCAAAGGCGCACGCATCCGCCTGGTACCCTCAGTGACGGCCGTTTGTGCGCGCACCCCCGGAATCCCTCACGGGCCCTGATGGACGCGCGCGACGGATCCCCGCCTCCGAGTTGTGGAAGCTCCCCCGAGACGAAGACCGGGGGCACTCGGCGGCCACTCACAGATCAAGAGGAGTACGCGTGTCGCTCGACGCCGCCACGAAGAAGCAGATCATCTCCGAGTTCGGTACCAAGGAGGGCGACACCGGCTCCCCCGAGGTCCAGGTCGCTCTGCTGTCCCGCCGGATCTCCGACCTGACGGGGCACCTGAAGACCCACAAGCACGACCACCACTCCCGTCGCGGTCTGCTGATCCTCGTCGGTCAGCGCCGCCGCCTGCTGCAGTACCTGGCGAAGAAGGACATCCAGCGCTTCCGCGCCCTGGTCGACCGCCTCGGCATCCGCCGCGGTGCGGCGGGCGCCAAGTAAGACGCCGCGAAGGGAGCGGTTCCCGGAACGATCGGGGGCCGCTCCCTTTGCTGTACGTACGGAAACGTGCGGAGTGTCACTCACGCTTTGTAGTGTGGTAGCACAACGCAATACGGACGACGTAGCACGACAATGAATGAGGAGGAGCGCGCCTCGCCGCCGCCGGTCCTCGGTAGTGGCCCCCGGGAGAGCGAACCCCGGGTGCTTCGATCGAAGACCGGCCCGCACCAGACGGAGCGCTTCTCCGCGACCGTCCCCCTGCCACACGGGCAGCCGCGGGACGAAGACGACAAGTAACGGAGAAAACGCTAGTGGAGAACGAGACCCACTACGCCGAGGCCGTCATCGACAACGGCGCCTTCGGCACCCGTACCATCCGCTTCGAGACGGGCCGCCTGGCCAAGCAGGCCGCCGGCTCCGCCGTGGCGTACCTGGACGACGACACCATGGTGCTGTCGGCCACCACCGCCTCCAAGAACCCCAAGGACCAGCTCGACTTCTTCCCGCTGACGGTGGACGTCGAGGAGCGGATGTACGCGGCCGGGAAGATCCCCGGCAGCTTCTTCCGCCGTGAGGGCCGCCCCTCCGAGGACGCGATCCTCACCTGCCGGCTCATCGACCGGCCGCTGCGCCCCTCGTTCAAGAAGGGCCTGCGCAACGAGATCCAGGTCGTCGCCACGGTCATGGCCCTCAACCCCGACCACCTGTACGACGTCGTCGCGATCAACGCCGCGTCCGCGTCCACCCAGCTGGCCGGCCTGCCCTTCTCCGGCCCGATCGGCGGCGTCCGCGTCGCGCTGATCCGCGGCCAGTGGGTGGCGTTCCCGACCCACACCGAGCTGGCGGACGCCGTCTTCGACATGGTCGTCGCCGGTCGCGTCCTGGAGGACGGCGACATCGCGATCATGATGGTCGAGGCCGAGGCCACCGAGGAGACCATCAAGCTGGTCGCCGGCGGCTCCGAAGCGCCGACCGAGGAGGTCGTCGCCGCCGGCCTGGAGGCCGCGAAGCCGTTCATCAAGGTCCTGTGCAAGGCCCAGGCCGACCTCGCCGCCAAGGCCGCCAAGCCGGTCGGCGAGTTCCCCATCTTCCTGGACTACCAGGACGACGTCCTGGAGGCCCTGACCGGCGCCGTCCGGCCCGAGCTGGCCCAGGCGCTCACCATCGCCGGCAAGCAGGAGCGGGAGGCGGAGCTCGACCGCGTCAAGCAGCTCGCCGCCGAGAAGCTGCTGCCGGAGTTCGAGGGCCGCGAGAAGGAGATCTCCGCCGCGTACCGCTCGCTGACCAAGAACCTGGTCCGGGAGCGCGTCATCAAGGAGAAGAAGCGCATCGACGGCCGTGGCGTGACGGACATCCGGACGCTCGCCGCCGAGGTCGAGGCCATCCCGCGGGTGCACGGCTCCGCGCTGTTCGAGCGTGGCGAGACGCAGATCCTGGGCGTCACCACCCTCAACATGCTCCGCATGGAGCAGCAGCTGGACACCCTCTCCCCGGTGACCCGCAAGCGCTACATGCACAACTACAACTTCCCGCCGTACTCCACCGGCGAGACCGGCCGCGTCGGCTCCCCGAAGCGCCGCGAGATCGGCCACGGCGCCCTCGCCGAGCGCGCCCTGGTCCCGGTCCTGCCGACCCGCGAGGAGTTCCCCTACGCGATCCGTCAGGTGTCCGAGGCCCTCGGCTCCAACGGCTCGACGTCCATGGGCTCCGTCTGCGCCTCCACCATGTCGCTGCTGAACGCCGGTGTGCCGCTGAAGGCCCCGGTCGCCGGCATCGCCATGGGCCTGATCTCCCAGGAGATCGACGGCGAGACGCACTACGTCACCCTCACCGACATCCTCGGTGCAGAGGACGCCTTCGGCGACATGGACTTCAAGGTCGCCGGCACGAAGGACTTCGTGACCGCCCTCCAGCTCGACACCAAGCTGGACGGCATCCCGGCCTCCGTCCTGGCCGCGGCCCTCAAGCAGGCCCGCGACGCCCGCCTGCACATCCTCGACGTGATGATGGAGGCGATCGACCGGCCCGACGAGATGTCCCCGAACGCCCCGCGGATCATCACCGTCAAGATCCCGGTCGACAAGATCGGCGAGGTCATCGGCCCCAAGGGCAAGATGATCAACCAGATCCAGGAGGACACGGGCGCCGAGATCACCATCGAGGACGACGGCACGATCTACATCGGTGCCGCCGACGGCCCGTCCGCCGAGGCCGCCCGCACCACGATCAACGGCATCGCGAACCCGACGATGCCCGAGGTCGGCGAGCGCTACCTCGGTACGGTCGTGAAGACGACCACCTTCGGTGCGTTCGTCTCCCTGCTGCCCGGCAAGGACGGTCTGCTGCACATCTCGCAGATCCGCAAGCTGGCCGGCGGCAAGCGCGTGGAGAACGTCGACGACGTGCTCGGCGTGGGCCAGAAGGTCCAGGTCGAGATCGCCGAGATCGACTCCCGTGGCAAGCTCTCCCTCATCCCGGTGATCGAGGGCGAGGACAGTGCCTCCGACGGCGGCGCCGCCGCGGACTCGGACAAGAAGGACGACGCCGACAAGTGACGTCGCGCAACGCCGTGGCGACGGCCCGCACCTCCACGGAGGCGCGGGCCGTCGCCCGTACCCAAACCCTCATCCAGGGCACCAACGGCATCGGCACGGTCCGCAAGACCACCCTCCCGGGCGGCCTGCGCATCGTCACCGAGACCCTGCCCTCGGTGCGCTCCGCCACCTTCGGCATCTGGGCGCATGTCGGCTCCCGCGACGAGACGCCGTCCCTCAACGGCGCCACGCACTACCTGGAGCACCTGCTCTTCAAGGGCACCGGCCGCAGATCCGCCCTGGACATCTCCGCCGCCATCGACGCGGTCGGCGGCGAGATGAACGCGTTCACGGCGAAGGAGTACACGTGCTACTACGCGCGCGTGCTCGACACCGACCTGCCGCTCGCCATCGACGTCGTCTGCGACATGCTGACGGGCTCGCTGATCCTCGAAGAGGACGTCAACGTCGAGCGCGGCGCCATCCTCGAAGAGATCGCCATGACCGAGGACGACCCCGGCGACTGTGTGCACGACCTGTTCGCGCACACCATGTTCGGCGACAGCGCCCTCGGCCGGCCCGTCCTCGGCACGGTCGACACGGTCAACGCCCTCTCCGCCGACCGCATCCGCCGCTTCTACAAGAAGCACTACGACCCGACGCACCTGGTCGTGGCGGCCGCGGGCAACATCGACCACAACAAGGTCGTACGCCAGGTCAGGGCCGCCTTCGAGAAGGCCGGCGCCCTCGGCGGTCCGGGCGCGGTGCCCGTCGCCCCGCGCGACGGCCGCCGTACGATCCGCACCGCGGGCCGCGTCGAACTGCTCGGCCGCAAGACCGAGCAGGCGCATGTGGTGCTCGGCCTGCCGGGCCTGGCCCGCACCGACGACCGCCGCTGGGCCCTGGGTGTGCTGAACACGGCGCTGGGCGGCGGGATGTCCTCCCGGCTGTTCCAAGAGGTCCGCGAGAAGCGCGGCCTGGCCTACAGCGTGTACTCGTACACCTCCGGGTTCGCCGACTGCGGCCTGTTCGGTGTGTACGCGGGCTGCCGCCCGAGCCAGGTGCACGACGTGCTGAAGATCTGCCGCGACGAACTGGACCATGTCGCCGAGCACGGGCTGTCCGACGACGAGATCGCCCGCGCCATGGGGCAGCTCCAGGGTTCGACGGTGCTCGGCCTCGAGGACACCGGCGCGCTGATGAACCGTATCGGCAAGAGCGAGCTGTGCTGGGGCGAGCAGATGTCCGTGGACGACATGCTGGCCCGGATCGCGCAGGTCACCCCGGACGAGGTCCGCGCGGTCGCCCGTGACGTCCTCGGCCGGCGGCCTTCGCTGTCGGTCATCGGCCCGCTCAAGGACAAGCAGGCCGCGCGGCTGCACGAAGCGGTCGCCTAGCGCAACCGGTCACAACACCTCCGGTCACAACACCTCCGGTCACAACACCTCCGGTCACAACACCTCCGGTCACAACACCTCCGGTCACAACACCTCCGGTCACAACACCTGCGGTCACATCACCTCCGGTTAGGAAGCAAGAACATGAGCAAGCTGCGCGTGGCGGTCCTCGGTGCCAGGGGCCGGATCGGTTCCGAGGCGGTACGGGCCGTCGAGGCCGCCGAGGACATGGAACTGGTGGCCGCCCTCGGCCGGGGCGACAGGCTGGAGACGCTGGCGGAGACCGGCGCCCAGGTCACGGTCGAACTGACCACCCCCGCCTCGGTCATGGGCAACCTCGACTTCTGCGTGCGGCACGGCATCCACGCCGTCGTCGGCACCACCGGCTGGACCGAGGAGCGCCTCGCGCAGCTGCGCGGCTGGCTCGCCCAGTCCCCGGAGACGGGCGTGCTCATCGCCCCGAACTTCTCCATCGGTGCCGTCCTGACCATGAAGTTCGCGCAGATCGCCGCGCCCTACTTCGAGTCGGTCGAGGTCATCGAACTGCACCACCCGAACAAGGTGGACGCCCCGTCCGGGACCGCCACGCGCACCGCCCAGCTCATCGCGGAGGCGCGCCGCCAGGCCGGCTCGGCACCGGCGCCGGACGCGACGGTCAGCGCCCTCGAGGGCGCCCGTGGCGCGAGCGTGGACGGCGTCCCCGTCCACGCCGTACGGCTGCGCGGGCTGCTCGCCCACCAGGAGGTGCTGCTCGGCGGCGAGGGCGAGACCCTCACCGTCCGCCATGACTCCCTGCACCACAGCAGCTTCATGCCGGGCATCCTGCTCGGTGCGCGCCGCGTGGTGTCGGCTCCCGGCCTGACGTTCGGCCTGGAGCACTTCCTGGACCTGGGCTGACCCGAGGACCCCTGCTCAGATGCGCGCGAAGATCTCCTATGTCGTCACGGCCGCCCTGCTGGTCTTCTACTTCGTCCTGGTCGGCAGCCGTGGCGTCATGCTCATCCAGTCCGGCACGCTCCTCACCGTCACCTTCGGGATCGCGGTGCTGATCCTGCCGGTGATCGGCGTGTGGTTCCTGTGGAAGAACACCCAGTTCATCCGCCGGGCCAACCGGCTCGCCGCCGAACTCGACGCCGAGGGCGGCCTGCCCGTCGACGAGTTGAAGCGCACCGCCGCCGGCCGCATCGACCGGGACTCGGCCGACGAGGTCTTCGCCCGGCGCAAGGCCGAGACGGAGGCGGCCCCCGACGACTGGCGCAGCTGGTTCCGCCTCGCCGTCGCCTACCACGACGCCCGTGACACCCCGCGCGCCCGCAAGGCGATGCAGCGGGCCATCGCGCTGCACCAGTCGTCGGCGCGCTGAGCCCGCACGCGTCATCGGCGCGCCGAGGCCCGCGCACCACAGGCCTGGCAACGGGGATGGGGCCCGGTCCGGGACGTGCGGACCGGGCCCCATCCTCTGTGCCGCTCAGTCCCGCCGGTACTCCGCCGCCCACGCCTCGATGGTGTCCGCGGCCCGGTCGAAGGCCGACGGGCGCGCCAGGAAGTCGAGGCTGTGCGTGGTCAGCAGCGGCGCGGACTCGTCGGTCGCACGGTCCTGGCGTACGAGGACCAGCGCCTGCCCCTGCACGGTGCGCGGCAGCCCGAGCCAGCGCACCGGTGTCTGCACCGTACGCACCCCGACGACCCGCTTCCAGGGCACGGTGCGGGTGACGAGGAAGTCCACATGGCGCAGGCCGCGCGCGCTCACCCACACGCCCATGCGCAGCAGCCGCAGCGCCGCGACGATGACGAGCAGCGCGAGAGCGAACACCACCCCCGCGGAGGCCGGCGAGGCGGTCAGGGCGATGATGACGGCGCCGAACAGCACGAACGAGGCGAGCAGCAGCCACAGCGCGGCCGCTCCCACCCGCCAGGGGCCCGGCCGGTAGGGCCGACGCCAACGGGCGCGGTCGTCGTGCGGCAACGCGATGTCATCGGCTGCCTCGAAGGCGCGGTCGGCCGTCAGGAAGGGCAGGGGCACGGCTGGTCCTCACTCGTCCATGCATGGGCTGTGCCCGGTGAGGCTATCCGCCGGGGTCCCCGCTCACCACTCGCGGGGGTCCGTAAGGGGGGGCGCGCACGGGCGCTGCCCGGTCAGCGTCCGTGCGAGGCCTGCGACTGCGGGGTCTGTGGGGCGGCGGGCGTGGACAGCGCGGGTATCCCGAGGACGAGGGAGCCCACGAGCCCGGCCACGAGGGTGAGTCCGAGCAGCCAGCGCCCGGCCGTCTGACCGGCGGACGCACGCTGACGCGGCGGGGGAGCGACATTGCTGCGGAACTTGTCGGCCTCGACGAGGAAGGCGAACGGCACGGGTTCGCGCCGGCGGAGCATCGGGCGAGCATCTCCCTTCGGGAAGCGGACATCGGGATCGAACGGATGACCCTCACCCGGACAGACGAGTGAGCGGCGGGAAAGGTGCCCGGTTTCGCCAAATTTCATTCGGTCCCGACAGTGAACGCCCCGTTTGGCGGGCCGTAGAGTGGCGTCGCCAAGTGACGAGATGGGAAGGACCCGCCGCATCGTGACCCCCACCCCCGACGACGAGTTCAAGATCGAGCTGCGCAGCGATGTCACCGTCGAACTGGTCAAGCACAGCGCGGCGGACGCCGACGTGCTGTTCGCGGCCCGTGTCTCGACGGTCGGGGAGCAGTCCCTGGACGAGCTGAACAAGGACCCCGAGCGCTCGAAGGGCCTGATCAACTTCCTTATGCGGGACCGGCACGGCAGCCCGTTCGAGCACAACTCGATGACGTTCTTCGTCAGCGCCCCGATCTTCGTGTTCCGCGAGTTCATGCGGCACCGCGTGGGCTGGTCCTACAACGAGGAGTCCGGCCGCTACCGCGAGCTGCAGCCGGTGTTCTACGTGCCGGACGCATCGCGCAAGCTGGTGCAGCAGGGGCGCCCTGGCAAGTACGTGTTCGTCGAGGGCTCCCCCGGGCAGCACGAGCTGGTGACGCGCTCCATGGAGGAGTCCTACCGCCAGGCGTACCGGACCTATCAGCAGATGCTCGCCGAGGGGATCGCCCGCGAGGTGGCCCGCTCCGTGCTCCCGGTCGGCCTCTACTCCTCGATGTACGCCACCTGCAACGCCCGCTCGCTGATGCACTTCCTCGGCCTGCGCACCCAGCACGAGCTGGCCAAGGTGCCGTCCTTCCCGCAGCGGGAGATCGAGATGGTGGGCGAGCGGATGGAGGCCGCCTGGGCCCAGCTCATGCCGCTCACCCACGCCGCCTTCAACGCCAACGGCCGCGTCGCCCCCTGAGACCGCACGCAGGTACGGATCAGCCTCGCGAAGTGTCCGTATTGCGGCATTTAGCGAAGTTCATCTAGCCTGATCAAACGGACCCGGCACTGCTTGAACCCCCGAGCAGGCAGTGCCGGGCTCCGCATTTGTCCGGACTTTCCCGGCACCCCTAGGGAAGACCGCACACTGAGCAGCGAGTAGCGTGTTACCCATGGCTCCGACCTCCACTCCGCAGACCCCCTTCGGGCGGGTCCTCACCGCCATGGTCACGCCCTTCACGGCGGACGGCGCGCTCGACATCGACGGCGCCCAGCGGCTCGCCACCCACCTGGTGGACGCAGGCAACGACGGCCTGATCGTCAACGGCACCACCGGCGAGTCCCCCACCACCAGCGACGCGGAGAAAACGGATCTCGTACGGGCGGTACTGGAGGCGGTCGGCGACCGCGCCCATGTAGTGGCCGGTGTCGGCACCAACGACACCCACCACAGCATCGAGCTGGCCCGCACCGCGGAGAAGACGGGCGCACACGGCCTCCTGGTCGTCACCCCGTACTACAACAAGCCCCCGCAGGAGGGCCTGTACCGGCACTTCACGGCCGTCGCCGACGCCGCCGAGCTGCCGGTCATGCTGTACGACATCCCCGGCCGCAGCGGCGTCCCGATCAACACCGAGACCCTGGTCCGCCTCGCCGAGCACCCGAGGATCGTCGCCAACAAGGACGCCAAGGGCGACCTCGGCCGGGCCGGCTGGGCCATCGCCCGGTCCGGTCTCGCCTGGTACTCCGGCGACGACATGCTCAACCTGCCGCTGCTCTCCATCGGCGCGGTCGGCTTCGTCTCGGTCGTCGGCCATGTGGTCACCCCGGACCTGCGCGCCCTGGTCGACGCCTTCACCTCGGGCGACGTCCACAAGGCCACCGAGATCCACCAGAAGCTGCTCCCCGTCTACACCGGCATGTTCCGCACCCAGGGCGTCATGACGGTCAAGGCCGCGCTCGCCCTCCAGGGCCTGCCCGCAGGACCGCTGCGTGCGCCCATGGTCGAGTGCACGCCCGAGGAGATCGCGCAGCTCAAGATCGATCTTGCCGCCGGCGGGGTACAGCTCTAACACCAGACTTGGCACCATCCGGGCTTCACAACTGAATAGGCGGGCCACCGGTGCCCGCATCCGACAACGACAACTGCTTCTGCACGAACGTCACGCGCGCCACGTGCCCACCGGTACGTGGCGCGCGTGGTGAGGAGAGTCTTTTGAGTCATCCGCATCCTGAACTCGGCTCACCCCCGCCGCTCCCCGAAGGCGGCCTGCGGGTCACCCCACTCGGCGGTCTCGGTGAGATCGGCCGGAACATGACGGTCTTCGAGTACGGCGGCCGCCTGCTGATCGTCGACTGCGGAGTGCTCTTCCCCGAGGAGGAGCAGCCCGGAATCGATCTGATCCTGCCGGACTTCACGTCGATCAGAGCCCGTCTCGACGACATCGACGGCATCGTGCTCACCCACGGCCACGAGGACCACATCGGCGGAGTGCCGTTCCTCCTCAAGGAGAAGCCGGACATCCCGCTGATCGGCTCCAAGCTCACTCTCGCCCTGATCGAGGCGAAGCTCCAGGAACACCGCATCCGCCCGTACACCCTCGAAGTCGCCGAGGGCAACCGCGAGCGCATCGGCCCCTTCGACTGCGAGTTCATCGCGGTCAACCACTCCATCCCGGACGCCCTCGCGGTCGCGATCCGCACCCCCGCCGGCATGGTGGTCCACACGGGCGACTTCAAGATGGACCAGTTGCCGCTGGACAACCGCCTCACGGATCTACACGCGTTCGCGCGGCTGAGCGAGCAGGGCATCGACCTCCTCCTCGCCGACTCCACCAACGCCGAGGTCCCCGGGTTCACCCCGCACGAGCGGGACATCTCCAACGTCCTGCGGCAGGTCTTCGCGAGCGCCAGCAAGCGGATCATCGTGGCCAGCTTCGCCAGCCACGTCCACCGCATCCAGCAGATCCTGGACGCGGCACACGAGTACGGCCGCAGGGTCGCCTTCGTCGGCCGCTCGATGGTCCGCAACATGGGCATCGCCCGCGACCTGGGCTATCTGAAGGTCCCGCCGGGCCTGGTGGTGGACGTGAAGGCGCTCGACGACCTGCCGGACGACCGGGTGGTCCTGGTCTGCACGGGCTCCCAGGGCGAACCGATGGCCGCCCTGTCCCGGATGGCCAACAGAGACCACCAGATCCGCATCGTCGACGGCGACACGGTCATCCTGGCCTCGTCCCTCATCCCGGGCAACGAGAACGCCGTCTACCGCGTGATCAACGGCCTGACCCGCTGGGGCGCCAATGTCGTCCACAAGGGCAACGCCAAGGTGCACGTCTCCGGCCACGCGTCCGCCGGCGAACTGCTGTACTTCTACAACATCTGCCGCCCGAAGAACCTGATGCCGGTGCACGGCGAGTGGCGCCACCTGCGAGCCAACGCCGAACTGGGAGCCCTCACCGGCATCCCGCACGACCGGATCGTCATCGCGGAGGACGGCGTCGTCGTCGACCTCGTCGCGGGCAAGGCGAAGATCTCCGGCAAGGTCCAGGCCGGCTATGTGTACGTCGACGGCCTCTCGGTCGGCGATGTCGGCGAGCCCGCCCTGAAGGACCGCAAGATCCTGGGCGACGAGGGCATCATCTCCGTCTTCGTGGTGGTGGACTCCTCCACCGGCAAGATCACGGGCGGCCCGTACGTCCAGGCCCGCGGCTCCGGCATCGAGGACTCCGCCTTCGCGGGCGTCATCCCGAAGATCACGGAAGCGCTGGAGCGGTCCGCCCAGGACGGCGTCGTGGAACCCCACCAGCTGCAACAACTCATCCGCCGCGCCCTGGGCAAGTGGGTCTCGGACACCTATCGGCGCAGGCCGATGATCCTCCCCGTCGTCGTGGAGGTCTGACCCGCGGACCTTCCCCCGTCCGTGTGAACCCGGAGCGGGGTGCCCCGATTTGCATCGGGGCACCCCGCTCCAGTACGTTTACGGCTCCGCCTGAGAGGGAAGCCGGGCTGGCGGTACCGCCAGCCCCAGCCGCTTCATGCGCGCCGAGCCCTCCCCAACGGGGCGGAAAATCCGACTCAGAATCTCTGATAAAGTCGGGTCCGCCGGAAAGGGAAACGCGAGAGCGGGAACCTGGAAAGCACCGAGGAAATCGGATCGAGAAAAGATCTGATAGAGTCG
>NZ_JBEPAP010000098.1:0-24785 GCF_040298665.1 Streptomyces sp. NPDC001508
GAAGCCCTGCGTACCCTCATCACCGACATCAAGGCTGGCAAAGCAGACCACCTGCTGAGGAGCACCAGTGCCTGACATCACCTGGGAAGCCCCCTTCTGCCAGGATGCAAGCAACTGCTTCCGCCTCGGTACGGACGCCGACGGCAACGGCTACATAGCCGTCAATGGCCAGGAGGACCGCTACCTCGCCGACTCCCTCGAAGCCCTGCGTACCCTCATCACCGACATCAAGGCCGGCAAGGTCGATCACCTGCTGTAGGACCTGCCGCGCCCGACGCCGCCAGTCGGTACCGTGTACGGCTGTCGGGTGACGAGGCATCAGGACCGCGGGGGCGCAACGCGTGGCGCAGGCACGGAGAATCGGCGAGCAGGGCCGCTATGAGCTGATCGAGGAGATCGAGTCCGGCGGCATGGGCACGGTCTGGCGCGGTTACGACGCCGTTCTCGACCGGGAGATCGCGGTCAAGCTCATCCGGCCCGACGTCGTCGCATCGCCCGCGCAGGCAGAGGAGTTCACCCGCCGCTTCGAGCGCGAGGCGCGCGTCACCGCTCGCATCGGCCACCACGGGGTGCCGCAGGTGTTCGACGCGGTGTTGGACGAGGCGTCGTACGACCGGCTGTACCTGGTGATGGAGTACGTGCGCGGGATCTCCCTGCGCAGGGTGCTCACGGGCGCGGAGGACGGAGCGGCAGTGCGGCTCCCGGTGAGCTGGGCCGCGTCGATCGCCGCACAGATCTGCACGGTCCTGTCGTACGCCCACGCCATCCCGGTCGTGCACCGCGATCTGAAGCCGGACAACGTCCTGATCGCCGGGGACGGCACAGTCAAGGTGCTGGACTTCGGCATCGCGAAGCTACTGCGTACGGACGTCACCCGCCTCACGGCCACCGGCAGCCGGATCGGTACCAGCCGCTACATGCCGCCCGAGCAGATCGACTGCGCGCAGATCACACCGCTGAGCGACCTCTATGCGCTCGGCTGCGTGCTGCACGAACTCCTCGCCGGTGAGCCGGTCTTCAGCGGCGACAACGACTACCAGCTCATGCACCAGCACATGGACGTGCCGCCGACGCCGTTGCGCGCCCTGCGGCCCGAGGTGCCGGTGGACCTGGAGGCGCTGACCCTCGACCTGCTGGCCAAGGCGCCCGAGCAGCGTCCAGCCGACGCGTACGCGGTGTACGAGCGGCTGTCACCGTACCTGCCGCAACCGGGTTCGGCGGCCGACCCCGTGGTCTTCACCGACGGCGGCTCCCCTGCCGCGGTTCCCGACCCGACGGTGATCTACCGGCAGCCGAACGCACCACTGCGGCGGACCACGGGGCCTGCGCCCTCACCCGAGCCGGTGGCTCCCGTACCGGTCCCGGCGCGCGTCGACACCGCACTGCGGGACGCGATCCGGGAGGCCTACGCCCAGTCCGCGGACCTCGCCGAGATCGGGCGGTTCGCCCAGGCCGCGGACGTCCTCAAGGCGGCGATCGCCACGGCGGCCACCACCCTCGGCGCGCACAACCCCCGGGTGCTCGGCCTGCGGCGGCAGCGCGCGGCGGTCCTCATGGCCGGCGAGGACTTCCGGCGCGCCTTGCCAGAGTTCGACGCGCTGGCCGCCGTCTACGCCCGCACGACGGGACCGTCCAGCGACAACGCGCTGGAGTGCCGCCGGCATGCCGCCCACTGCCGGGCCAACCTCGGCCAGGCCACCCTCGCCCTGCGGGAGTTCCAGGAAGTCCTGGAGGTCGTGTCCGACACGGCTGGAGACGCCTCCGAGACCGCTCTCGACCTGCGCCGCAGCATCGGCGTCCTCCTCTTCTCCGAGGGCCGCCGCAGCGAGGCCGAGGGTGTCCTCGACGCCCTCCACGAGGACATGTGCGTCCTCCTCGGCGAAGACCACGAAGAGACCCGCGAAATCGCCGGCCTCCTCGCCCGGCTGCACCGCCCGCGGGGATCAGGCCCCCATTGATGTCCCACCGGTACCGTCATGCCCCGTCCTCGCCCTCTTCGCTGTGGATGCGCTGTGCCAGATCCCACAGGCTGCGGCCATCCGCGAGGAACCAGTGAGCTGTCCACTGGCCGGTCACCGGCCGATCGTCCCATTCGGCATCCGCCCACATCTCCGAAAGGGCTCCCGGCCCCGTCGGCCGGAACAGGGCTGCGGCCCGTGGCACGAGCAACCCCCGCCAAGGGCCGGAAGCCGCCGGGCCGGAACTGGATCCCGCAGACCCGGCCCCGTCCCTGGAGTTTCTGGGTGAACAGCCCGAGCCCGACGCCCGCGACCTCCGCGAACGGCTCCTGACCGAAGAAGTGCTGGAAGACGATGTTCACCGAGGGGTGCGGGACGACGTGCGAGTCGTACGGCCGGCCGGGGTCCCAGTCGATCAGCCAGTAGTGCTCCAGGTACGGGCGCAGCGGTACGGCGGGCTCCGGGCGGCGGAAGTCCACCTGTGCGAAGAGGCCGGCGGCATCGACGATGCCCCGGGTGCCACGGCGTACGGCGGCCATGCCGCGATCGTAGGACGGGGCACCGACAAGCGGCGGAATAGGGAGTGGCGGGCCACCGTTGTGCGGGTATAGTTGAACCGTCAACAACTTGGAGGATGAGCGACCATGCAGTTCGGGATCTTCAGCGTCGGCGACGTCACGCCGGACCCCTCCCCCAAGTTCTCGGCTTCGCTCGAACAGGGGGGACCCCCATCGGGCCGTACGCCGACCGAGCGCGAGCGCATCAAGGCCATGGTCGCCATCGCGCTGAAGGCCGAGGAGGTCGGCCTGGACGTCTTCGCGACCGGCGAGCACCACAACCCGCCGTTCGTGCCGTCCTCGCCGACCACGATGCTCGGCTACATCGCCGCGCGCACCGAGCGGCTGATCCTGTCCACGTCCACCACCCTGATCACCACCAACGACCCGGTGAAGATCGCGGAGGACTTCGCGATGCTCCAGCACCTGGCCGACGGCCGGGTCGACCTGATGATGGGCCGCGGCAACACCGGACCGGTCTACCCCTGGTTCGGCCAGGACATCCGCGAGGGCATCAACCTGACCATCGAGAACTACGCCCTGCTGCACCGGCTGTGGCGCGAGGACGTGGTGAACTGGGAGGGCAAGTTCCGCAGCCCGCTCCAGGGCTTCACCGCCACGCCCCGCCCGCTGGACGGCGTGCCGCCGTTCGTCTGGCACGGCTCCATCCGCTCCCCGGAGATCGCCGAGCAGGCCGCCTACTACGGCGACGGCTTCTTCCACAACAACATCTTCTGGCCGGCCGACCACACCAAGCGGATGGTCGAGCTGTACCGGACCCGGTACGCGCACTACGGGCACGGCACGCCCGAGCAGGCGATCGTCGGGCTCGGCGGCCAGGTGTTCATGCGGAAGAACTCGCAGGACGCGGTGTCCGAGTTCCGCCCCTACTTCGACAACGCGCCGGTCTACGGGCACGGCCCCTCCCTGGAGGACTTCACCGACCAGACCCCGCTGACCGTCGGCTCCCCGCAGCAGGTCATCGAGAAGACGCTGTCCTTCCGCGAGTACGCCGGCGACTACCAGCGCCAGCTGTTCCTGATGGACCACGCCGGGCTGCCGCTGAAGACGGTGCTCGAACAGCTCGACCTGCTCGGCGAGGAGGTCGTACCGGTGCTGCGCGAGGAGTTCGCCAAGGGCCGCCCGGCCGATGTGCCCGAAGCCCCCACCCACGCGTCCCTGCTCGCCGCCCAGGAGGTGAGCGCCGTATGAAGCTCGTCGTCGTCTCGGCGGGACTGAGCGTCCCGTCCTCCACCCGGCTGCTCGCCGACCGGCTGGCCGCGGCCACCGGCCGGCACGCCCCGGCCGACGTCCAGCTCGTCGAGGTGCGCGAACTCGCCGTGGAGATCGCGCACAACCTCACCAACGGCTTCCCGGGCCGTGCCCTGTCCGCCGCGCTGGACGCGGTCGCACGGGCGGACGGGCTGATCGTCGTCACCCCGGTGTTCACGGCTTCCTACAGCGGCCTGTTCAAGTCCTTCTTCGACGTGCTCGACAAGGACGCGCTGGCCGGCAAGCCGGTGCTGATCGCCGCGACCGGCGGTACGGCACGGCACTCCCTGGTCCTGGAGCACGCCCTGCGCCCGCTCTTCGCCTACCTCAGGGCGGTGGTCGTACCCACCGCCGTGTACGCCGCCTCGGAGGACTGGGGCGCGCAGGGGCTCGCGGAGCGGATCGACCGGGCGGCGGCGGAGCTGGCCGCGCTGATGACCGGCCTGACGGCGAGCGGCGGGGCCGAGGCGGGCGCGAGAAGTGAGGCGGGTGTCGGGAGCCGGGCGGCCACCGGGAGCGAGGCGGGCGTCGCGAGGGGCGCGGGCGTCGGTGGCCGGATGACGGGCCCCACGGACCCCACCGACCCCACGGACGCCGGGGACACCGTGCGAGTGGTGCCCTTCGAGGAGCAGTTGGCGCGGCTCGGCGCCGCCTGACGGCCGTTCGGCGGTATGTCACGGCCGACGGTGAGAAGACGGTGCGGCCCGGTCCCTGGTTGCGTCCGGGACGGTGAGAGCCAGGTAAAAAGGGTGATCGTAGGCCCGTTCGACACGGTCGAACCGCCGTTGGCCTTGGCAGACTGGGGGCGTGCCCCAGACTGTGCTGCTCGCCGAAGACGACCGCGCCATCCGTCACGCCCTGGAGCGTGCCCTGACCCTGGAGGGCTATGAGGTGACGGCGGTCGCCGACGGGGTGGAGGCGCTGGCGCATGCCCACCGCACGCCGCCGGACATCCTCCTCCTCGATGTGATGATGCCGGGCATCGACGGGCTCCAGGTGTGCCGGGTGCTGCGCGCCGAGGGCGACCGCACCCCGATCCTGATGCTCACCGCGCTGGTCGAGACCGCCGACCGGATCGCCGGCCTCGACGCCGGCGCCGACGACTACGTCGTCAAGCCGTTCGACGTCGAGGAGGTCTTCGCCCGGCTGCGCGCCCTGCTGCGCCGCACCACCCCGGTCACCGCGGGCGGCAACGGCGGCGGGAACGGCGGCGGCACCGAGCCGGTCCGCGACACCCAGGTCAACGACCGCCAGGTGGAGGCCGCCGGGCTGCGCATGGACCTCCAGGCGCGCCGGGCCTGGCGCGGCAAACGGGAGCTGGAGCTGACCCGCACCGAGTTCGAACTGCTGGAGCTGCTGGTCCGCAACGCCGGCATCGTGCTCGACCACTCCACCATCTACGACCGGATCTGGGGCTACGACTTCGGACCCGGCTCCAAGAACCTCGCCGTCTACGTCGGCTACCTGCGCCGCAAGCTCGACGAGCCCGGCGCACCGCAGCTGATCCACACCGTGCGGGGCGTGGGTTACGTGCTGCGGGAGGACTGAGTGGGCCGCCTGCAAAGGCTGCCGGCCCTGCGCAGGCCCAAGCTGGTCTCGCTGCGCACCACCTTCGCCGTGTCCTTCGCGGCCGTCACCGCCGCCGTCACGATCCTCGTCGGCATCCTGTCCTACGGTGCCGCGGCCCGGCTGGTGCGGGTGGACCAGCAGTCCGTGTTCACCCAGGTCGTGCAGGATGTGCAGGCCGAGGTGCGGCAGCAGGAGATGGTTCCCGGCGACTTCAGCTCCACCCGGCCCGGACACGACGTGGTACGGCCCAGCCGCACCGACGTCCAAGTGCTCGGCGCCCAGGGGCAGATCGCCGACCCCGGCAGCCCCGCCCTGCCCGTCACCGCCGGGGACCGGGCGGTCGCCACCGCCGAGGAGGCCGGGAAGACCGTCCAGTACACGGACGTCCGGGTCGGCGAGGACCTGTTCCGGATCGCCACCGTCGCACTCGGCGACGGGCGGGGCGCGGTGCAGGTCGCGCAGGAGTTCAGCGACACCGAGGACCTGCTGCGGGCGCTCCAGCGGCGCACGCTGATCCTGATGGCCGCGGTCGTGGTCGCCGCCGGACTGTTCGGCTGGTGGCTGGCCCGCCGCATCACCCGGCGCCTGGTCCTGCTCACTACCGCTGCCGAGGACGTCGCCCGCACCCGTCGGCTGGGCATCGAGGTGCCCGTCGCCGGCCTTGACGAAGTGGGGCGCCTGGGCCGGGCGTTCGACCGCATGCTGGGGCGCCTCGCCCAGTCGGAGGAGGACCAGCGCCGGCTGGTCCAGGACGCGGGCCACGAACTGCGCACCCCGCTCACCTCCCTGCGGGCCAATATCTCCCTGCTGCGTCGCATCGACGAGCTGCCGCCCGCCACCCGCGACGAACTCGTCGCCGATCTCTCCCAGGAGGCCCGCGAGTTGACCGACCTCGTCAACGAACTCGTCGACCTGGCCGCCGGGCAGTCCGACACCGAGCCGCCGCAGCGGGTGGACCTCGCGGACATCGCCGAGGACGTGGTGGGCCTCGCGCGCCGCCGTACCGGCCGGGACATCGTGCTGCGGGCCGCCGGGGACACCAGCACCCACGGGCGGCCCGCCATGCTCCAGCGCGCGATCTCCAACCTGGTCGAGAACGCCACCAAGTTCGACCGGGCCGGCGGATCGCCCATCGAGGTCCGGGTCACCGGCCCGGCGCTCCCGAGGGGCCACGGCTTCGCCCGCGCGGGTGCCGGAGCCACCGGGCCGGTCCGCGTCGAGGTCCTCGACCGCGGGCCCGGCATCGCCGACGGCGACCTGATCCGCATCTTCGACCGCTTCTACCGCGCCGCCGACGCCCGCTCCCTGCCCGGCTCCGGTCTTGGCCTGTCCATCGTGCGGGAGGTGGCCATGGCACACGGCGGCACGCCGTTCGCCCTGCGCCGGGAGGGCGGCGGCTCGGTGATCGGGTTCACGGTGGGCGGAGGGCTCACCGGGACCCGGCGCACAGGGGACACACGCGACCGCACCTGACGGACACCTCGCCTGGGCCGGGCAGCGCCGGCCCGGGGCCGGGCGTGCGGATCCTTTGGCAGGGGGCGGCGGTCGCCGTCGCCGGCCCCGGACCGTCCGGACGGGCCCGGCTCACGGTGGCGGGCGCCCCGCAGGACGCGCTGCCGCTGGTCCGGGACGCGCGGCTGATCGACGCGCTGCTACGCGGCACACCCGGACCGGTGCACGGCGGCGCCGGTTTCCGGGTGGACGGAGACGGCACCCGTGGACCGGTGACCGGGGGCACCTCCGCACCGCCCGCGGTCCGGTCGCCCCGGGGCGGGGGCGCGTGGTCCGTGCGGGAGGCGGTGCCCTGGTGCTCAGGGGGCTCAGGGTGAGGTGGGCTCTGGGCCGGGTTGGCGTGCGCGGCGCGGTAGGGACGGTAGGGCGGGTGGGGTGAGGAAGCCCTCCGCTCGGGCGCTGGCCAGCCCGATGCGCGGGATGTCGCTGCTCTTGGCGAACAGCAGGAACCGGGGCTCCCACACGGGCCGGTACTTGGCGTTCGCCCGGTACAGGGACTCGATCTGCCACCAGCGCGAGAAGAACGTGAGCACCGACCGCCACACCCGCAGCACCGGGCCCGCGCCCAGCCGGGAGCCCCGTTCGAAGACGGAACGGAACATCGCGAAGTTCAGCGACACCCGCCGTACACCCAACTCCTCGGCCCGCAGCAGCAGTTCCACGACCATGTACTCCATCAGCCCGTTCTCGCACGCCCGGTCCCGGCGCATCAGGTCCAGGGACAGGCCGTGCTCGCCCCAGGGCACGAAGCTGAGCAGGGCCCGGGGTTCCCCGGCCGCGTCCCGGCACTCCAGCATCACGCAGCGCCCGTCGGCGAGGTCGCCGAGACGGCCGAGCGCCATCGAGAAGCCGCGCTCGGTGGCGCCGTCGCGCCAGTGGTCCGCGCGGTCGACCAGCAGCGCCATCTCACACTCGGGGATGTCCGAGTGACGGCGTACCCGCACCGTGTACCCGGCCCGCCGGACCCGGTTGTGCGCCTGCCGGACGACACGCATCGCCCGCCCCTCCAGCGTGAAGTCGGCCAGTTCCACGACGGCCTCGTCGCCCAGCTCCAGGGCGTCGAGGCCGTGCCGGGCGTAGACCGTGCCGGCCTCCTCGCTCGCGCCCATCACCGCGGGCGTCCAGGCGTGCCGGCGCGCCTCGGCGAGCCAGGCGTCGATGGCGCCGGGCCAGGCCTCCGGATCGCCGATCGGATCCCCGGAGGCCAGGCTCACGCCGCCCACCACGCGATAGGTGACGGCCGCCTTGCCGCTCGGGGAGAAGAGGGCCGACTTGTCCCGGCGCAGCGCGAAGTAGCCGAGGGAGTCGCGTTCGCCGTGCTGTTCCAGCAGCGCCCGCAGCCGCTCCTCGTCCCGCGCGCCGAGCAGCGCCTGCCCGCGCGGGGCGCGGAAGCAGGCGTACAGGACGAGCAGGAACGTCGCGGCGATCAGGGTGTTGACGATGACATCGACCCAGCGGGGCGCGCTCACCGAGTCGATCCGGTCGGCGAGCGGGCCGACGCTGACGCCGCGCAGCAGGGTGTACGCGATCCGGTCCTGGAGGGTCGCTCCGGGCTGGGTGTTCGTCGCGCTCACCAGGAGCGTGCCGAGGGTGCCGCTGACCAGGATGCCGCCCGCGCCGACGGCCAGCGCGAGCCGCGGGTTGGAACGGTCGCCGACGGCGTCGAACTCGCGCCGGCCGACCAGCAGCGCGGCCACGAACAGGCCGGTGAGCGCGGCGGAGAGCCAGTTGAACAGGTGCCTGCCGTAGGTGTCGGTGGTGAGCGCGAGCACGTAGAGGCAGCACAGGGGGCCGGCCAGGAGCAGGTTGAAGACCCAGGCCGCGCGCTTGCGGCGGCGCATCACCACCGCGAGGAACAGCGCGAGCGCCGCCGCGACCAGGCCCGCGGTGGCCAGATACGGCGTGAAGAACTCGCCCGCGTTGTGCTCGTGCACCTCCTCGCGGAACGGCAGCGACACGACCGCGACGATATTGAGCACGGCGAGCAGCCGCAGGTACCACACGGTCGCTCCGGCGGCCCGCGCCCGCAGCCGGGCGGGCACGGCGATCCGTCGGCGGCTCGGCCGAACGGGGAGCGGGGGAGTCAGCGTCGGCTGCTGTGCGGACATGGTGACCGGACACCTTGGGGACGGAGGGCGGGGCGCCTTCGACCCTACAGTTCGTAGGGTAAGAGGCGGGTGAGTGAGGGGTCGCGAACTGCTGCCGGTTGGCTGTGCATGGGTTGGCATCCGCCGAACCGCCGGCTTGCGGCTATGTGTCCGTACCGCGGCGCGCCGCCGTCAGATGCCAGGCCAGGTTGCCCACCGCCGCCCCGGCCGCCACCACGGCGACGATCACTCCCGCGGTGGCCAGCCCGTCGCTGAACAGGTGCGGCCGTCGTTCCAGGCTGTGCAGCCCGAAGCCGCACAGCTCGTACACCCCCACGGCGGCGATGGCGAGGCTCACGACGAGCACGGCGACGGTGGGCGCAAGACCGCCTGTCGCCGCCCCGGGGTTTTGTGCCCCCTGTGCGTTCATGTCCGCGTTCGTGCCCTGCATCATGCCCCCGTGGAACGAGTCGTACGGCCCTTGGACAGCTGGGAACCTACATCACGTAGGGTCGTTCGGGCCTAGGCTCGGCCCCGTGCAGATCTATCTGAGCGCCGACATGGAAGGCATCACCGGGCTCGTCGACCGCGACGACGTCCAGCCCGGCGGCCGGGACTACGAACGCGGCCGGGCGATGATGGCCGAGGACGTCAACGCCGCCGTACGGGGCGCCCTCGCGGCCGGCGCCACCGATGTCCTGGTCAACGACGCCCACGGTCCCATGCGCAATCTGCTGCCCGAGTCGCTGCACCCGGCGGCCCGACTGGTCCGCGGCAGGCCGAAGCAGATGGGCATGCTGGAAGGGCTCACCGCAGCGCACGACGCGATGATCTGCGTCGGCTACCACGCCCGGGCGGGCGCCCTCGGCGTACTGAGCCACAGCTTCATGGGGCACGAGATCGAGGACATCTGGCTGGACGGCAGCCCCGTGGGCGAGATCGGCCTGGCCCAGGCCACCGCGGCGGCCCTCGGTGTCCCCGTGGCCGTTCTCACCGGGGATGACGCGGCGTGCGCGGAGGCCGCGGCGTGGGACGAGCGGATCGCCACGGTCCCCGTGAAGTACGCGCACGACCGCTTCGCGGCGGAACTGCGCCCCGCGGCGGAGGCCCGGCAGGCGATCGAGGACGCGGTCGCCGCGGCGCTCGCGCCCGCACCGCCGCGTCCGCCCGCCGCCACGGGCGACGTCACCCTCACGGTCCGCTGGCAGTCGTCCTCGGTGGCCGCCACCCTGCCGGGCATCCCGGGGGTCACCACCACCGACAGCCGCACCGTCCAGGCCCGCTGCCAACTGCCAGCCCTGTACCGTCTGTTCGGCATCTGGATGCGGGTGGCATCATCCATGACCGACCAACCACCGTACTGCTGAACCGAGTTGGCTCGTGGTGTATCTCGGTAGGCCCGGGTGGGGCCGGCCGGGGGAGTGCTGTCGCCGGGCGTCGGTGCATCTTCCAAGGCGAACGCGCCTTGTGTGAAGGGGGTTTCGCTGGGACGCCGTGGTCAGGTGGTCGTGGCGGGGCGTGGGGCGCCGTGGAAGACCTCACGGGCGTGCCAGTCGCGGTGGGCCGCCGCGACGGAGCGCGCACCGGGCTGCGGGCCGACCAGTGGACGGCCCGCGAGGGCTATGACCTGCTCGCGGGCGCTGGGGCTGTGACCGACGAAGCGCTGTGAGACCAGGATGCGTTGATCGTCACCCACACCGAGGACACCCTTGTCGAAGAGCTTGTGGTGCAGCGAGCACAGGCACAGCCCGTTCTCGATGTCGTCGGGGCCGCCGAACGCCCACCAGCGCACATGAGCGGCCTCCAGCCCGACCGGCACCGCGCCGATCCTGCCGTCGTAGCCGCAGAAGGCACACCGGTACTCGTAGGCGGTCAGGACCAACTCCCGCATCCGCGGGTCCCGTTGCCTGCGCGCCGTCGAGAGCTGTTGGGGCTCCGCCGGCTCCAGCTCCAGTCCGACGGCTTCGCACAGCTCACTGTGGAGGGAGGGCGGGAAGTGCAGGTCGAGCAGCAACCGGGCGATATTCCCCAGGAGTTGCGGTTCGCGTCGCAGGGCCGCTCTCAAGTCCGGCGCGAGCCGCCCGGTGGCACCCGTCTCGCGTAGCTCCCGCGCCCCGTTTCCGGGGCTGCCGGGCCCGGAAACGGTGCGCACTTCCCATACGCCGTCGCTGACCAGGTGGTGGAAGGGATAGGCGGGCGTCGTCCTGTTCGGCGGCCCGTACTCGACCAGCAGCCGCTGCAGATCCTCCTCCACCGCGCTGTAGCGCAGCCCGCCCTCCGCGTCCCCCTGGAACCGGCCGAGGGCGTACAGGAGCAGCAGCGGCTTGTGCGGAGCGCGGGTTCCGCTCCGGGTCCACTGCCTCAACCCCGCGACCCGCTCCAGCCAGCCCATGCCAACAGATCGTAGACGTGCTTGCCCGACCATGTGGCACGGCTCAGGACGGCCGCGTGCCTGGGAATGGGGCGCGGGCGGGGTGTGGTTCGGGGCGACGAGGGCCCCGTCAGCCGTGACGTCGAGCCCGAGGCAGGCAGGCTTCGCCCGGTGTCGGTCCGAATCGGTCAGATCCGTTCGCAGTGCCAACAGGCTATCTCCACAAGACATAAGATGATGCGCCTGGGTTGGCTGTTGCCCATGTCAATGTCTGTGGCGAGGCACTTCTGATGGCTTGCGTCTACCCCACGGCGCCAGGAAACGGAGCGGCTGAGAACGGTGCACCTGCACAGCTTCACCGTGTGCGGATTCCGATCCCTCAGGGATGTCCGTGACATTCCGGTCAGCACGCCGACCATCCTCGCCGGTCAGAACGATGGCGGTAAGAGTGCGGTGCTTGCCGCGCTGGCTTTCCTTGTGGGCAATGAGCAGTTGACCGAGGACGATCGTACGTACGAGCTTGACGTTTCCGGTGGCGTGGACGTCGATGACTCGGCGCCACTCCTGCGGTGTTCGGCCACCTGGGTGGAGGGGCAGTTCACGCTCGACTCTTGGGAGTTGGAGACCTTCGGCTTCCCGGCCGAGGAACTGCGCGTACGACGGCGCACCGTCAACGGTGAGGACCCCGTCCTTGAGTGCTGGGCGCCGCTCGCGGAGGATGAACGACTGCGTGACCCTTCCAAACTGTCCCTGAACGATGTGAGAGCCCTCGCTAAGCAGTTGCTGCCTGAGCTGTCGTCCATCAAGCGCGGCGACATCGAGCCAGCCCTCTGCAGGTACGGCATGGCTCACGCCTCAGTGTCGGGCTGGGTTCCTGCTCCGAAGGAGATGGAGCGTCGCATGCCCCGTCTGATGCCATTCGGCGGGAAGTCGGCCGATCCCGACGCTGCGGTGAAGACCGCGCTGATGGGCCGCTACCAGGCCCATATGGCGGACCCCACCCTTGAGGGCCAACTGCAGTCGATCGAGGCCGGGATCAAGGATCGCCTTCAGGACGACGCCCGGTCTCTGTGCGAGCACATTCAGAGTCGTTGCGACGACCTCACCGACGTTGATGTCGAGCCTGTGGTCTCGTTCACTCACGGTTTCCGGGGTGCGCCGCTGCGAATCGCCCGTACGAAGGGCGAGACCGTGGGCCTGGATCGTTCCGGACTAGGCAGCGCTCGCCGTATCTCCCTGGCGATCTGGGAGTGGAACAGCCAGCTGCTCACGCGCGAGGAGTTCGCCGACGTAGAGTCCTCAGCCGACCCTGAGGCCGCCGAGGACGTCCCGTCTCCGGTACAGACGATCGTGATCTACGACGAGCCGGACACGCACCTCGACTACGGGCACCAGCGCAAGATCATGCAGCTCATCCGTGACCAGAGCGCGCTGCCCCATGTGAACGTAATCGTCGCCACCCACTCCATGAACCTCATCGACGGTGTCGACATCGCCGACGTCGTGCATCTGCGGCTGCAGCATGGACGGACGGTGATCGAGCGGCTTGGGGCCGACACCCACGACGAAATCGACGTGCACCTGGGGCGCATCGCCGCGGCGGTGGGCCTTCGCAACTCCGTTTTGCTGCACGAGCGTTGCTTTCTGGCTGTCGAGGGCGACACCGAACAGCGGGTGATCCCCGTACTGTTCCGGCTGTCGGAGGGCCAGCCTCTCCAGTCGGCCGGCATCGCCTTGTGGGCGTGCTTCAACAATGAGGGGGCCCTGCACCTCGCTCACTATCTGGTCGAGCATGGCCGCTCCGTGATGCTCATGGTGGACGCCGACAGCCGCACCTTGCCCAAGGGGCTCTTCAAGGAAGCCCGACTCCAGCAGTTCTTCGGCAGTGCCTTCAGCGACGTTGTCCGTTTCGTGGGTGAGCCGGACGCCTTCAATGAGCTGGAGGAGCTGTTCCCGGACGACCTGTGGGCCGCGGCCGCCAACGACCTCTGGCCGAAGGACGGCGAGCCGTGGACCACGGAGGACTTCACCGCTCAGCGCGGCAAGAAGTTCAGCAAGGAAGTGCTGAACATGCTCCGCAACGGCAGCCCGAACGGGCCCAGCGGCAAACCCGACATGATGTTCGGGCTGGTGAGCACGCTCACCAGCCCTGATCAGGTGCCCGCACAGCTGCGGGAGATCTTCGGCGAGATCAGAAAGCTGGCCGCAGGGTAAGAGCGCGCAGCGCTGACCGGGTCCCACTGGTACCGCCGCGGCGCCGCCGCCGTGCGAGCATGCGTTCCTTGCGTTGTTCCAATGTCGGCGGTTCCCATTTGTGCCAGCCCACCGGAGGCTTCCAGCGCTGCGCATGCTCCCGCGCCTCAAGCCCACACCACCGGCAACCACCCGGAGCAGGTATTCGCTGGTCAGAGCCATTTTGCTGGTCGGTCATGAGTCTCCCTCCCCACACCAGAGTCTTCCCTATGACACTGACATCACCCCTGCCTGGAGAGCGGCATATTTCACGCTAAACCGGACGGAGTGGGAGGGCCACCGGAGACAATCCTGTTACCAACGGGTGGCAGGCAATGTTGCGCTCAACACCAGGTGGTGGGCGTTGGGATGCGGCCTGGGCCCCGCTATGACATGTCAGTTGAAGGCGAGTTCGCGGAAGGTGTTGCGAACCTCGGTCAACGGCTCACGATCCCTTGTGTAGTAGAGCTTGTTGGTCAGGAGAACCGCCCAGCGGTCCTTGATGGTGGAGATCCACATGCCTGTGCCGGTGAAGCCGTAGTGGACCCAGACGTCCTCCGCGGCGGTGGTGCCGGGAGCGGGGTGCCAGAACAGGCCACGAGCTGGCTGAAGCTCACCCGTCTGGACGGTCAGGGAACGGGTGATCCACCTGCTGCCGAAACCAGCCCGCAAAGGGCACGTGGCGGGGGCGAGCAGGTACTGGAGGAAGGTGGCGAGGTCGTCGAGGACGGTGAAGACGCCGGCGATGCCGCAGACGCCGCCCAGGAGGCGGGCCGAGAAGTCGTGGGCGACTCCCTTGAGGTGGGTGTCGGTGTCCTGGTCCAGTTCGGTGGGAGCACAGCGCGCGGCGATGTCGGCGGGCAGGGGGCCGAAGCGGGTGGAGGTCATGCCCAGTGGGTGCCAGGTGCGGGCGGTGGCCAGTTGGTCCAAGGGCTGGCTGGAGAGGTGTTCGGTGAGGTAACCGAGGATGAGGGCAGCCCGGTCGGTGTATTCGACGGCTTCTCCGGGTGTCCGATGGAGTTGTTCGAGGAGGACGCCACGGCGGATCTCCTTGGGGTTGGTGCCGTAGAGGTTCTTCAGTTGGGCTCGCAGCGGGACGCCGGCGGTGTGCGTAAGCAACTGTTGGGTGGTGACGGTGCCGAGTGGGTGGCCGGCGACCTCGGGCCAGAACGTGCCGAGCGGCTGGTCGAGGTCGAGGCTTCCCTCCTCCCACAGGGCTCCGATGGAGGACCAGACGGCCAGGATCTTGGTGAGGCTGGCGGCGTCGAAGACGGTGTCGGTGCGCATCGGCACGTCCGGCTCGTCGGGGTCGAGGACGCCGGTGGTGCCCTGGGCGAGGGTGCCGGTGGCGTCGCCGAGGGCCCACACGGCACCCGGATACACCTTGTCGCGGACTCCCTCGTCGAGCAGGGCTTCGATGCGGTCGCGGTCGTACGTCATGGTCTCCCTCTTCGCCGGGGTGTCCCGTCGGTCAGCGTAGTGACGTTCGCGGAGCGGTTCGGGTAGTGACGTGTCGGGTCGTCTGTCGGTCGGTTCAAGTGAGCTGCCGACCGAGGTCGGTCAGCAATCGTGCGGTCGCCGAGAGGGGATAACGTGCCGCGTTTGCATAGCCTGCCTGTCTCACGGCGGCCAGCAGCCCGGGTGTCCTTCTCAGCCGGTCAAGGTCGCGCGCGAATACGGCGGAGTGGGTGAAGTCGGTGGCCATGCCGGAAGCGGCGAGCGTTTCGCTGAGACCAGGGACGGGCTGGTACAGGACGGGCAGTCCACATGCCTGGGCTTCCAGTGCGACCAGTCCCATGGCCTCCAAGGTGGTGGAAGGCACTACCAGCGCGTCGTGTTCGGTGAAGGCTTTCCACAGCTGAGGGCGGCGGAGCCATCCGAGGTAGTGGACTCGTACGCCTGCCCGTTGCAGCAGCGGGGCCAGTGCGTGGAACTGGGCTCTGGGCGCCGCAACGCTCAGCTCGACGCCGGGCACGGGAGCCAGACTCTGGATCAGGGCCTCGACGCCCTTTTCGGCGGTCAGGCGGCCTGCGTACAGAAGCCGAAGGTGGCTGGTGGATGTGCGCACTGGTTGCGCCGGCTGGCCGGTGAGCAGGTGGTCGGGGATGCCCCAGGGGATGTGGGTGATCTTTCGGCGTTTGATCTGCGGGGCGAGTTTGAAGAGGCGGTCGGCCATCGCCTTGGTGGGGACCACGATCGCGTCGGCGGCCCTGGCTGTCTCGCGCAGCACCTGGAGCTGGTCCGGGTGGATCTCGGCAAAGAGCAGGTCCGTGCCGTGAACGAGGGCGATCCGGGGATGTGCGGGCAGGGCACGGATGAGGGCTGGGGTGGCGCCGAATGCGAGGTGCTGCAAGTGGAGGACGTCGATCTGTGTGGGATCGACTGCGACTGTGAGCGCTCCGCGCAGAGCGGTGACGTAGCGGCTGAACGCCGTTCCTTCCAGGCATTTGCCTGCTACGGGGAGCACGTTGAGTCCGGCGGGTGCGCGGGGAGCATGACCAGGTGGTGCGAGCATGAAGGCGCGGGCCGGGATGAGGGGTTCCTCGCCGGTGTAGAGGTCGAGGAAGAGCTCAACGCTGCCGCCGGGGCTTCCGAAGGGGAGGTCCAGGAAGGTGGCGGCCATCGGGCCGGTGGCCGAGCGAGCGTTCACCGCGCGCCTCCGTCGATCTCCTCGTAGAGGCGTGAGATATCGATGCCTTCCGTGGACGCGTACTTGGCAGGCTGCTGCTGGTAGCTGGCCGGTGCGCCGAAAGTGGTGAGGAAGACGAGCTTGCCGAAGGTCATGCCCCGATACACGCGCACCGGTCGGGCGGCGCGGATCTCCAGCGTCCACCGGATCGCATGGCCCTGGTGGCCGAGCGGAGCCGACACGTGGACCCAGATGCCCAGGGAGCCGGTGGTGCGGTCGCCGTTCAACAGCTGCGCGTACGTCTCCGAACCGGTGCGCTCCAGGGTGATGCCGAGGTAGAGCAGGCCAGGGCGCAGCACGAAGCCGGCGTCGGGGATGGACTGCTCGGTGCAGGCGGTGGGGGTTGCGGCATCGAGGTCGCCGTTGCAGACGCGGATCGTGTCGCCGAGACGCCAGTCGTAGGCGTTGGGGGAGACGCGGCTGGGCTCGTACGGCTCGATGGTGATCTCGCCGGCCTGGACGGCGGCGGCGATGGCGGGGCCGGTGAGGATCACGATGCCACCACCTGGAGCCGGGCGAGGTCTCGCCAGTAGGCGGAGGGCTGCGGTCCTGTGGCGGCCTGGTACTTGCCGCGGTAGAGGTCCAAGGCACCGACGGAGACGAAGAACATGATCTGCCCGATCTTCATGCCCGAGTACACGCGCAGCGGTCGGATCGGGGTGAGCATGAGCGTCCACTGGCCGTGGAAGCCGATGTCGCCGATGGGGGCGGTGATCTCGACGAACAGGCCGAGGCGGCCGACGGAGGAGCGGCCGAACAACAGCGGCACGAAGGTGTCGGAGCCGACCTCTTCGAGGGTGTGGCCGAGGTAGAGCTCGCCCGGCTGGAGGACGTGCCCGTCCGGGCCGATGGTGGTTTCGCGGGTGAGGTTGGGCCGGTGGGCGTCCAAGACGAGGCCCGTGTAGGTGATCAGGGTGGGGCCCAGACGCACGTTGTAGCTGTTGGGGTTGACCTGGTCGGCGGCGAACGGGGTGATGCGGAGGCGGCCGTCGTGAGCGGCAGCGGTGATCTCCGGGCCGGTGAGGATCATTACCTGCCTACTTCCGCGGTGTCGGGAGCGGTGAGGATGTGTTGGACGGCCTGGTCCAGACGCAGGCCGGCCTGGTGCGTGCGCTCGCCGAGGTAGGTGTCGGCGAGGTAGTCGGTGGTCAGCACGGTGGTGACGGCGTCCGGCAAGGGATCGGGAGCGGTGACGAGCGGGCCGGTCTGGGTGGTCAGATGTGACAGCCAGCCGGGGAGGTCGCTTCGTGCTGGATCCGGCACGTGGGCGTGCACCAATTGGTTGCCGAACGGCTCGATGGAGAACAGGTCGCCCTGGGTGAGGTTGCCGCCGAGGAGTACGGCGCGTAGCGCCGTCTCGTTGAGGATGACCGCGTCTGCGCCGAGCGCCGTGCGCAGGCGGGCGGTGAGGTCCAGGAGCAGGCTGCGCCGGTCGAGGGCCTGGTGGCGGTATGCCGGACTGATCGGGCCGAGGACGTCGGCCAGCTGCTGCTTGACGTCTTCGATGCGGGAGCGCAGATCCGCAAGCTCCGTCGGAACGACGCTTGGGACCCGATCCGGGAAGGATGTGGTGCCTGCACCCCATCCCGTACCTACGGGCGTGGCGATCGCATAACCGTTGGCGAGTTCCCTGCCCTTGACGACCAGGGTGCCGTTGACTCGGACCGGCTCGCACTGATCGCTGTGGCAGTGGCCGGCGAAGATCACGTCGAGGAATGGACCTGCCGCCGCGAGTTTCCGATCCTCGTCGAAGCCGGAGTGGCTGAGCACAACCCAACTGTCCATCTCGTGGTGGTGGGCGAGAATCAGCTCGCGCAGGGCTTGGACCGGATCGGTGACGCAGTGGTCGACACGTTGGGCGGCCGGGATCGAGTGGAAGGCTTGCCGGCCGATCACAGCGGTTACGCCGACGCGTCGTCCACCAATGTCGGCGATGTGCAGGCGGCGGAAGAGAGCGTCGCCGGTGCTGGCGTTGACGGCGTTGGCGCAGACAGTGCGCCGGTGAAGGTCGGGTTCGAAGTGGTGGGGCCAGCCGTGGTTGCCAGGGGCCAGCACGTCGTACAGCCCGAGCAGGATCTCCCGCTCGATCGTGCCGCCAGCGAGGCGGTAATACCCGCTGCCTTCGAAGAAGTCACCGCAGTCCACGATGAGCGAGGTCGGGCGCAGCGCGTGGAGGTGGGTCAGGAAGGGCGCGGCGTTGTCGAAGGCCGAGTGGACGTCCGTCGTGGCGACGATCTGCCGCAGGTTCCGGCCGCCGGTGGTCACGGGGTGACCTCGCAGATGTCGGCGCCCAGGGTGCGCAGCTTGCCGGTCAGGTCGGCGTGGCCGCGGCGCAGCTGGTCGAGGCCGCCGATGGTGGTGACGCCTCGGGCGGTGAGGCCGGCGACGATCAGGGCGGACCCGGTGCGGATGTCGGTAGCTTCGACGCCCGCGCCCGTCAGCTGCTGGGGCCCGGTCAGGCGGCATTCGGTGGGCGAGATCTCTTCGATCTCGGCGCCCAGGCGGGTCAGCTGCGGCAGCAGGTTGCCGTGGCGGCCGGGATTGATGGCGTCGGCGAACAGATGCGTGCCGGGCAGTCCGAGGGCGAGTGCCATGAGCGGTGGTTCGAAGTCGGCGTCCAGGCCGACCGGGCTCAGGGAGGCGATGGCTCGCAGGGGACGGCCAGTGGGGGATGTCTCCTGGGCGCGGACGGTAAGGCCATTCGGCTCCGCGTCTGCGGGGATGCCGAGCTGATGAAGGGCAGCTGCGAACGGGCCTACGTCCTTGCCTTGCACGCCGTCGATACGGGCATTGCCCCGCGTCGCGGCGATGGCGCAGGCCAGTGTGGCTGCCTCGATCTTGTCTCCGGGCACCGTCCAGGCAACGGGCGCAGCCGGCGGCGAGGAGGGCGGTGAGAGAGCGAGCACATGTTCGCCTGCGCGCGTCTCCCAGCCCACCGAACTCAGGGCGTCGAGCACGCTCAGGACCTCGGGCGAGAGATTGGGCTGGCCCAGCCGTAAGGGCCGACCGGTCGTGAGGGCGCGCAGTGTCGCGGCCACGGTCGCACCGCGAGAGCGGAACGGCAGTGCGATGGAGACGGTGCCGGTGTGAGAAGTGAGGGCCCCGATGCCGTATCCGGAGCTGTCCTGCCGGCTCCGGTCGCCGAACGCCTCGTACACCTTGAAGTGCAGCTCCATCCCGCGCGCACCGATCCGGCAGCCGCCCGGCCAGGGCAGCCGTGCCTGGCCGTAACGCGCGAGCAGGGCGGGGACGAGGTAGTACGAGGCTCGGATCTGGGCTGCCTGCGCCAGATCGGGCAACCCCCCAGATGCCTCCGTCGGCAGGACCACATACGTAGTCGGTTCTCCGACGGGCTGCGCGACATGCCACCCTGCCTGTTGCAGCAGAGCGAGCATGATCTGGACGTCCGTGCTGTCCGGGACGTTGCTCAGCCGGACCGCGCGACCGAAGGCCGCCGCGGCGGCCAGGAGCGGCAGAGCGGCGTTCTTGGAGCCGTCGACGCACACGGTGCCGGCGAGCGGCGGCCCAGGGCGTACGGCGATCACCTCGGCGGCCACTTTGGGGGCGTGGGTGGTCGTCATCATCAACTCCTCTGGAAGGGAAGGAAACAGGCGACTTCCTGACTGGGTTTGCTGGTCAGGTCGATTTCGGCCCAGCAGCGCTTGCCGGTCTCGGTCGGTTCGGCGTGGTACCGGTTGGCGAGAGCGGCGACGAGGAACAGGCCCCGGCCCCCCTCGCTGTCCGCGTCGGGCAGTGCCGGCTGGGGCAGCACCGGGCTCGTGTCGCAGACCTCGATCCGCAGGACGGCCTCGTCGAGACAGACCACGAGTGAGACGGATCCGGTGCCGGCGTACTGGACCGCGTTGGTGACGAGTTCGCTGACCAGCAGTTCGGCCGCGTGCACCACATCGGTGCCCAGTCCCGCGTCCCAGCCCGCTATCGCATCCACGACCTGGTGCCGGGCCTCGCTTGCTGCGGCGGGCGTCGCGGGTAGGAAGAAAGCGAGCTGGTGCGCTTCCATGAGCGGCCTCCGGTGTAGGTGGGGCCACACCAAGCAACCAGTCCGTCGCCGTGAGTGGTGAGCCCTGACGCGGGCGCTGCATGACTTATGCAGGAGCTGCATCACCGCCAACTAGGTCTGACCTATGCTCGATTGAGCAGGCAGGATCAGCGACGGCGGAAGGAGCCGTGGCAGATGGCCGATGCGCATGGCGAAGCGAGACGGATCGGAGAACGGATCCGTCGGGCACGGGTGTTACAGCGGCGTTCACAGCACGACTTGGCCGCAGCGCTCGGGTATCACCAGTCCAAGGTGAGCCGTCTGGAGAGCGGTCGCGGCACGGAGGACATCCGCGTACTACGCGCCATCGCGCAGGAACTGAACATCCCGCCTCATGAGTTGAGCCTCGCCCCATCTCAGGACGTCTCCGCCGCCGATCAAGAAGCTGACGACATGCACCGCCGCACCTTCCTCACCGCGAGCATCGCAGCGCTCGCGGCCCCGGCCGGCTCTTCAGCCTCGCACACCGCCCTCGTCCAGGCCCTCCTGCCCGGTCCCGGCCCCGCAGGCACCGGTGGCCCACAGGACACGGCAGTCCTGTACGAACGCGTGGGATCAGCACTCAGGCTCTTCCATACCTGCCACTACACGGAGCTGGAGCGCACCCTCCCAAGCCTGATCGCCGACCTGCGGATGGCTGCCAGCGATGCGACGGAGAGGGACCTCGTGTCCCGGCTCCTAGCCACGGCGTATCAGACGACGACGAGCCTGTTGCTCAAGCAGCACGACCAGGGCAACGCATGGCTCGCCGTCGGCCGGGCGATGGCCGAGGCCGAACGCTCGGGGGATCCGGTGGTCCTCGCCTCCAGCGTCCGCGTCCAGGCCCACGTGCTGGTCCGCGAGAAGCACGCCACTGAGGCCGTCACCTTGGTCCGGCACACCGCCGACCAGCTCACCGGCTCCTACGACCGGCGCTCTCCGAAGTACCTCGCCGCTGTCGGACTGCTGCTCCTGCGCGGAGTGACTGCGGCCAGCAGCCGCGGTGATCGCGCGGCCACAAAGGAATTCCTCACCGAGGCGAAGGAAGTCTCCCGGTACGTCACTCTCGACCAGCCCGACGCCTGGGCCACCTTCAGCCCGACCAATGTCGCCCTGCACGAGCTGAGCGCCCTGGTGGCCTTCGGCGACGCCGGCCTCGCCCTTCAGGCGGCCCGGCCCCTCATGCGCCGACACATCCCGGTCCCCGAACGCCGCGCCGCACTGTGGGTCGAAGCGGCCCGCGCCTACAGCCAGCAGGGCCGCCTGGCCGACGGCTACCAAGCCCTGCGGATCGCCGAGACCTGCGCCGCCCAGGACATCCGCCGCCCAGATGTCCGCAACCTGGTCGCCGACATGGCCGCCCGCGACCGCCGACGTACCCTGCCGGAACTGCACCACTTCAGCCGCCAACTGGGAGTCCCCGCGTGACCGAACCGACCGCCCCGGACAAGAAGCCCTTCCTGTACGTCGTCGTGTGCGCGGCAGGCGTGGCCCGTGACGTCGGCAAGCTCATCACCGCCGCCCAGGAAGCGAACTGGGATGTCGGCGTCATCGCCACACCGCAGGGACTCGGCTTCATCGACGCCACGGCGATCGAGGCACAGACCGGCTACCCGATCCGCTCCGCCTGGCGCTCACCGGGAGACCCGCGCCCCCTGCCCCCGGCGGACGCGATCGCCGTCGCTCCCGCCACCTTCAACACGATCAACAAGTGGGCCGCCGGGATATCCGACACCCTCGCCCTGGGCATTCTGTGCGAGGCGTACGGCATGGGCATCCCGACCGTGGCACTGCCCTACCTGAACTCCGCCCAGGCCGCCCACCCCGCCTACCAGCAGAGCCTGGACGGGCTGCGGGGGATGGGCGTCCTGATCGGCTCGTGCGAACCGCACCGGCCGAGGGCCGGCGGCGCGGCGGAACGCTTCCGCTGGGAGGAAGCACTGGAGTTGCTGGAGCCTCTGGTCACGGTGCGGTGACGCCGTTCCGAACGTTCACTCAGGAAACGCGCGCAAAGCGGTTGTGGGGGCGGGGTGTTGTAGCCCCGCCCGGTCCGGGGCGTCCTGGCTCAGGGCCACACCAGGCAGTACGGCTGGTGGCCTGCCTCGTGCAGGCGGTGGCTGAAGTCCTGCCATTCGTGCAGGAGTTGGTACACGTTGAACGCGTCCCGCGGGCCGCCGCGGTCCGGGACCGTGGACCAGATGAACGCCGCCGCGCCCACCGCTTCCTCCCCGATGCCGCGGAGCGGGTCGACCACCGTCATCGGCAGTTTGACCACCGCGTAGTCGGGGTGCAGGACCACCAGTTCGAGCGGCGGCACCTTGTGCAGGGGCACGCCCTCGATGCCGGTCAGCACCATCGCGGCCATCGTCTCCGGCTTGATCTTGGTGAACATGCCGTTCATGCCCAGCTCGTCGCCGCCGAGTTCTTCGGGGCGCATCGAGATCGGGACCCGGGCCGCGGTCGCGCCGTCGGGCGCGCCGAAGTATTTGTACGTCACCCCCACCCGACCACCATTTCTGCTCCCCGCCCGGAGGCGGTCGACCCGGCGGTCCGCCCAGCGGTCGGTCCGCCGGTCGGGCCGCTCGGGCTCTCCCGGTACACCCTGTGCCTGACGTGCTTCGGTCGTCTCCTCCGCGTCGCGCCGGTGCCTTCCCCGCCGGGCGCGTCGAGGACCCAGGTCATCAGTCCCCTCGCCCAGTCCGCCACCGCGATGCATATCTCCACCCGACTGCTTTTCTAGGACGCGTGGCCCCCGCCGCGCAACCCGATCATCGTGTCAGTGACCTCCCCCACGGCCGCCCGCCGAAACGTGCGTTGAAAACATCAGTCCGCAGGGTCTTCTTGGCTGCTGATCACCGTGTGCCGTATGAACTGGTGTCCTTCTGTGGTTTCGCTCTGTGTATCAGGTCGTCTCGGGCCACAGTCTCGCAGATGGCGGGCGTCGGACCACGTGTTTGCGGGAGCTTCGACGGCGGCGGCCTACCCTGAGGAGGTCACTACGCAACCCGGAGCCCGAGAATCGCCGAGAACCTCGGGGAAGGTCGGAGAAGGTCGGAGAGGTCGGAGAAGTCACAGGTCATGAGTGAATCGTCCCCTTCAGGTGCGCCCTACCCCTATGAAGCGCCCGTCTCGCAGGCACTGTTCGACCGCGCGTCCGCCGTCACCCCGGGCGGCGTGAACTCGCCGGTGCGCGCCTTTGGCGCCGTGGGCGGCACGCCCCGGTTCATGGTGTCCGGGTCCGGCCCCTATCTGACCGACGCCGACGGGCGGGAGTACGTCGACCTCGTGTGCTCCTGGGGCCCGATGATCCTGGGGCACTCGCACCCCGAGGTGATCGCCGCCGTCCAGGAGGCCGTCGCGCGCGGCACGTCCTTCGGTACGCCGGGGGAGGGCGAGGTGGCCCTCGCCGAGGAGATCGTCGCCCGGGTCGAACCGGTCGAGCAGGTGCGGCTGGTGTCCAGCGGGACCGAGGCGACCATGTCGGCGATCCGGCTCGCGCGCGGATTCACCCAGCGGTCCAAGGTGATCAAGTTCGCCGGCTGCTACCACGGCCATGTCGACTCGCTGCTCGCCGCCGCCGGGTCCGGCGTCGCCACCTTCGCGCTGCCCGACACCCCCGGGGTCACCGGCGCCCAGGCCGGCGACACCATCGTGCTGCCGTACAACGACCTGGAGGCCGTGCAGGGAGCCTTCCACCGGCACCCCGGCGAGATCGCCTGTGTGATCACGGAGGCCTCGCCCGGCAACATGGGCGTCGTGCCGCCCGAGCCCGGCTTCAACCAGGGGCTGAAGGACGCGTGCGCCAAGAACGGTGCCCTGTTCATCTCCGACGAGGTCATGACCGGTTTCCGTACCAGCAAGAGCGGCTGGTACGGGGTCGAGGGCGTCAAGCCGGACCTGATGACCTTCGGCAAGGTGATGGGCGGCGGGTTCCCGGCGGCGGCCTTCGGCGGTCGCGCGGACGTCATGGCCCATCTCGCGCCGGCCGGGCCGGTCTACCAGGCGGGCACGCTCTCCGGCAATCCGGTCGCCACCGCGGCGGGCCTCGCCCAGCTGCGGCTGCTGGACGACGCGGCGTACGAGACGGTCGACGCCGTCTCCGCGCAGATCCGCTCCCTCGTCGGCGAGGCGCTGACCAAGGAAGGAGTCGCGCACCAGGTGCAGAGCGCGTCCAACATGTTCTCCGTGTTCTTCACCGACCGGCGGGTGCGCGACTACGAGGACGCCAAGCGGCAGGAGTCGTTCCGCTTCACCGCCTTCTTCCACTCGCTGCTGGCGAACGGCGTCTATCTGCCGCCGTCGTCCTTCGAGTCCTGGTTCGTGTCCACGGCCCATGACGAGCGGGCCGTCCAGAAGATCGCCGACGCCCTTCCGGCGGCGGCCCGAGCGGCCGCGGAGGCCACCGCATGAGTTCCCTGAGTCAACCTCTATGCCGCCAGCGGTGTGTCCCCGGGATTGTTGATCTTGCTGTTGGTCTGGTGGATCACAGGGTCGTAGCA
>NZ_JBEPAP010000099.1:0-24535 GCF_040298665.1 Streptomyces sp. NPDC001508
ACACCCACCTGGCCCACCAACACCACCACCCACACCCCCCTCCCCACCTACCCCTTCCAACACCACACCTACTGGCTCCACCACACACCACCCACGAGCAAGACGGACGCCCCGGACCGACTCGGTATGGACGCCTCTCCGCATCCGCTGCTCTCCGGCGTCGTGGCCGATCCGGGATCGGGCCTGGTGATTCTCACGGGGCGGCTGTCCTTGGCGGCACAGCCGTGGTGGGCGGACCACGTCGTGGGTGACCACATGCTGCTGCCCGGTAGCGCGTTCATCGACTTGATTCTGGGGGCGGGCGCCGTGTGCGGCAATGACGCCATCGAGGACCTGACACTGGAAGCGCCGTTGCTGCTCCCGGAGGACGGGGCCGTGGATCTGCGGCTCTCCGTCCATGCTCCGGATGCTGCAGGGCGCAGGTCGGTGGGCGTTCATGCACGTCGTGACGACGAGGCGGACTGGCACCGGGTCGCGACAGCCGTCCTCGTGACGAGCAGTGCTGTGCGACAGGCCGCGACCCCAGAGGCGTCGGGGCCGTGGCCGCCCGAGGGTGCCGAGGCCGTCGACCTGGGCGACTGGTACGAGCGGCTGGCGGGCCAGGGCCTGCACTACGGTCCCGTGTTCCAGGGGCTGCGAGCCGCCTGGCGGCATGGCTCGGACGTATGCGCCGAGGTGACACTGCCGCCCGTACAGGAAGGGCAGGTTGGGTCGGCAGTTGCCTACGCCGCGCATCCCGCGCTGCTCGACGCCGCATTGCACGCCTTGGGCCTCGGGGATTTCCTGACCTCCGGGAGCGGCGACGGTCCGAGTCTGCCGTTCGCCTGGCGGGGCGTGCGGATAGCCGCTTCGGCACCGTATTCGCTGCGCGTACGGCTGTCCGGGGACGGCCGCAACGGCGTACACATCGAACTACGCGATGAGCGCGGAGAGTTCGTGGGCAGCGTCGAGCAGCTGGAGCTGCGGCCGCTTACCGCCGTGGACGACAAGCCTCCGGCGGAGCTGCTGCATGTGGAGTGGATGCGGCTGCCGTCCGGTCTCCAGAGCTCCTCGGAGGAGACGTCGGGATCGTCATGGTGGGCGGTGCTCGGTGCCGGGGATCCATGGCTGTCACGTGTCCTCGGGCGCGGCGGCGCGATGGTGGAGTCGTACGAGGATCTGGGCGCGCTCGGCCAGGTGATCGAGGAGACGGGTGCTCCGCCCCAGTTGGTGTTCGCCCCAGTGGTGCTGCCGGACGCCGCGGAGGGCTTCCACACGGCGGTGCCGGATGTCGCGGGGCGACTGACCTGCACGGTCCTTGCGTTGTTGCAGGACTGGCTGGCCGACGACCGGTTGCGATCCTCGCATCTCGTCGTGGTGACCCGTGGTGCGGGGCCCGTCGCCTCGGACGCGGCCGGCGTCGTCGGTGCGCCCGTGGCCGGGCCGCTGGTCGGCCTGCTGCGCAGTGCGCAGGCGGAGCACCCGGGGCGGCTGACCCACCTGTCTCTGCCGTCGGACCCGCCAGAGGAGGTTCCGTGGTCGGTGCTGTCCAGCGCCTTGGCGAGCGGTGAGCCCCAGTTGGCGGTGGGCACTGACGGCGTACGAGTGCCCCGGCTCGCTCGGGTACAGCAGACGGCCCCGGCGACGGGGGACGCGCCCAACTCCTTCGGTCCCCCCGAAGGATCTGCGCCTGCCTCCGGAGGATCCGTACCGTCCGTTCCGGTGATTCCTTTCGGCGGGACCGTTCTGGTGACGGGGGCGTCGGGAGCGTTGGGACGGGAGATCGCGCGGCATCTGGTCACCGTGTACGGAGTGCGTCATCTGCTGCTGGTGAGTCGAGGCGGTGGCGCTGCTCCAGGTGCCGCGGAGCTGCGGCGGGAGTTGCTGACGCTGGCGGAGGGCGGTGCATCCGTCGGAGTGCCGAGCAACGTGGACTTCGTGGCGTGTGATGTCGGCGACCGAGATGCGCTGGCGGCGCTGCTTGCCTCGGTGCCGGCGGAGCGGCCGCTGGTCGGGGTGGTGCACGCGGCCGGCGTGCTGGATGACGGGGTGTTGGAGTCGTTGACGCCGGAGCGGGTGTCGCGGGTGCTGCGGCCGAAGGTCGACGCGGCCTGGCACCTGCACGAGTTGACCCGCAAGCTCGACCTCTCCTGTTTCGTACTGTTCTCGTCGGCTGCGGGGGTGCTGGGCTCCGCCGGGCAGGCCGCTTATGCCGCGGGCAACACGTTCCTGGACGCGCTCGCTGAGATGCGTCGTGCCGCGGGGCTGCCCGGAGTGTCGCTGGCCTGGGGGCCGTGGGCCACCGAGGGCGGCATGGTGGGGCGGCTGCAGCGGGCGGACGTCGGGCGGCTGGAGAGCGGCGGAGTTCTCGCGCTGGATCCATCCGAGGGGCTGGCCCTGTTCGACGCGGCCCTGTGCCGGCCGGAGGCACAGCTGCTGGCGGCGCGGTGGAGCGCCCGTAAGCTGCGGGACGCGGCGGACCGGGACGCGCTGGCCCCGGTGTGGCAGCGGCTGGTGCGGCCGCGACACGAGCGACGGGCCGGGGGGCTGTCCGTACTGCCGCAACCGAGTGAGAACGGGCGGGCGCCGGAGGATCGGGCCGCCCGGCTACGGTTGAGGCTGGCCGGGCTGGAGCCGCGTGAGCGGGAGACGGCGTTGCTCGACCTAGTGCGTGCCGAGGTGGCATCGGTACTGGGGTTCTCGTCGGCTGATGCGGTCGACGGCGACCGAGCCTTCACGGAGTTGGGCTTCGATTCGCTGACCGCCGTGGACCTGCGCAACCGTTTGGAGCGGGAAACGGGGCTGCGGCTGGCGGCGGCGATAGTGTTCGAACAGCCGACGGCGCCCGCACTGACCGCTTTCCTGTCCGCCGAGTTGGCCGCGCAGTTCGGCACCGGGGCCGAGCAGGGATCCAGCGGTGGGGCCGAGGGGCCTGGGGCGGCGGATCGGAGCTCCGCCGGCGCGGGCCGAGCGGCCGAGGACGATGACCGGGTAGACACGCTCGGTGCCTTCTTCCGCCAGGCGTGCGCGGACGACCGTATCGACGAAGGCATGGAGCTGGTGCAGCTGGCAGCGCGGTTCCGCCCTGTGTTCGACGATCCGGACTGCTTGGAGCAGCCGCCCCACCCCGTGCCGCTGGCACGCGGTGACCGGGAGCCGATGGTGATCTGCTTCCCCGCCGTGGTGGCGATGTCGGGGGCGCACCAGTACGCGAGGTTCGCGGCGGGGCTGCGCGGGTCGCGGGACGCGGTGGTGCTGCCGGAGCCCGGGTTCCGGGCTGGCGAGTTGCTGCCCGCCGATGTCGGGACGCTCGTCGAGACGCAGGCACGTGCCGTGCTGGAGTGTGCGGGGGACACCCCGTTCGCGTTGCTCGGGTACTCGTCGGGGGGCTGGATCGCGCATGCGGTCGCCGGGCGGCTGGAGGGGCTGGGGCGGCCGGCGTGCGCGGTGGTCCTGATCGACACCTACCTGGCGGATGAAATGAATCCCCGGCTCCAACGCGCCTTCACTAAGGGGCTGTTCACCGGACGTGAGCAGTTCGTGTCGATGGACCACGTGTCGTTGACGGCGATGGGCGGCTACTTCGAGGTGTTCGGCGAGTGGGAGCCACGGCGGCTCGCGACGCCCACGCTATTCGTGCGGGCGGCTGATCCCCTGCCGGACGCGGACGGGGTGCCTCTGCCGGATGGGAGTTGGGGGCCCGGCTGGTCGCTGAGCGACGCGTCGTCATCTGCCAGAGGCGATCACTTCACCGTCATGGAGGAGCACGCGAAGGAGACGGCACGGCTGGTCGACCGCTGGCTCGTCGCGTTACACAAGACCGACGGGGCCGCAGCGGCCGGGCCGGACGCCTCGACCGCTGCGGGGAGGAACGGTTCAGCCGTCCCCGTCGCCATGCCCTCCGCACCGACCGACTGAGCCAGAGCCACCCCGACCGGAGCGACCCGCTGGGCCGGCCGGAGGGGACACCGAGTGACCGGGGACCGTCCCGGTCACGGACAACCGGAAGGAAGAAGCAATGACAGAGATCACCCCCCAGCTCGTCGCAGCCGCGTACGAGGCCGTCAGCTCGGGTGACCGCGAGAAGACGGCGCTGTACTGGTCGGAAGACCTGCGCTTCCTGGCTCCCGGCACGCACGCGCACGCCGGCTGGCGCGTGGGCATCGACGACTTCCTGGCCTACGTGCAGGGAATGCTGGAGGCTTCTGGAGAGTCCTGGAACATGACGCCGATCACACTGCTGATCAACAATGAGGACGGGTATTCGATCGACGTCAACAGTATCCACGCCGTCCGCCACGGCGCTCCCGAGGGAAGCACCTCTCCCTTCGACGTACTCGATATTTCCGGTGTGCAAATGCTAAAGTGGGAAAACGGAAAGGTCGTCGAAGGGTACGGCGGCATATTCGGCGCCGGAGCGACGAATTACGACCAGTGGTGGTCTCCGATGGGCGCGGACGGCAAGCGCCTCTACTGATTCCCTCCGATTTCCGTGACGTGACGCAGGCAGTAGCGTCATCACGCTCAGTGCGCATACCCGCCCGCCGCGTCACGGAAATCCCGGCCACCGTCGCGCCTTGCTTCTCCTTCGACGTGCCCCCGCTCTCCGTATCCCACTCCGAAAGGGAAGACGTGACTCAGCACACGCAGCACGCCGCCGATTTCGACATATTCTCCCCACCCCCCACCGAGAATCCGTTCACTGCCTATGACACCATGCGGGCCGCATGCCCGGTCGCCCGCAGCGAGAAGCTCGGCGGCTACTGGATCGCCACCGCGCACTCGGCGGTCGAGGACGTGGCCAAGAACCCGGAGCTGTTCTCCTCGTCATCGATCAGCGTGCCGAAGGACGCGTTCGGCGAGGACCTCACGGAACGGCCGCCGATCACACTGGACCCTCCCCGGCACGGCCCGTTCCGCAGGCTGCTGCTGCCCGCGTTCGGGCCCCGGCAGATCCGCCGCATGGAGCCTCTGGTACGCGCGCACGCCCGCGAACTGTTGGAGCAGATCGTTCCCCGTGAGCACTGTGACGCGGCAGCGGATTACGCCAAGCCGATCCCGGTCCGCTTCATGGCTCGCATGATGGGTTCGCCGCCGGAACGCCAGGACGCTTTCGGTGAACGTATGCGCGCCATCCTGGAATCCAACGACATGGACGAGATACGACAGGCCATGGAGGAGACGAAGGAATTCCTTGAGGAATTAGTCAAGGAACGCACAGAGAATCCTCAGGACGACCTCATCAGTCTGATAATCTCCACGGAGATCGACGGAAAGAAGCTGACTTCAGCAGAGCTCCTCGGCACTCTGGTTCTCATCATCACCGCTGGCGTGGACACCACATGGAGTGCCATCGGCAGCAGTCTGTGGCATCTGGCAACCCACCCGGAGGACCAGGCCCGACTGGTGGCGGAACCGGAGCTGATCCCAACGGCAGTCGAGGAATTCCTCAGGGCATTTTCCCCGGTACAAATCGCCCGTGTCGTCACGAAGGACACGGAGTTCCACGGGGCGTCTCTCAGCAAGGGCGACTCCATACTCATGGGAATTCCCTCGGCGAACCGTGATGCAGCGGAGTTCGTGGAGCCGGGCCGAGTGATGCTGGACCGTGAGGTCAACCGGCACATGGCGTTCGGCGTCGGTATCCACCGCTGCATCGGTTCCTCCATAGCCCGACTGGAGATGCGCGTGGCCCTGGAGGAATGGCTGCATGCCGTCCCGGAATTCAGCCTCGCGTCCGAGGACGCCGTGTCGTGGTCCACCGGACACGTCTGGGGACCACGCCGACTGGAACTCACGTTCGGAGGAACGCATGGAAGTACGCCTGGACGCGGATAAGTGCCAGGGGCACCTGCGCTGCATGGACATAGCTCCCGACATCTTCGACTGCGACGACCTCGGCTACGGGCGGGTCGTGCACTGCGGCCCGGTGCCCGAGCAGGCGCGGCGAGCCATCGCACAATGCGTCTCCAATTGTCCGGAGAAGGCGATCAGCCTGCACTGAGCGCAAACGAAGGCCACACGGCATCTCCACTGAACGATCTCTGTACCGCACTAGAAAGGCAGGACATCACACATGTCTCTCGATCAGGCGCCCAGCCCCGACGACGTGGCGAGCTTTTACGACGGTGTCGGCCAGGTGCTGAACACCGTCTGGGGACCCAACCTGCACTACGGCTACTGGGAAGGTGACGACGACCACAGCCCCATCGAGCAGGCCACGCAGCGGCTCACGGATCTGATGATCAACGGCCTCAACCCGCGTCCCGGGGACCGCGTCCTCGACATCGGCTGCGGCATCGGCAACCCGGCGATCCGCCTCGTCCAGGCCCGCGACGTACACATCGTCGGCATCACGGTCAGCCACGTGCAGGTGGCGCAGGCGCAGGAACGCGCGGCCGCCGCCGGCCTCGCCGAACGAACGGCCTTCCAGTACGCCGACGCAATGGACATGCCCTTCCCGGACGGCTCGTTCGACGCCGCCTGGGCGCTGGAATCCATGCTGCACATGCCCGACCGCGGGCGGGTCCTGGCGGAGACGGCGCGGGTACTTCGCCCCGGCAGCAGGCTGGCCATCGCCGACATCGTCGAGCGAGGTCCGGTCAGCCCCGAGGGCCGCGTCGTCCTCGATCACATTTGCGCCACGTACAAGGTGCACTCCCTGGGCACGATGGACGAGTACCGCGCGTTGCTGGCCGAGCACGGCTTCGTCGACGTGGAGATACGGGACATCAGCGATAACGTCGCGCGTACCGGCGCGGTGCTCGCGGACGTCGTGGGGAAGGTGCGCGACAAGCTGGTCCAGCAGGCCGGAGACGGCGGCGAGGAACAGGTCGACGAGCTCATCGCCTTCATGCGCCGTGCCGCGGCCACCCCGGAGAACGGCTACCTCTTCCTCACCGCGGTGCGCGCATGAGCGACTCTCCCACCACCCCCGTCACCGCGTCCGGCGGGCCCCGCCACGCGCCGAAGGTCGACTTCGATCACCACTCCCCCGCGTACGCGCGCGACCCGTGGGCTGCGAACATCGAGATGAACAGGCGCTGCCCGGTGGCGTACAGCAACCATCACGGCGGGTTCTGGCTCGTCACCGGGTTCGACGAAGTCACCGAGGTGGCCCGCAAGCCCGAGATGTTCTCCTCGGCCCACGAGCTGCCCAACACTCCGGGGCGCCCCCAGGGGACGGTCGTGCCCGCCTCCTCCTTCCGCGGTCTGCCACTGGAGATCGACCCGCCCGAGTTCCTCGAGTGGCGGCGCGCCCTCAACACGTTCTTCTCACCGACCGCCGCTCGGCGGCTGCGACCGCGCATCGCGCAGTACGCCACCTGGTGTGTGGACCAGCACATCGAGAGCGGGGAAATCGACCTCGTCCTGGACCTGTCCAACCCCGTGCCCGCGCTGATCACACTTGACCTCGTCGGGCTGCCGTTGGACGACTGGCGGGTGTACGCCGACGCCGTGCACGCTCTCGTGTATACACAGCCTGGTACACCGGAGTTCGACCGCGTCGAGGCGGGTTTCGCCCAGCTGATCGAGACGGTCCGCGAGTTGATCCCTAAGCGGCGCGCAAACCCGGGCGACGACCTGCTGAGCTTCCTCACCCAGTTGGACATCGGCGGTAGACGGATCTCCGACGAGGAAATCGTAGCGGTGTGCAACGCCGTCATCCCCGGCGGGGTGGACACCACCACCGCGCTGCTCGCCAACACCTTCCACTACCTCGACCACAACCTCCAGGCGCGGCAGCGGCTCGTGGAACGGCCCGAGACGATCCCGGACACCTGCGACGAGTTCCTGCGCTACTTCACGCCGGTCGTCGGCGCGGGCCGCACGGTCACCAGGGACACCACGATCGCGGGCTGCCCTGTGCGGTCCGGGGACCGAGTGCTGATGTCGTGGGCGGCGGCGAATCTGGACGCGAAGGTCTTCCCCGACCCGCACGTCATCGACCTGGACCGGGATGCCCGCAGGCAGGCGGCGTTTGGCATCGGAGCCCACCGCTGTATCGGCCGCCACATCGCCCGGATGGACTTCGAGGTCATGGTGAGCGAAGTGCTCGCCCGGATGCCCTGCTACCGCCTGCTACCGGGCCAGGCGGAGCGCTACCCGACGCTCGGACAAGTCAACGGCTTCATCCGGATGCCGGCCCGGTTCACCGCCGGGCCACGGATCGGGCCGGACGTCCCGTCGGTCGCCCAGTTACGTGAACTCGCCTGACTCCGCCAACGGTTGGGAAACACACATGACGCACCAAGGACACCGGAGACAGCTCCGGCTCGGGGCCATCATTGACGGCCCGGGCGGCCACGTCGCCGCCTGGCGGCACCCGCTGGCACCCGCGGACGCCCAACTCGACTTCGCATTCCACCTGCGCAACGCGCGGACACTGGAACGCGGCGTCTTCGACTGTCTCTTCGTGCCCGATGTCGTGGCCGTCTGGGGCACCGACGTCGCTCACATCAGCCGCACGGCGCGCAACGAGCACTTCGAGCCGCTCGGCCTGCTCGCCGCGTACGCCGCGGGCACCACACACATCGGACTCGCGGCGACCGCCACCACCACCTACAACGAGCCCTACGACCTGGCCAGGGCGTTCTCCTCGCTGGACCGCCTCAGCGGCGGGCGGGCGGGCTGGAACGTGGTGACGTCCGCAGCGCCATGGGAGTCTCGCAACTTCGGCCGCCCCGAGCACATGGAGCACGACCTGCGCTACACCCGCGCCGAGGAGTTCCTCGCCGTCGCCACGCGGCTGTGGCGCGGCGCCGGGCAGGACACCCCCCTCGACCACCACGGAGAGTTCTTCGACGTGCGCGGCCCGCTGGACGTGCCGCCCTCGCCGCAGACCACTCCGGTGATCTTCCAGGCAGGGGCCTCCCCGGTCGGCAGGGCGTTCGCTGCACGGCACAGCGAAGTGATCTTCACCCGGCACACCCGGCTGGCCGACGCCCAGGAGTTCTACGCCGACCTCAAGCAACGGGCCGAGCGCCAGGGACGGCCCAGCGACCGCATACAGATCTGGCCCGGCCTTCAGCCGATTGTGGCCTCGACCGAGACGGCGGCCCGGCAGCGTCTGCGCGAACTGCAAGAACTCGTGCCCGACATCGTGGCACTGCGCGCCCTTCAGGACCAGCTGGGCGACGTCGACCTCACCGGCTACCCGTTGGATGGTCCCGTGCCCGACCTTCCCGTCGCGAACCACTCGCACAGCACCGCCGAACGCTGGATCTCCCTGGCCCGCCGAGAGGGCCTGACATTGCGTCAACTCGCGCTGCGGCAGACCGGCGACATCGTGGCGGGCACACCCGAGCAACTTGCGGACCACATGGCGACGATGTTCACCCAGCGGGCCGCCGACGGGTTCGTGGTCGACTTCCCCTACCTGCCCGGCGCACTCGACGACTTCGTCGACCAGGTCGTGCCCGAGCTGCGCCGCCGCGGCCTAGTCCGCGACACGTACACCGACGGCACGCTGCGGGAGAACCTGGGGCTGGTCGCGGAGCGCACCACCGTCGGAGCGGAGGTGGGCGCGGCATGAGCCCACGCACCGAACGCCCAGTGCTGTTCGCCCCACTGCTCACCGACCGTGTCCCCGTGGCGCCCGGAGAGACACCGGCCCAGGCCGGACGTGTCGACTTCGAGCGGGTCCTCGGGCGGGCTCGGTCGGCGCAGGAGCACGATATCGACGCCCTGTTGCTTGCCGACCGGCATACAGCGGCACCCGGCACCCCCGACGAGGACGCCGTCCCCGCTCCGGCCTTCGAGGCGCACACGCTAGCCTCCGCTCTGGCGGTGCGCACCGAATCGATCGGCCTGGTCTGCGGCGTGTGCACCGACCAGCTCGCGCCATACCACGTGGCCCGCAAGCTCGCCACGGTCGATCACCTCAGCGGCGGTCGGGCCGGCTGGCTCGTGCGGGACGTGTCCGCCGCGGAAGCAGCTGCGGCATGCGCCAACCACCGGGCCGGCGGCCCCGGTACGGCCGCCGAACGGCAGGACCGCGCCGAGGAGTTCGTCACGGTCGCATCCGGTCTGTGGGACAGCTTCCAGGACGACGCGTTCCTGCGCGACCGCGCCGACGGCGTGTACTTCGTTCCCGAGCGGCTGCACGCTCTCGAGCACCGGGGCCCTCACTTCGACGTGGCAGGCCCGCTCAACATAGCTCGTCCGCCGCAGGGACACCCGATCCTGGTCCGCCCGGCTGCTACCGAGCAGGACGCCCGGCAGGCCGCCGCCCGGGCCGATGTGGTCGTCGTCCCGGGCGATGTCACCGGTATCCGGCAGGCCGTCCGCGAGGCGGCGCTTGCCGCCGGGCGCGCGGCCGACGACGTGCTGGTGCTCGGCGAGTTCCGGACCGGCGGCCACGCCGAGGCCGACGCCAAACAGCTCATCACGCTGTGGGAGGCGGGCACGGCCGACGGCGTCGTCCTGCTGCCACCCGTGCGGCAGAGCGCCGCCCGAGCCGCCGACATGCCCGGGGCCCACGGCACCGACGAAGCCCACACGGCCCTGCTCGCCGTCGCCTCGGCCGTCCGTACCCAACAGACCGCTACCCCTGCCACCCGCGGTACAACGCTGCGAACCCGGCTGGGGCTCTCACGCCCACCCAGCCGTCGCTTCGCGCCCTGACGGCGTCGTATCCCCCACCCTCCTCGGACATCGCCCCACAATCGGCCCCCTTCCCTTCCCGCTCTCTTGCCCGGAGGCTCCCTTGCCCCGTACAGCTATCGTCACCGGAGGCGGCTACGGCATCGGCCGTGCCGTGGCCGAACACCTCCTGGCCCAGGACTGCGACGTCGTCATCACCGGTCGACGCGCCGAGATCCTGGAACGCACCGCCGCCGAACTCGGCCCTCGTGTCACGCCAATGGCCTTCGACGCCTCCGATCCGGACGCCATACAGGTCGCGGCCGATTCTCTGCCCGCACGGGTCGACGTGCTGGTGAACAACGCAGGCGGCGCCACCGAGTACGACTTTGCCATGCCCGAGCGCGGCAGGCTCAAGGAACTGCGGGAGGCGTGGCTGCGCAACATCGAGGCCAACCTGATGACGGCGGTACTGATGACCGCCGCGCTGGAGCCGCGCATCCCGCACGGCGGCCGGATCATCATGATCGGCTCGATCGCCGCGCGTGGTTTCGGCGCAGGGCGCTACGGCTACGGCCCTGCCAAGGCCGCGATCGAGCCGTGGGCCACCGACCTAGCCCTGGAACTCGGCCCCCGGGGCATCACCGTGAACGTGGTCTCCCCAGGCTTCACGGTCAGCAACGACCGGGCGCTTGGGTTCCTCGCCAGCGGCGATGCCGCACCGCTCATCGAGTCGGGCGCGACCAAGCGGGCCACCGACGTGGCGGACGTGGCCGCCATGGTGGCCTTCCTCGCCTCGCCTGCCGCCGCGCAGACCACCGGCCAGACCATCCACGTCAACGGCGGAACACACCTCGGCCGTTGAACCGCCCTGACAGGCACTCCGCAGGCCCCCACGCACGAGAGGCAAGCGACATCATGACGACCGCGCACCCCGACCCCGTCGACTTCCCGTTCCCGCCTGTCCCCGCGATGGGCGTGGAAAAGGAGTACGGCGAACTTCGCAGCACCTGTCCGGTCAGCCGGGTCCGGCTGCCGTACGGCGGTGACGCCTGGCTGGTGACCGGCTACGAGCAGACCAAGAAGGTCCTGGCCGACACCCGATTCAGCCGAGCAGCGGTGCCGGGCAAGGACGTGCCCCGCATCCAGCCCAACAACCTCGCCGAGGAAGGTGGCCTCCTCGACACCGACCCGCCTGAGCACACGCGCCTGCGCGGCATCGTCGCCCGCATCTTCACACAACGGCACGCCGAGCGGCTGCGCCCGGGCATCCAGGCGATCACCGATCGCTTGCTGAACAGCATGGAACGCCGGGGCGGCCCGATCGACCTAGTGCAGGAATTCGCGCTGCCGCTGCCCATTACGACCGTGGTCAGCGAGCTGCTGGGTGTACCCGCCGAGGCTCGGCCTCGGTTCCGGGAGTGGGCGGACGCGACACTGTCGACAACCAAGCGGACCGCCGAGGAGATTACCCGGGCCCGCCAGGAGCTGCGCGCCTACTTCTCCGAACTGATCGAACAGCGACGGAGCGCCCCCGCCGACGACCTCATAAGCGCCATGGTGCGAGCCCGGGACGAGGAGGGCCGGCTCAGCGAGAGCGAGCTGGTCCGCATGGCCGAGGACATCATGATCGGCGGCCACGAGACCACGGCCAACCGGATCGCCAGCTTCACCTACGTCCTGCTGGCCCACCCCGGCCAACTGGACCGGCTGAAGGCCGACCCGTCGCTGATCACCACGGCGGTGGAGGAGCTGGTCCGGTATGTGCCTCTGGACTCGGCGAGCTTCGCCCGCATCGCGAAGGAGGACGTGGACCTGGGCGGCGTGACCGTACGGGCCGGGGAGGCGGTCTTCCCGGCACTACTGGCGGCCAACCGGGACGGCTTGGTGTTCACCGACCCCGACCGGCTCGACATCGGTCGAGAGCGCAACCAGCACGTGGGCTTCGGGCACGGTGTCCACCACTGCCTGGGCGCCCAGTTGGGCCGCGTGGAGCTCCAAGTGGCGCTGGGCTCACTGTTCACCCGCTTCCCCGGTCTGCGTCTGGCGGTGCTGCCGGAGGAGATCCCGTGGAAGAGCGGCGGACTGCTGCGCGGCCCCGAGCAGCTGCTCGTGGAGTGGTGAGGCCATGTGGAACAGCCTCGGTAAGCGTCCCCGATGCGTGAGCAGGGACCGGCAAGGTGTGAGGGAGAGGAGCAGGACGGCGTGACGGACGCGGCGAACGAAGCGGGCCTGTTGGATGGCGAGGGCACCGTGGCGGGCAGGGAGTCGAGCGAGTCGAAGGGGTGCTGGCGGGTGACGGTGGACCGTGAGGTGTGTATCGGCTCCGGCATCTGCGTAGGCATCGCTCCGGACCACTTCGACCTGCGGCTCGGCCGGTCTCAGCCGCTGACGGACCCGGTGCCGGAGGGCACCCCACAGGTCGCGGACGCGGCGGACAACTGCCCGGTCGAGGCGATCACCGTGCATGACGCGGCGACCGGCCTGGTTATCGCGCCCGATCTGTGAGCCGTGGTGACGGACCCGACCCAGCCGCGGCTGCGGGCGGCTCGACGACATGCCCAGAAAGTCCCGGAGGACCGGGAATTCCCAGGAAGGAATGAGATGGCAGACCTGCTGGAGACCCTGCGGGACTGGTCCGCGTCCGGGTTGCGTCAGCACACGGTGATCGGGATGGTGGAGCGTACCCCGTTCGTGCCCGACGACATCCGTTACCGCTTCGGGCTGGTGGACCGCCCGCAGTACGCCTACGGAGTCCGCAAGGCGGTAGAGCTGGCGACCTGCCTGGGGCTTGCCGGCGTCACCGTCATGGAGTTCGGCGTCGGTGCGGGCGGGGGCCTGAAGGCGCTGGCCCGCCACGCCGCGTACTATGCCCGGCGCAGCGGCCTTGAGGTGCGGGTCGTCGGCTTCGACTCCGGGGCGGGGCTGCCCGAGCCGGCGGATTACCGGGACCTGCCGTATGTGTGGAAGCAGGGCCAGTACCCCATGCAACAGGCTGAACTGGTGAAGGAGTTGGGCTCGTCGGCCGAACTGATGCTGGGTGATGTCCGCGACACGGTGCCCATGTTCCTGGAGGAGCAGTCCACGTCACTGGCCCGGCTGCCCCTCGGGTTCGTTTCGTTCGATCTGGACTATCACTCGTCGACGACGGCGGCGTTCGAGGTCTTCCGCGCGGCGCCGGACGCGGCATTGCTGCCCCGCGTGACGAGCTATTTCGACGACATCATCACGATCGTGGACGCGGTCGGTGAGCTAGCGGCCGTCGCCGAGTTCAACGCCGAGCAGAAGGAGTCGTCCGGTGAGCGGGACTCCTTCCTCGGCCGGGTCAACGCGCTACGCAGCCATCTGCCGTTCGATCCGCCGTGGGCGGACCGGATCTTCGAGTACCACCGCTTTCGGCATCCGGACTACGGCACCTACGAATCGACGCGGGATGACCCGTTCTGGCGGCCCTGACCCACGACGGGAGGAGCAGGAAGGTGCGGATGTGACGGTGGAGCCGGACGGAGCGGACGACCTCGGACTGGCACCGCCGGGGGACCCTTGGGGGATGCGGGCGGCCTACGCCCGCGTCCCCCAAGGGGTTTCGGCGGTATGCGGGCTCAGCGCGGACGGCTGCCCGGTGGGCATGGCGGCGAGTTCCCTGACCACGGTGTCGCTGGAGCCGCCGCTGGTTTCGGTGTGCGTGGCCAACACGTCGGCGACATGGCCGCGGTTGCGGGCGTTGCCGACGCTCGGGGTGAGCGTGCTTGCCGCCTCGCAGCAGGAGGTATGCCGGACGCTGGGGGCCCGGGACGGGGACCGGTTCGCCGGGGTGCCATGGCAGGCCACCGGGCGGGGCGCGGTGCTGGTGCGCGGGGCAGCGTTGTGGCTGGAGTGCTCGCCGCGGGAAGAGCTACCCGCCGGGGACCACCGGATCGTGCTGCTGCGGGTGGAATCGCTCGGCTCCCGCGCGGGGCGTGAGCCACTGGTGTTCCACGGCGGCGGCTTCCGCCGTCTGGCTACCGCCTCGTGACCTGCCATACGACGGCCCCAATGCCACCCGCCCGTCACGGAGGGGGCACCGGGGCCGCCAGGCGGTCATTCCTTGACCGCGACAACGATGGCGAAGCCGATCTCAGGGGTCTCGGCGAACAGGTTCATGCCCGCGTCCATGCGGTCGGCGACCTCGGCCGGCCCCACGGGCCCCGCCTTGACCAGGGCCCGCTGCGCGTGGGTGTCGCGGATGGCCTGGAAGGTCTGCCGGGTGCTGTGCTCGGAGATGTCGGTCAGTTCCTCGAGAGCGAGACCGCACCGGCTGAGCAGGGCGGGATAGTCGTCCAGTGGCAGCAGGGCCGCCACATGGCCGACCTTCCAGTACTCGGCCAGCGCGGTGTTCTGTGCGTCGCTGAGCGCAGTGCGCTGGACGAGGTTGGCGATGGCGAGCCGCCCTCCCGGGCGCAGCACGCGGGCGATCTCCTGGAGGACCTTCTCCTGGTCGGACATGTGGAAGAGAGCCTCGAACAACCAAGCCCCGTCGAAGCTGTCCGGTCCAAACGAAAGAGCCATGGCGTCGCCATACTGAAAGTGAACGCGCTCAGCGAGACCGGACTCGGCGGCCAGCCGCTCCGCGGCAGCCAGTTGCCGCTCGCTGATGTTGACGCCGACCACGTCGGCGCCGGTGTTCCGAGCCAGATCGACGGCCGGGCCTCCGACGCCACAGCCGACATCGAGGATGCGGTGGCCGGGCCGCGCCCGCAGCTTGTCGATCATCAGCTCCGTCATGTGCCGGGAGGCATCAGCCATAGTGCTGCCCTCGGGCAGGCCCTCCCAGTAGCCGAAGTGAAGTCCGCCACCGAGGTCTGCGCTGATCAGGTCGGTGACATCGTCGTAGTACGCGGCCACTGACGCGATGGTCACGTCGCGGTCTCCTCGTACGGGCATGAGGGTGTCCTCCTGGTTCTGGCTGGTTGGGAGAAGGGTCGCCATCTCGGGCCAGTGGCAGGGGCCCGGCGTCACGGGCGTCCAGCGGTCGCGTTGAGGTACGGGCTGGGCGTGGCTTCGAAGAGGACGGGCATGGATCGAGTGCTGCGAGTCACGCCGGGCGGGTGTTCCACCGAGGCACCAGGGCGCAGCCGCAACCCGGGCATCCGGGACACCATCTCCGTGACGGCGACCTTGAGGGTAAGCCGGGCAAAGTTCGCTCCCATGCAGCGATGCGGGCCCGCCCCGAAGGCCAGGTGCGCAGTGGTGGCGCGGTTCACGTCGAAACGAGCCGGCTCCGGGAAGACCGCCGGGTCGCGGTTCGCGGAGGCCCACAAAAGGAACACACGGTCGCCCGCCGGAATGGTGTGGCCGTCGATCTCGACATCGCGCGTGGTGACGCGGGTGAGACCGTACGAGATGGAACCGTGCCGCAGCAGTTCCTCGACCGCGAGTTCCACCGGCGCGTCCGGGCCGGTGAAGTGGCAGGCGAGTGAGGGGTCCTCAATGAGGTGGGCGGCCACGTCACAGATGCTGCTGGAGGTGGTCTCCATGCCAGCGAGGACGAGCAGGATGGCGGTGTTGACGCGTTCGTCCTGGGTGAGCGGGCGGCCGCCGACCGTGCCGTGGATCAGGGCGTCGGCGACGTCGCCCTGGCCCGGTTGTCCGGCGCGCCAGGTGAGGAACCCGTTGGCCCACTCGGTGAGGCCGGCGAATGCCCGGCGCTGGAGTTCGAGGGTCTCGAAGGAGACGATCTTGTGAACCAGGTCCCTGGTGTAGGGCACCTGGTCCACGGGAACGCCGAGCATCAGCTGGAACAGGGCCGTGGGTACGAGCTGCCAGGCGTAGTCCTTGGCGAGGTCGCACTCCCCCGCGGCGGCGAAGGCGTCGATCAGGTCAGCCGCGATACGCCGCATCCCGGGCTCATGCCGGGCGACGGCAGGGCGGGACATGAGTGGGTTGAGCATGCGCCGCCAGTCATGGTGTTCGGGCGGATCGACCTCGATGGGCGCCAGCATGGGGACGTCAGGATTGTTGGGGATGGTGACTCCCTGCGCGGAACTGTAGGTCTGCCAATCCTTGTTGGCCCGCAGCACCTCGTCATGACCGCTGATGATCCAGAAACCGCCGCAGGCTTCGCTGCGACGGACCGGCCCGGTTTCTCTGATGCGGTCCACCACGCGCCAAAACAAGTCCGAGTCCGCGGCCAGTTCCTTGTCCCAAGGGTCGAAACGCTCGACATGGCGTTCGATCTCCGCGCGGGATCGCCCGTTGCCCATGTGGTCCCTCAGCCTCCCGTCTATTCCTCGACAACCACGGGCAACGATTCAGAAGTGAACGCACATGCAAACACATGCCAAGGTCGGCACCATGCTCACCATGACAGAGATTCCGTCGCAGCCCGACCCTCAAGAGCCTCACACCCTCACCAAGACCAATGAAAGGTGATTTTCAGTCGCACGGATCTTCGCCCGGACAACATTACGAGCCCCCACCTTCAGCGAGAATGCACTCATGAAGGCATAACAAGGGCAAAGTGAACATCCGTTCAATGAGTGTGTCGCTCCCGACGTTCCGGGGTATACATGCACCCCGCAAGGGCTCGGAGTGCCTCAGAAGTCCGGTATGCCGTTACGCGTCCGGCGCGTCCCCATCACCGCTGTCCACGCGCCCGACGTCAACCGCGTCATTATCGAGGCTGTCCGCGATGGCCCGCAGCCCGACGGCCACCTCGTGTGCTGAGGGCGCGCGCTCCGGATCAACGAGCCACTGCAGGCTGAGCCCGGCGATCAGCGCCATGTGCACCGAACCTACGGCCCGGACCACCTCCGGCTCCCCTTCGGCGCCCAACCCGTGCAGAGCGGCTGCCAATTCCGGCCGCGACCGTTCATACGCCTTCCCGATCTGGTCCCGCACCTCAGCGGAGCGCTCCGCCTGAGCGTATGCCTCGACGCTGGCCACGAGCATGGGGCGATCCGACTCCTGGGCTTCCACCACCCCGGCCCACAGGGCAAGCAGGCGCTGCCCTACCCCGGCCCCCGCATCCGCCTCGGCGGCGGCGCGCGCCACTGTCCGGTCACCCCACTCACGCAGAAGCTCCAGCAGAGCCGCGTTGAGCAGCTCGTCCTTCGAGTGGTAGTGGTAGTTGATCGACCCCAGCGGCGCTCCCGCCGCAGCAGCCAGATCGCGCGAGGTAGTGCGGGCATAGCCGAGTTCCTGCAGGCACTTCTTCGCACCGATCATCAACTGTTCGCGGTGTCCCATAAGTGCCCAGCCTACGTGGAGCCAATGTGTGCGGCTGGCCCGGTTCCACTTGCGCAGCGCGCAGGCGTTTTTGCCGAGTACTGCCGGATCGCGAAGACCAGCGCCTGCTCTGCGTAGCTTACCCGGCCTACGCTCCCTATGGGCGGCAGATGATCCGGCAGCTCACCGTGCAGGAGTTCGGGAACAAGCTGGCCCGCGAGGTATGCCACGGCAAGCTCGGCACCATCCACCAGGCATACCAGGACAGGATGAGTGACCATCTCGACTCGCTCCACCTGGCCCTGAACGCCGTGGCGCTGTGGACAACCCGCTAATACGACGCCGCGGTCGTCCAGGTCCGCGGCAAGGACCGAGAGATCGAGGACGTCGCGAGGCTGTCCCGCTCAAGCACAAGAACCTCAATGTTCTGGGGCCTTACAGCTTCACCGCTGGTGGCTGCCTGCGCCCCTTGCGCGACCCGAAGGCGGTGAAATCGACGATGACGACGAGGGAATGGAGGAACAGCGGTTGCGGCTCATGACGTTGTTACCAATGGCACGGTGCTTCTTACCGCTGTGTCCAGTTGGGTGTCCATGTCCAGCTGTCGGAGCGGTCGGACTGCGTGGAGCCGAGGTAGTTCCGGAGTGCCGTGAGTGCGGGATGGTGGTTGTCGCAGCTCCAGATCAATGAGTACGGGTAGACCGGTATCGGGTCGTGTACGGCGATGCGCCGCAGGTTGTAGTGGGCGGGCCATACGAGCCTTACCTGCTCGCCGACGAAGGTGGCCAGCTCCGAGGATCCAGCGATAACCTCCAGGAGGGCGTCGGTGCCGAAGTTGGGGCCTACCGTGTCGATGGTTAGCCCGAACGCTGCGGCGAGCTCGTTGTAGTAAGCCACCCACTCAGTTCCGGTGACGTTGCCGGGCAACCAGATCTTGCGCCCGGCAAGCTCGGTGAGTGCGACCGCGCTGGCGGAGGCGAGTTCGTGGCCCGATCCGGTGAGAAGTTGGAGGGGGTCGTCGAGGACGCGGGCGGTCTCGATGTCGTCGGGGAGCTGCTGCACGGGCAAGGTGACAGCTCGGAAGGACGCGTCGATCGTGCCCGCCCGGATAGCGGCAATGGCAGCATCGGCGCTGAAGAGGGCCACGACGTCGAGTTCGGTCTCGGGATGGGCGCGGTGGAAGTCGCGCACCAGGCGCGCAGGCGCGATACGCCGATTGACCACGTCGACGCGCAGCGCGCGACGGCCAGGGCGTACGGAGTCGGCTGCTCGCTCTTCGGCCTGCAGGAGGTCGCGGGCGTGGGGCAGGAACGCCTGTCCATCGATAGTGAGCCGGGCTCCGCGCGCAGTGCGGGTGAGTAGCCGAACTGCGAGGTCCTTCTCCAACACAGCGATGCGCTTGGAGACGGCCTGCTGAGTGATCGACAGGCCGGCAGCGGCTTCCTTGAACTGGCCCGCGTCCGCGATGGCGACGAAGGTGCGTACGGCTTCGAGATCCACACCGATGCACCCTAATCCACAACAGTAGTTCGTTACTGCCTTCGGCTCGTCAAGGTGAAGTGGGTTTGTCGAGCTTCAGGTCGGTGCCCGCTATGAAGCCGTCAAGGGCGTCGGGCGGAACTGAGGGCGCTTGAGCCGGTTGTGTACGGGGGCTTCGAGCCGGTCGAGACCGACTACGGCGAGGTTGGCCAGGCTGCGCTTGACGTGGTCCCATACCCACTCGACCGGGTTGAGGTCGGGTGAGTAGGCAGGCAGCAGGAACACCGTCAGCCACTCCCGTTCGGCGATCAGCTCACGCACAGCGTGGAAGACGTGAGTGTTCAGGCGGTCCCACACCAGCACGATCGGTGCTTTGAGGAGCTGGTGGACGCCGCAGACGAACGCGATGAAGTCCCGCTCGCCCATGCTGCGGCTCGCGCCTTAGCCCGCTCGGTGGGTGCGCAGTCGGTGACACAGCCCGGTCCGGTGAGCCTGGCCGCATCGCGATCAACCCGGGCGCCGACAGGCACCCCGAGCGTCGCCCGCCGACAGTCACGACCGGCTGCGCCCGCGCCGGCCCCAGGCCCGGTCCTCGGGACGACTTTCGGGTGAATCCGGCTTCGTCCTCGAAGCAGATGTCACCCCCAACATGCCGCCCAGACTCTTCTACCTCGGCCCATGTCGCCTCCTTCCACACCGTGATAGCCCGAGCGGCGGCCCACACCTGGTCCTCCACCCAGCCGTGAGCGGCCGGACCCTGCTCCAGATACGCAGCCAGTTTCTCCAGACTGCGCAGCGACAGACGGCAGCGCGATCCGCTCGGGCCGCGGGAGGCCAATGCCTCAACACCACCATTGCCACAACTGATGCCAGCGATAGGCCGACTTCAGGCTGGCGGAGGTACTGGGGGACAATGCTCCGTCACTCCAGGGCCGACAGCCTACCCGCGCACTGGCGAGACAGCGTTGTTCATTTCGCGCTCGCCGCATATCACAGAATCTCCATCGAACCGCAGAGAAATGATCCGGGAGTCGCCCACCCATTGCCGGAGGGTTTCGAGCGCAGCGGGGTCGAGCTTCGTGGTGAAGAGAAGGGCCAAGTGCTCTTTTGCCCGCGAACACGCCACGTAGAAGAGGTTCCGAGCCCTGACGAAGGCTTCCCGCTCCTTCCCCTGCAGTCCGTGACGCCGGGAGAAGTTCGCCAACATCTCGGGGATCTGGAAGCGAGTGTGCCCCTTGCTGACGACGGCGAGCACCCTGTCGAACTCCTGGCCTTTGACTCCGTGCTGCGTCGCGAAGGGTGTGCCACCGCCCAGGTGGTCATGCAACGCCAGTAGCTGCGCGTACGGAACAGCACGCAGGGCCTCGTACTCTTCCGCTCGCGCCTTGGCCTTGTCGTCGCTTTCGGACTGCGATTCGCTGTTGGCCAGTGGCACCAACTTGCGGTGGCGTTCACGGACCTTTCCCAGTCCGTCAAACAGTTGCTGCCTCAGGCAGAGGTCGAGAACGTCGCCAACAGTGCCATCCTCACGGGTCCTCTCCAGCTCTTTCAGGAGAGCTGCCCACGCGTGCTTGTCGGCGGGTGAGGTGAGAAGCGAGCGGTGGCCGAGCACGTCGAACATCGCGCCGTAGCGCTTGTTCCGGTGATGAAGCAGTGCGGGTTCCAGGACGTCCAGGAAGAAGGCCATGACGTGGTCCTCCTTCTTCACATACGACTCGTTGCGCCGGAAGGCTTGGTGAAGTCGCTGGTAGCCCAGTTCGCCGGCGATCGTCTCGTGCGTGAGCATGAGGATCTTCGTGCTGGGCGCTGCCGCCCGCGCTCCGTCCAAGCCATCGGATTCCTCGGTGTTCCACAGGCGTCGGCGGGCGTCTTCCAGGGCCCAGCTGCGGGCCGCATGCGCAGCATCCCAGCCTATTTGTCCCTTTCGGTGGTGGGTGAGCCTCGTGCCGGCCCAGTCGTTGGTGTGGTAGATGGCGATGCTTCCCTCACCTGCTCCCGGGCTCGTGGTCTGCTCCAGTTCAGGGCGCATCGCGTTCAGGAGATCCACCACAGCGTGCTGCGACCGGCGGTTGCGCCTCCTGACGATCGGTTTCACGCGCGGGTCGTCGATGGTCCCGCACACCTTGTCGTAGATCTGCTGCCAGTGGTCTCCGAAGAATCCGCAGAGGGGGCCAGGGAGGGTGGTCTCCTCACCCGGGGTGCCCAACATGGCCTCCACCAGGCCGGCGGGGGTGTCCTGGTACTCGTCGACGAACACGATGGGGAACCGGTCGGCGGCCAGGGCCCGGAACTTGGGGAGGGCGAAGAACTTGCAAGCCAGGGCAGGGAGGTCGTCGTGCGCCAGTTGCACGTGGAGTGTGTCGTGGTCCACCTTGCGGTAGCCGGTGCTGTAATCGACCGTGTAGCCGTCCAGTGATGTTCGCCCTTCCAGCCTGGACTGCATGGCGTCGACCTCGACGACGTAGCGCAGCAGGTACTTGGGGAAGGGAGACAACAGTTGCCACAGGAACCCGTGGATGGTGTCGGCGAAGACGGACGGGCTGCCGTCGGTGCGACTGATGATCTCGTCGCGGGCCACATTGGTGTAGGTGACGCAGGCGACGCGCTGGTCCCGTCGCGGGAGGTACCGGTCTCGGTCGGCGAGGATGCTCTGAAGTGCCTCGATCAGCGAGCTCGTCTTGCCCGCACCGGCGCCGGCCTCCAACTTGAAGTGGCTGCCCTCCCGCAATGCGGTCAGGATCGTCTCCCGTACCGTCTGCGCTTCCGACTCGGCCACGGTGACGACGCGCTTGCCCTGCATCAGCTCTTCGGGACGTGCCGTCATCACTCGTCATCCGTCTTCGTCGCCGTCCCGTCCTGTGCCATGAGCCATTCGAGACCGCGCCTGATGTACTTCGGCACCTCCCAGTCGTGTTCGCCGAGGACGTGCTCGAGGGCGAAGTCGACCTTGCTGCCCTTGCCGTCCACCTTGTCGCGGGCTCTCCTTTCCAGGCTCGCGTTCGTGGTCGTGGCTCTACGCCGGGAGAGACCGAAGAGAGTCGGGTTTGCCAGTACGAAGGCGTCCTCGAAGGTACGACCGCATGGATCTCCGGGCTGCTCGGGCACCTGGTAGGCGAGGCAAAGGTTGGCGGCTACGGGTGCATCTGCCTCGGCGCGTCTGAGCAGTTCGGCCACCTTGGTCTCGCCCGTCTCGTCGAACCATGCCCGGATGGACTGGTTGGACGTGTGCCCTCCTTCGGACACGGTGCACTTGCGGGTCTTGGGACCGCTTGCGTCGATGGGGTCGAGATCAGTGATGATCAGGGCCGGGATGCCCAGGATTCTCAGGAGGGGGTAGAACTTGTGGGCGTACGCGCCGCCTACCTCCATCAACGTCACATACTGATGCGAGAGAGCTGTGTCTGGCTTTCGCGCTGCGAGTTTTTCCTCTGCGGCTGGGACGAAGACACGCTCGCTGGCGCCCTCAACGAGAATCGCCTTATCCGCGAAGTAGAGGTCGGCCCGGGTGAGGGTCAGGTACTTCAGCAGGAATTTCTCGTCGCGCGAAACCTGGGAGAGGTCCTTGATGGCCGTACGGGCCGGCCTCGGCTCGTCTCCGGGCTCGGCAGCCTCTTCCTCCTTGCGGAAGTACCGGATGTTCGAGAAGCGCGCCCGATTGGCTACATGCGCCGAGTGGGTAGTCACCACGAACTGGGCATTCCAGGGCGATCCATTCTGGCTGCCGGAACCGGTCGCCTCCGTCATGCCGACCGATTGAGGGTTGTTCGCGCGCATCTGGGCATCGAGCCGTGGGAAGAGCGAGGGAAATTGAAGGAGTTGCTGGATGAACACCTCCTGCATTTGCGGATGCAGGTGAGCCTCCGGCTCCTCCAGGAAGACGAGATGAATCCCCAGTTCATTGGACTGGGCGGTGTGTTCGCGGTAGTAGGTGAAGAGTTTGAGGAGCATCATCACCAGGTTGCGCGTTCCGAGGCCGCTGTACGACTCCGGAAACCGCACGCCAGCCGCTCCCGGGTAGTGGATGCGTGCGAAGTTCCTGAGAAGCCGCCGGGAATCAAGGCGGGCGGCAGTGACGAACTCCTGGTTCCCCAGTCCCGGGTATCCGAAGGCCGTCAATGCCGGCGCTACCTGGGTGCGGATCTCCTGCAGGCTGATGTCGAGATCGCTGGAGGTGTTCGTGAGCATCACGTCGATACGCGTGGCGAGATCCTCCAGCCACTCAACACGCTTGCTGCCCTTCGCTGAGGTGAAGAGCTTCTCGAAGATTGTTCCGATGGGCTGGGCGGCCTCCCGGTCCTCGTCGTCCAGTCCCCGCTGTGCATCGAGGAAGTCCACCTTTAGGAGCTTCTTGACGTCCGCCAGGTCGACTGTGCGGACGTTCGCGTCGTCAGTGGGGTCTACCGCCGTCACGGACAGCCCGAAGTGGGCCGGAATGCGTCTGGCGAGCCGCTCAAGAGGCGCAGCGTCCGCACTGCTGACCAGGTCGCTGAGGAACACGTCCAGGGCGCCGTCCTTCAATGCATAGGTGAGCCTGATCACGACCTCGGAGCAGTCGGGATCGAGGTCCACCATGAAGGCGGACAGAGGGCCGTACTGTCCGCAGTTCGCGTCGTATCCGATATGGAGGGTCAGGGTGACCTTCGGGATCCGGCCGCGTGCCTGTTCCTTCTCACCCGCAACGTAGAGGCGGTGCGCGTCAAGGAACTCCGCGTAGCATTCTGCAGAGAAGTCCTCGATGCGCAGCACGCTATCTTTCTTCGTCAGGAAGAGCTTGAATAATTTGGCCAGCGAGGTCTTTCCCGTGTTGTTGCGGCCGACGCACAATGTCACGTCATCAGTGAAGGACAGCTCGGTCTCACGCAGCAACCTGAAATTCTGGATTACGGCCTTGGTCAGGCGGGGTGGCGTCGGAGTCTTGCGGCTGGGCAACTCACTTAAGCCAGCCCGTTGGCCCGGAATGACACCACTCGTACCGGTTTGAGACACCCCAACTCCCTGCCGCGCACCTTTGCCTATGAGGGCTTGAACTCGAGCACTCGACGAACGGACGAGCCCCGTACCGCGCTCACGCCTCCTCAGGCCCTGGGGCTGCATCCTGCCACCAGGAACGCCCCCCGTTTCACACTTCCTTCATACCTGTCAATTTCGATCACACGTGATCATCAATAGACACAAAGCAGTCGACTCCTGAACCTGGATCCACCGCGTGAAGGTCGGTCTGGGGACGGGGAAATGGGAAGAGGTGCCTGCTGACCTGGGATGATGGGAGTTCCTACGCCCTCATCAG
>NZ_JBEPAP010000100.1:0-24087 GCF_040298665.1 Streptomyces sp. NPDC001508
CCATTCGTGCTGGTCATCTGGGGTGGGGCTCCTGTCTCGCCCAGGAAGGATAACCCGGCATACCGGGTGTCTCATCACAGACTGACAGGGAGGGAACGGCAGGGGAAGCAGTAGGGGAGTTGGAGGCTTGCCCGATCCCCGATCCCCGATCCGGCCAGGCAAGCCTCCATCGTTCCTGTGCGGCACCGGCGGCCACTGGGGTGCGGTCGTCCCTACGCCAGAGGGCCGAGGGCGACATCCGCCCCGCACTCGCCACAAGCCACAGCGCCGGGGCGGCGCAGCACCTCCAGCGCGGCGAGCACGTCGAGTTCTTCCGCCTCCTGGGGTGCTTCCTCGCAGTCCCAGACGTGTACGACGCACCCACCGCGGCGGCCGGCGACGCCTGGGGTGCGCTGGATCTTCCAGGCCCACCGGTCGGCCGACAGCGCGGCTGGCTCCTCGCGGCGCAGGGGATAGCGGGGGACCTGGTCGTAGCGGACACCGTCGATCGGATGCGCCTGGGTGGGGGTGAGCCAGACCCGGTACTCGCGCGGCTTAACCGTCTCGGTCCCGGGATCGTCAGCCCACATGGGCAGCGCCACCCATGCCATCCACCCAGCCCTCGGGAACTGCCCCACGCATGCAGCAGCCGCGCAGCACCTGCCCGTCGGGCAGGGTCACCCGGACCTGCGGCGGCTGGGCGGACGGCATGACGGTCCTTCCGATGTCACAGCGGCAGGGTGCGCTCCCCGCCCGGTTCCTGCACGACGGGGTGCCGGTTCTCCCACGCCATCAGTACGTTCTCGGATCCGCCGGCTTCCCGGGCAAGCCGGATGACGACGCTCTGGTCGCTTCCGTACAGCCCCACCCAGGCATGCCAGGCCCGGCGAGCGACCGCACCGTCGACCCACTCACCGATGACCGCCGGACCACCGGCCCCGAACTGAAGCCGGACCCGGTGCACCGGCCCGGCCGCCGGGAGCCGGGTCATCGCAACTCCCCCAGGCCGCGGGCCTGACGACGCAGCACCGTGGGGTCCACCGGCCGCGGCACGGCCAGCGCCGCATAGGTCCGCTGCCACTCCGCCTGGAGCTCGATCAAGTCACGAGGGAATGAGTTTGCCTCCACACCTCTAATCAGGCCACGTGTTCGATTCACTGGCCAAGTCGACCCACTACACCGAGGCTCTGCGCGCCGTGGTCGAGGCCAAGCAAGAAGGCCACCGCCTCCCCGAGGCACCTGTACCGGGCCCGCCGGGACAGCTGGCGGACCTGATGGCCGCCCTCAAGGAATCCGTGGACAAAGCCCGATCCGCACGTGGCGAGGACGATGCCGACATCCACCAGGAGCCGGACCCAGCGGAGAAGGCTACGGGACGGAAGACCGCGAAGGCGGGGCCGGCCACGGAGGCGTCCCCAGGACAGCCCTGACACGGCGCGTACGTCCCCGGCCGGAGCGTGGTCGGGGCCCTGGTCGCCCCGACCATGGCAGTCCAGCCCGTTCTGCACCGGCACCCGGGCGGATGATCTTCCCTCGCGTACGCGGACACAGCCTTAGCGCATGCACCCCAACTTGCCTATCTTCAGGATGGATTGACAGCTTTTCTTGTGATCTGTCATGTTCTGTACGCCGCTTCCGGTGAACGAGCGAGAGGTGATCTCATGCGACGAACCGAGCACGACGCGAGCCAGGCCGCCAAGCGCCTGAAGGTGTCCGCGGCTGCCTTCCGGTGGGCGCGGCATGCCGGGCTCATCCCTGACCCGGACGCGTCTTCCTGGCAGTGGTCGCGGGCTGCGGTGGAAGCGCTGAACGCCGACGCCATCCGAGCCGCCATGTCCTCCCCACCGATCGGCGGCGGCGCGGCGGCGGACCGGATCGCGGAAGCGCTCGGCACCCCGAACGTGATCGGCGAGAAGGCGAACGTGTCGGCGTTCGTGGTGCGGCGGTTCGTCGACCGCGGCCTGCTGGTCGACCTGAGCGCGAATCCTGAGGGGACGCTGCACCATCCCGGCCAGGTCGCGGAGGTCTGCCGGCGCGAGGACCTGGCGGAGCTGGTCGCCGCCGACACCCCGCTCGGACCGGAGCAGGCCGCCGCCCGGCTCCGGGTAAGTGGTTGTCCGACGGGTTCCCCGAAGGTCCTCACCCTGACGTAGCCGCATCTCAGCAGGTCCACGGTCTGTACCGGGCAGTCACTCGTTGGTGTGAGATCTCCACTGTTACTGGCGGATTCTGCGAGTGATCCCCGTAATTTGCCGGTTCGTGGATGAAACCAGAAGCCGTCGGCTGTCGCTGGTCCCGTGCCCGGCAGCCGCACCGAGTGAGTCGCGTCCGCCAGAGGAGGGTCTGGCGGACGTACTCACGCTGCAGCGGCGGGCCGCCGCGATCTCGGACAGCGCGGACGAGATCGCGTTCTTCCACGACACCGTGGCCGAGTACACGTGGGCACGGGACGTGGCCGGGCTCGCGGCGACGACGCTGGGGAAGCTCACGAAACCGGTCATCGAGCTGTGCGACTTCTACGACACGGTGCCGTGGAAGCTGTCAGCGCGGCAGCTCGACTGCTACTTCGCCGGTCCGGGCAAGCGGTCGCATCGCACAGTTCGCCAGAAGATCGTCAACATCGACAGCTTCTTCGCGTTTCTTGAACAGCGGTACGCGGGCGAGATCCTGCGGCGGTTCGGGGCGGCCGTCGAGTCGCCGGTCGATCCCTTCAACCGTCCCCGGCACCGGGGCGAGTACGGCTTGCGGATCCCGCCCTCGAAGCGGGCGACGACAGAGTTCTTTGCCTCCTGGCGCGAGGCTTTGCCAGGCGCCCGCAAGTATCCGGTGGCCGTGCGTGACTACTGCATGGCGAAGATCGCCTACATCTCCGGCGTCCGGGCCACCGAGCTGTGCACGGTGCGGATCGGCGACATCCACTGGGAGCTGGGCCAGTGGGGACGTTTCGTCGTCCAGGGCAAGGGCGCCAGAGGCTCCGGGCCGCGTGAACGCGAGGCGTTTCTGTTCGCCGAGGGCCGTGAACTTCTGTGGTGGTACGTCGAGGAGATCCGCGGCGAGTTCGCCGACGATCCGTCCGATCCGTGCGCTCCGTTGTGGCCCTCGGAACGGCTGCCGACCGCCGTCGCCTCCCTCAATCTCCCGGTCGCGCCGGCCGTCGGCCCGGACGCGTTCCGCCGGTCCTTGAAGGCCGCCTCGAAGCTGCATATGTCCGGGCCGGTCACCGAGCTTCATCCGCATCTCCTGCGGCACGCGTGCGCGACACACAACTACGAGTCCGGCATGGCCTTGTGGGATGTGCAGAAGATCCTCGGTCACGAGTGGGCGACCACCACGGTCGGCTACCTCGGATCGGTCAAGTCCGACCCTGAGAAGGCGAGTCTGGAGGCGTCGCACCGGGCGGTGCGACGGCTGAGCGGAGAGGCGTGAGACGGTGAAGTGGAACCTGCGCTGGGTCGCGGCCCGGCGGGACATCTGGCGGCCGACGCAGCTGCAGGCCGCCTTCCAGGAAGTGGGGTTCAACCCCTCCCTGAGCAAGGTCGCAGCGCTGTGGTCGAACAAGCCGATCACGGTCCGGCTGGACGACCTGGACAAGATCTGCGCGGCCCTGGACTGCACGGTCGCCGACCTGATGGAGGCCGAGCCGCAGCAGCACCAGGCCGAGCGCGACCAGCCCCAGCAGCGGGCCGTCGGCCAGCAACGGGAGGGCGGCGCTGTTCGGCCGGTCCCCCGCAGCGGCGGCACCGGCCGGCGAGGGCTGCCGCCGAACTGATGCACCCGAGGGAAACGAGGATCGGCGAGTGCGACCGCTGCCACGGCTGGGGGCCGCTGAGGCCCATGGGCAGCTGCACCGTCTGCATCAACTGGGCGCCTCGCGGCGGCGGGGACGGTGTTTGTCGCCGTTGCCGGCATCGGGCCGAGGTCGACCAGGACGGAATCTGTCGTCCGTGCACGGTCGAGATCCGGCTGCTGCCTGACCTTGAGTGGACTCGCAGCGCGGTTCGGCGTCGGCCTGGGCCGGTCCGTGACCTGCAACTGTCCTTGCGGTTGCCGGGCGTTCAGAACCCGAACGGGTACGTCGCCCGGAAACAGCGACAACCTGTCGAGATGCCGCCCGCCGATGCCTGGAAGCGGAACTACGGCCGTGGCGTCCGGGGCCTGCAGGACGACTGCCGGATCTGCCCGCCCCAGGTGCTCGGGCAGTTGGCCCTGCTTTCCCGGCTGCCTCGGACGTTCACCCGTGAGCATGCCCAGCGGATCGCCGACCGCTCGTTCCCCGAGATGGCAGAGGTCCTCGACGCCGTCGAGAGAATCCGCGAACGACGGGGTCTGAGTACCGGCTGGCAGTTCAGCGTGATGGAGGTGATGATGCTGGCCCTGGCATCCCGGGAAGCCGGAGAGCGTCTGGTCGACGAGTACGTCATCGCCGAGCTGCCGCGGATGCGGCCCGCGGTCGCCTCAGTACTCAAGGAGGCCGGACTGCTGCGGCGGCGTCTCGGCTCAGGCTTCGCCCAGTCAGCCTACCGGCGCGAATGGCGCCACATGGTGTCCTGCGAACACTGCCTTGCCTGGGCCGGAGACGCTAAACCACTCTGCGACTGCTGCCGCGAGTGGGCCCGTCACCCAGGCCGGACGACCTCCCCTTGCGAGCGGTGCGGCCGGACCTGGCCGCTCAAGGACGGGAAGTGCCGCTTCTGCCACCAGGTGCTCTACGAGCATCTCGGCGACGGACCTGCGGTCGAACAGCTCTGGTTCGGCGGATACGCCCCCGGCCTCAACAACGCCCGCCCCGGCGACTACGGCCGCGACAAGGGCCGCCGTTCCGTCCTTCGGAGAGAGAAGATTGCCCGGGAGGATCCCCGCGTCCACTCCGCGATGCTCGTCAGCCCCGGACAACTGGAACTCTTCCCGATCTCGGCCTCGGCCCATGCCCGCCAGTGGGCCCGCCTGAAGGACATGCGACTGCCCGCACTCACCCCACAGGCATCCCAACTCGTTGAGCAATTCCGGACGTCCGCCAAGGAACAGCAGTGGACAGTGATGGCCCGAGCCGTCAACCTGCGGACCCTGCGGTTCCTCGCCGCCTGGCTCGGCGTCGACGCTCCCCTCCATGAGGCCGACGTCCGTGAGGTCGCCCGGTTCGGGTCCAGCTGGGGCGGTCGACGCGTCGTCCCCTTCCTCAGTGAGCGCAGCCTTCTGATCCCGCTGGAGCGGACCGACCCCGAACAAGCCGCCGTCGAGCGACTCCTCGACACGATCCCCGATCACCTGCACGACGAGGTGAAGGTCTGGGTCCGCGTCATGCGGGGAGAAGGCCGCCGCCCCTCCCCGGCGATGGACTGGGCCACCATCCGCCGCTATTGCCACTACCACGTTCCCGTCCTGCGGAAGTGGGGCAAGCGGATCGACAGCCTCCGCGAGATCACACCAAAAGATGTCGAAGAAGCCGTCACCGCGCACACCGGCAATCGTGCCCATGGCGTCCACGGCGCCTTGCGATCGCTGTTCCGGGCCTTGAAGCGAGAGCGAGTCATCTTCCGGGACCCGGCCCGCAACGTCTCCGCCACCTACGTGAATCGCGCACCGCGACGGATTCCGTCCGACCGTCTCGCCGGCCTGCTGGACAGGGCGCCGACCGCGATGGCCAAGGCCGTCGTCGCTCTGGTCGCGATCCACGCCCTGGGATCGACGGAGATCCGACGCCTGCACCTGACGGATCTCAACCGGTCGGCCGGGCGACTCATCGCTCGACGTCGTGGAGACAAGCGCACCGTCTACCTGGACGAGCTAACCCTGGAGCTTCTCACCGACTGGCTCCGCGAACGCTACGAGCGCTGGCCCCACAGCACCAACCCGCATCTGTTCGTCACGCAGGTCACCGCCCTCGACCCAGAGGGGCCACCGGTCGCCAAATACGGTGTCCAACCGATTTTCGCTCAACTTGGCCTCCAGCCCCAGAAGTTGAGGATCGACCTGATCCTCGACGAAGCGCACGAGACTGCCGACCCCGTCCACCTGATGCGCGTCTTCGGGATCGCACCCGACACCGCGATAAAGTACGTCAAGTCCGCCCATCCGCACCGCTTCATCAAGGACCCCACCCAGGCATGACGAGCTGGCTGGTTCGCGGCCCGCTTGTCACTCAGCGATGGGCCCGCCGACGTCGGCGTGTCCATTGCGACTGTGCACGCCTCGATCTTGGCCTTGCACCACTGCCGGACCCGCCCATCCTGCTCGGGGTTACAAAAATTCCCTTGCGGTCAAGGGTGGTGATCGCCCTACGGTTGCTCCCCGTGACCATGGAGATGCCCTATCAGTCACTTCCGATCGACCAGTCGGACGTGCGCTACGTCCACGGACCCGATTCCGTTCTACAGCCGGGCGTGCCCGCTGGCGAGACGGTCGCGTCCGAGTGGAGGAGCAGCGAGGTCTACCCGGGAACCTTCCGGAAGTTCTGGGTCCACGTGCCTGCACAGTACGACCCAGCGGAACCGGCATCCTTGATGGTGTTCCAGGACGGATGGTGGTACTTGGACCCCGCAGGGGAGGTACGCGGCGCGATCGTCCTGGACAACCTCATTCACCGCGGCGACATCCCCGTCACCATCGGCGTGTTCGTCGATCCTGGCGTCTTCCCAAATGCGGAAAACCCAAAGAACCGCAACAACGAGTACGACGCCTTCGACGACCAGTACGTCACCTTCCTCCTCACCGAGATCATCCCGCAGGTTGCGGAGCGCTATACCATCGCCCAGTCGCCCGAACAGTGGGGCATCTGCGGCGGGAGCAGCGGCGGCAACTGCGCCTTCACCGCCGCATGGCTGCGTCCGGACAAGTTCCGCCGCGTCATCGGATACCTGTCCAGCTTCGCGCAGATGCCGGACGGCAACCCCTACCCAGAGCTCATCTCCCGCGTCCCCCGCAAGCCGCTGCGCATCTTCATGCAAGCAGGCCACCGCGACCTGCACTGGAATGAGCCACAGTGGAACTGGCTCGCCGAAAACCTGCGCGTGGCAGCCGCTCTCGCTGAAGCGGGCTACGACTTCCGCCTTGTCCTAGGAGACGGCGGACACAGCCCCAACCACGGCGGCGTCCTGCTTCCGGACGCTCTGCGCTGGCTGTGGCGGCCCAACGCAGGTTGATCGATACCTGCATCATGCAATCTGGCGCCGACTGCTGTGAACTCACTGACAGTTGGGCGCAGCTCACACTGTCGAGACCAGTTGGGGGCCCGGAACCCGCGGGCTACTCTGCCGCCAGGAGCCCAGCCACCCTCCGGTTCCCTGGATTTCCCCTCCAGGAATCCACGAACCCGTCGGCTTGACGCCGCGCCGACTTCGACCACATGGTGCGGCTCGGCTGGATCCGCTCGCCGCAGTCGATCGAGGTCCGCTTCGGCACGAGCCGGGCCGGGGCCGTCGACGTCGCGCTCTACACGACGCAGTCCGTCGACGCGCTCGCCGCGCGGACCGATGTCGACTGGGAGCAGCTGCGCGCGGTCCCCAAAGGCCGGCGCTCCCCGCTCGCCGCCCTGGCAAAGCAGGCCGCCGTGGCGTGAGACCGACAGGCCCGGTCGCCGACCAGAGTGCGGAGCAAGGGACGAAGCCTCCGAGGCCGGCCGGCCTCGGGGGCTTCGTCGCGTCGGGGGTGTATCGACGGCCACTCGGTGATCTCGTTTTGAGGCTATGCGGTGAGTTCGGTGGGCAGGACGGTGTCGTCGTTTTCTGACTCGATCGGGTGGAGTCGGGCCTTGGCCAGCAGTTCGCGGCCCATGTAGCGGCGGGCTTCGGTCCACTCGTCGTTCTGCTCGGCCAGGACCGCGCCGACGAGCCGGATCACGGCGGTGCGGTCGGGGAAGATGCCGACCACGTCGGTGCGGCGGCGGATCTCTTTGTTCAGCCGCTCCTGCGGATTGTTCGACCAGATCTGCCGCCAGATCTCGCGCGGGAAGGCGGTGAATGCCAGTAGGTCGTGTTGGGCGGCGTCCAAGTGGGCTGCGGCTTTGGGGAACTTGGCCTCCAGTGCGTCCAGGATGTGTGTCATCTGGGCCTTCACGGCGTCGGTGTCGGGCTGTTCGAAGACGGTCCGCAGCAGTGTGGCCACCCAGGGCTGGGCCGATTTCGGCACCTGGCTCAGCAGGTTGCGGGCGTAGTGGGTGCGACAGCGCTGCCAGGAGGCGCCGGGCAACACCGCACCGATGGCGTCGACCAGGCCGGCATGGGCGTCGGAGATGACCAGCTGGACCCCGCCCAGGCCGCGGGCGATCAGTGAGCGCAGGAAGGCGAGCCAGCCGGCGCCGTCCTCGGCGGTGGCGACGTCCAGACCGAGGATCTCACGGTGGCCTTCAGCGTTGACGCCGACCGGGATCAGGGCGTGGATGTTGATGATGCGGCCGCCTTCGCGGACCTTCTGCGTGAGCGCGTCGACCCAGACGAACGCATACGGCTCGGCGTCCAGAGGCCGGTTGCGGAAGGCTGCGACCTGCTCGTCCAGGTGCCGGGCCATCGCGGAGACCTGGGACTTCGACAGCTGGGTCACGCCGAGGGACTCGGCGAGCTTCTCGACCCGGCGGGTGGAAACGCCGAGCAGGTAGGCGGTGGCCACCACCGAGATGAGGGCCTGCTCGGCCCGGCGACGGCGTTCGAGGAGCCAGTGCGGGAAGTAACTGCCCTGCCGCAGCTTGGGGACGGCGAGTTCAACGGTCCCGGCCCGCGTGTCCCACTCGCGTGGGCGGTAGCCGTTGCGATGGTTGACTCGCTCGTCGCTGACCTGCCCATACTCGGCGCCGCGCAGGGCGTCGGCCTCCGCCGACATCAGCGCGTCGGCGAACGTCTTGACCATCGCGCGCAGTAGGTCGGGACTCGCCGCGGCGAGATTGTCCTCCGCGAGAGCGTGCAGCGGCAGACTGTCTGGTGCGGTCATCGTGCTGATCTCCTTCAAAGACTTGGTCGTCTTGAAAGATCAGCCGGTGGCCGTTCGTCTATGCGGGCCTCATCCCGACGCCGGAGCAAACCCCCGGATCAGGTCGAACCCGTACACCACTTCTCAGGACGCAACCCGCGCTCTCCTGGATCACCGCCAAACGACGTCTCGCCCGCGACTCCGAGACCAGCCCAGCCCATGCGGAGACGATGATCCGCTGGGCAATGATCGGCATCATGCTCCGTCGCCTCACCCGGGTTGGACAGGCCTCTCGGCCAGGTCCTCGCCCGTTGACCCGGACCTCAACATGACCGGATGGGGCGCCCGTTCTGATGCCTGCCTCAGTCCGGCTCGTGCCCGAAGAGCGCGGTCAACACCGCCTCCAAGTCGCTGTCACTCAGGCCGAGCCGCTACAGAGGTAGCAGACCAGGTCACGTCCGTGTTCCGACTCAGTGGCTCGCACAGCGGCTCGGAGCGAGGGTCCGGCCGACCGTGCTCCAGCTCCCTGAAGTCGCCGACGAGAGGGAACTTGTCATGGTTCGCCCGCTGAGCCTGGAATACCTTCTGCGAAGCCAAGGATCGAGATCTCAAACACGGCCCGAGAGATTTCCCCTCGAATAGTAGCAGACATGGCGAACTGCATCAGATTACCCATAAACGATCAATGCCCCATTGGGGCATTGTGCACGAGCGGTCCGCGGTTGGTAGAGATCCAGCCATCCCGTATCCTGCCATGGCGTCACAGTTTCTTCACCCAGGGAAGTCCTGTGGAATCGACAGAGAAGGAATCGGGTAAGGCATGAGCAATCCCTTTGAGAACGCGGAAGGCACATACTTCGTGCTTGTCAACCATGAAGGTCAGCATTCATTGTGGCCAGTTCACATCGATGTTCCCGAGGGGTGGTCCGTTGCTTTCGGCGAAGCCGGTCGAGATGAGTGCCTGACATATATCGATGAAAACTGGACCGACATGAGACCGAAGAGCATTTCAAATGCGTGAGGCCTCGCGCCCGGATCTTGGCCCAGTCGACCGGCGCTGGTTCCGGGCGTCGCCAGCAGCGTGCATCCATGTTGGAACGAACCCCTAAAAGCAGAAGCATGATGACAATTCTGCGAGTCGAGACAGGCATTTCCGTGACAGTCCTCGCGCAGAAGTCACTCCGTTGAAGGCGGACAGCGCCGTCGACGTAGGGCGTCTTACTTGAGCATTTAATTACTTCGCCCGGGGTGAGTGATGCCTCAGCCGCAGCATGGCAGCTTTACAAGAATCAGATTTCATGGTGCGCGCGTCGGCAACGCGTGCGACTCGGTTTACAGAACAGAGGCTTGACATGTCCGATATTCGAAACGATCACTGGGATCTGATGGCCGGGCAGGCCGAGATTTGGTATTCCCAGCAATTGGACCCAGGGAACCCTATTTTCAATATTGCCGAATATCTGGATATTCGGGGTCCGCTGGATGTCGACGTCTTCGAGGTTTCGCTGCGTCACACTCTCAATGAAGCCGAATCCTTCCATATACGTTTCACCGATGACGGTGAAACGCCGCAGCAGTATGTGAGCGACCCCACTGGCTGGCAACTGCAGTTCATCGACTTCACGCATCGTGAAGATGCAGAATCCGCCGCCAGAGGGTGGATACAGTCAGATGTCCGAAATCCGTTCCCAATGGTTGATGCTCCGCTTTTTGTGCAAGCACTCATCAAGATCGGAGAGGATCGGCACTTCTGGTATCAGCGAATTCATCATGCGATTATCGACGGATTCAGCGGCCCGCTCGTCGCCGGTCGACTCGCCGAGGTCTACGGATCGCTCGCTGCCGGTGGATCGTGCCAGCCGAAAGTTTCTCATCCCATCGCCAAGCTGATTTCCGACGACTCTGCCTATCGCAGTTCAGATGACTTCGAGAGAGATCGAGAGTACTGGGCCAAGACGCTCGCCAATCGCCCGGAGGCGGCAAGTCTGAGTACAGAGCCGTTGTCAACCCGCATGCCCTTCACCTTCATTCGCCATTTTGAAGGAGTGAGCCCCGAGGCCGCTGTTGAACTTCGACATGCTGCCAGGAAAATGAGGACGAGTCTCTCTGGTCTTGTGATCTCTGCTGCCGTGGCAGCACTCCACAAGGCAACGGGCTCCCAGGATGTCATTGTCGGTCTTTCCACTTCGGCTCGAATCGGGAAGGAGCAGCGCAGCATCCCGGGCATGATGGCCAATATCTTGCCCATTCGTGTCACAGTGCGGCCCGACACTCCGCTGGGCGAGCTCGTCCGGCTCACGTTGCAGGCCGTCAAGGAAGCCCTGCGCCATCAGCGTTACCGCCATGCGGACATTCTCCGTGATCTTCGGATAGCGGGCCGAGATCCTCTGGTCGGCCTCGTGGTCAATGTGATGTCCTTCGGCGAGGACATTGAATTCAGAGGTTTGACGAGTACGACTCATACAATGGCGAACGGGCCGGTCGGGGACGTGCTGCTATCTGTGTACGACCGGCCCATGGACGACGATCTGAAGATAGCTTTCAGCGCGAACCCCGAGCGCTATGACGAGGAAACCAATCGGAAGAACACCGTCCTTTTCCGTCGAATTCTTGAGCAATTCGCAGAACTCGCTCCGGAGTTACCGCTGTCTCGTCTGGAAGTGCTGTCGGAGGAGGAGCGTCGTCAGATTCTGGTGGGGTGGAACGACACCGCGCGTGATGTGTATCCCGGCACTCTTCCGGAGCTGTTCGAGCGTCAGGTGGCGGAGAGGCCGGACGCGGTCGCGGTGGTCTACGAGGAACGGTCGTTGTCGTACGAGGAGTTGAACGTCCGGGCGAACCGGCTGGCGCGGCTGCTGGTCGAGCGGGGTGTGGGACCGGAGTCCTTGGTGGCTCTGGCGCTGCCCCGGTCGGCGGACTTCGTCATCGCGATGCTCGCGGTGCTCAAGGCCGGCGGTGCCTACGTTCCGATCGACCTCGGCTATCCGGCCGAACGGATCGCATACATGCTCCAGGACGCACAGCCGGTATGCGTGGTGACGGTCGCCGAACATCGCGCAGTGGCCGCGGACGGCGTTGCCCTGCTGGTGCTGGATGATCCACTGACGGCCGAGGCCCTGACCCTCGCCGACGACCGTGACGTCACCGATGACCGGCGCCTGGCACCCCTGCGGGCGGAGCACCCGGCCTACGTGATCTACACATCAGGCTCCACCGGCAGGCCCAAGGGCGCGGTCGTTCCGCACCGGGGCATCGTGAACCGGCTGATGTGGATGCAGGACGAATACCGACTGGGGCCGGACGACCGCGTTCTGCACAAGACGCCCTCCAGTTTCGATGTCTCGGTGTGGGAACTGATTCTTCCCCTGCTGGCGGGCGCGGTGATGGTGGTGGCCCGGCCGGACGGACACAAGGACCCGGCCTATCTGGCCGACTTGATCCAGGCGCAGCGGGTCACGACCGTCCACTTCGTGCCGCCGATGCTGCAGGTCTTCCTCAACGAACCCACGGCCGCCGACTGCACCGGCCTGCGCCGGGTGATCTGCAGCGGCGAAGCGTTGTCCGGCGAGTTGACAGCCCGCTTCCGGCAGATACTGGATACACGACTGGACAACCTCTACGGCCCCACAGAGGCCTCCGTGGACGTCACCTTCACAGCCGATGCGCCCGCTTCACGGTCTGCCGCCGGACTGGTGCCGATCGGCCGACCGGTGTGGAACACCCAGGTGTTCGTGTTGGACGCAAGCCTGCGTCCGGTACCGGTCGGTGTCCCGGGCGAGTTGTATCTGGCGGGAGACCAACTGGGCCGTGGGTACCTGGGGCGCCCGGGGCTGACCGCAGAGCGGTTTGTGGCGTGTCCGTTCGGTGAGCCGGGTGCGCGAATGTACCGCACGGGCGATGTGGTGCGGTGGCGGGCGGACGGACAGCTGGAGTTCGTCGGCCGTTCCGACGACCAGGTCAAGATCCGCGGCTTCCGCGTCGAACTCGGCGAAGTCGAGAACGCCCTGGGCAGCCGGCCTCTCGTAGGCCAGAGCGCGGTCGTCGTCCGTGACGACGGTCCGGGTGGCTCCAGACAGTTGGTCGGGTACGTGGTGCCTGCCCCGGGTCGGTCGCTGGACGCCGCCGAAATACGGGCCGGGCTGACCGGCATCCTGCCCGAATACATGGTGCCCTCCGCCGTCGTCGTCATGGACGCCCTGCCGCTGACACCGAACGGGAAACTCGACCGACGATCCCTGCCCGCCCCCGACTTCAGCGCCAACTCTCGCGGACGTGGCCCTTCCACCCCGCGGGAAGAGGTCCTGTGCGTGCTGTTCGCGGAGGTCCTGGGCCTCGAACAGGTCACCGTGGACGACAACTTCTTCGAACTGGGCGGGCATTCGCTGCTCGCCACCCGGTTGATCTCCCGCATCCGCACCGTCCTCCACACCGAGATCAGCATCCGCACCCTGTTCGATGCCCCCACCGTCGCAGCCCTGGCCATACGCATGGACGAGGAGGGGACACGGAGGCGTACGGTGCTGGCGGCCGGGGCACGGCCGGAAGTGGTGCCCTTGTCGTTCGCACAGCAGCGGTTGTGGTTCCTGACCGAGTTGGAAGGGCCGAGCGCCACCTACCACATGCCACTGGCGCTGCGGCTGTCGGGAGAGCTGGACACGGCGGCACTGGGAACGGCCCTGGAAGACGTGATACTCCGGCACCAAGCGTTGCGGACGGTGTTCCCGGCGGTGGACGGAAAGCCGCGCCAGGAGATCGTGAGCGGGGAACAGGCACGGGTGCCGCTGGCGGTGACGCAGGTGGCCGGGGACGAACTGCAGGAAGCGCTGCGAGCGGCGGCCATGACACCATTCGACCTGGCACGTGATCTGCCACTGCGCGCTCGCCTGTTCCGTATGGATGACCACGAGCACGTGCTGTTGGTGGTCATCCACCACATCGCCGGTGACGGCTGGTCCATCGCGCCACTGGCGCGGGACCTGTCGGTGGCTTACGAGGCCCGATGCGCGGGCGAGCGGCCAGGCTGGGAACCGCTGCCGGTGCAGTACGCGGACTACACCCTGTGGCAGCGCGAACTGCTGGGAGACGAGGACGACCCCAGCAGCCTCCAGAGCGAACAGCTCGGCTTCTGGAGGCAGGCTCTTCAGGACGCGCCGCCGGAACTGGCGCTGCCCTACGACCGACCGCGCCCAGCGATTCCCACGCACCGAGGCGGCAGAGTCGACGTGCGCGTTCCCGCGGAGATCCACCAAGCCCTGGCGGCCCTGGCCGTCAGGAGCGGCGCCAGCATGTTCATGGTGTTGCAGGCGTCGCTGGCGGCCTTGCTGTCCCGACTGGGTGCCGGCAGCGACGTGCCGATCGGATCCCCGGTGGCCGGGCGCACCGACGAAGTACTCGACGACCTCGCCGGCTTCTTTGTGAACACCCTCGTACTGCGGACCGACCTGTCGGGAGACCCCACCTTCACAGAACTGGTCCAACGAGTCCGCGAGACGGACCTGGCCGCGTTCGCCCACCAGGACGTGCCCTTCGAGCGACTGGTCGAAGTCCTGAACCCGACCCGCGCCATGGGCCGCCCCGCTCTTTTCCAGACCATGCTCATTCTGCAGAACAACGCCAGGGCGGAGTACAGCTTCCATGGGGTGAACACCGAGCCGCTGTCCGTCGAAGCAACGTTGGCGAAGTTCGACCTCGAGCTCCAGTTCACCGAGCAGACGGATGCCGCAGGACGCCCCGCGGGGCTGGCCGGTGAGATCACCTACGCGGCTGATCTGTTCGACCGGAGCACCGTCGAGCAGATCGGGCAGCGTTTCCTGCGTCTGCTGGAACAGATGACGGCCGACCCGGACATTCCGCTGTCCCGCCTGGAGGTTCTGTCGGCGGAGGAACGTCATAAGGCTCTGGTGGGGTGGAACGACACCGCGCGTGATGTGCCAGTCGGTACTGTTCCGGAGCTGTTCGAGCGTCAGGTGGCGGTGAGCCCGGATGCGGTGGCGGTGATCTTCGAGAATCTGTCCCTGACATATGGGGAGTTGAACGTCCGGGCGAACCGGCTGGCGCGGCTGCTGGTCGAGCGGGGCGTGGGACCGGAGTCTTCGGTGGCTCTGGCGCTGCCCCGGTCGGCCAACTACGTCATCGCGATGCTCGCGGTGCTCAAGGCCGGCGGTGCCTACGTTCCGATCGACCTCGGCTATCCGGCCGAACGGATCGCATACATGCTCCAGGACGCACAGCCGGTATGCGTGGTGACGGTCGCCGAACATCGCGCAGTGGCCGCGGACGGCGTTGCCCTGCTGGTGCTGGATGATCCACTGACGGCCGAGGCCCTGACCCTCGCCGACGACCGCGATGTCACCGATGACCAGCGCCTGGCACCCCTGCGGGCGGAGCACCCGCCGTATGTGATCTACACATCAGGCTCCACCGGCAGGCCCAAGGGCGTGGTGGGCACGCATCGGGGGCTGGTAAACCGGTTGCTGTGGTTCGGCCGGGTCTTCCCCTACCCGCCGGGTGAGCGGGTGCTCGCCAAGACCGCGCTGAGCTTCGTCGACAGCTCCTCGGAAATCCTGGGCGCACTGGTACACGGGGCCGTGACGGTGATGGCCAACGCGGAACAGGCACGGGACCCGCGAGAGATGGCGCACCTGGGCCTGCGTCATCAGACTGGCCGGATCACAGTGACGCCGGGGCTGCTGGCCAGCCTGCTGGAACTGGAGGACGACGAGCTGCTGTCCTGCACACGGCTCTGGATCAGCAGCGGTGAAGCGCTGCCGCCGGCCACGGTGCGCCGGTTCGGCCAGCTGCTGCCCGAAGCACAGCTGGCCAACTTCTACGGCGCCACCGAGATCTCCTGCGACAGCGTCTTCGTACCGCACTCGGGCGGCGACACGTCGATCGGCCGGCCCATCGACCACACCCGTGCCTATGTGCTGGACGCCGGCCTGCAGCCGGTACCGGTCGGTGTCCAGGGCGAGCTCTTCCTCACCGGAGCGGGTGTGACCCGCGGCTACCTGCGCCAACCCGGCCTCACCGCACAGCGCTATGTCGCCGACCCCTTCGCTGCCCTCTTCGGCGAGCCGGGTGCGCGGATGTACCGCACCGGTGACGTGGTGCGCCGGCGGGCGGACGGAGAACTGGAGTACGTCGGCCGGGCCGACCACCAGGTCAAGATCCGCGGCTTCCGCATCGAGCTGGGCGAGGTCGAGAACGCCCTGGGCGGACACCCCGGAGTGGCACGTTCCGTCGTCACGGTCCGCGACGACGGTCCGGGCGGTTCCCGGCAGCTGGTCGGGTACGTCATGCCCACCCCCGGCGGGTCGCTCGACGCCGCCGGGATACGGGCCGCCCTGTCGGGCGCCCTGCCCGACTACATGGTGCCCTCCGCCGTCGTCGTCATGGACGCGCTGCCCCTGACACCGAGCGGGAAACTCGACCGACGGGCCCTGCCCGCCCCCGACTTCAGCGCCGTCTCCCGGGGCCGCGGACCTTCCACCCCCCAGGAAGAGGCCCTGTGCGCGCTGTTTGCCGAGATTTTGGGCCTCGAACACGTCACCGTCGACGACAGCTTCTTCGAACTGGGCGGGCATTCGCTGCTCGCCACCCGGCTGATCTCCCGTATCCGCACCGTCCTCAACGCCGAGATCAGCATCCGCGCCCTGTTCGAAACGCCCACCGTCGCAGGTCTGGCCGCTCAGCTCCACTCGCCGACCAAGGCGAGTTCCTTCGATGTTCTGCTCCCCATCAGGACCAAGGGAGACAAGGAGCCACTTTTCTGCATTCATCCGGGCGGTGGGATCAGCTGGTCCTATTCACCTCTCGCGCAGTTCTTCCCCGAAGGGCATCCGATTTACGCCCTCCAGGCAAGGGGGCTGGACGGGAAGGAATCTCCCCCCGGCAGTATGCAGGAAATGGTGGATGACTACCTCGACCATATTCGCGCGGTTCAGCCGAGTGGGCCCTACTACCTGCTGGGATGGTCCTTCGGCGGTGTGGTGGCCCACCAGATCGCGGTACAGCTGCAGGATGCGGGGCAGTCCGTGGCCATGCTCGCGCTCTTGGACTCATACCCGGCGCACGAGGTGGCGGCCGCAGCCGCCCAGGAGGGCGAAAGCGCCTTCGAGGAGTACGTCCTCGATGACGCCGCCGAAGTTCTCGCAGCCGCGGAGCGCCCCGGCCGGGACGGCGAACTCGCATTGGACGACCTGGTGAACGCGGTCCATCGTGAGTTGGGAGTATTCGAGGGCATCACTCGTGAGACGGTGGGAAACATCATCACCGTGTTCAGGAGCCATGTCCGCATCCTCGCCGACCATCAGCCTGGACGCTTCGAGGGCAATATCCACTTCTTCACAGCCCGGAACGGGCGGAACGAGGGGTCGCCGACGGTCGCCGAATGGTCTCCTTATGTGACAGGGGAGATCTGGGAGTCGCAGATTCTCTGCAGGCATCTGGAGATGGCACGCCCGGAATTCCTGGCCGAGATATGTGACAAGATTTCTCGCAGGCTGCCGTACATGGAGCAATAACAGCAGGGGCTTCGACCGTCGCTGCAACGTTCCGGCGTCGGGCTCCGGTTCCCGGAGTCCGACGCCACCGCGCCCCAAGTGGTCTTCGCGGCACCGTGCTGCCGGTGCCGGCCGCAGCGCAGCGGATCTTCCCTCCTGTCGCCGAAGACTGGCTCGGCACCAAAGCCACCCGGATCCTGGCCGGCAACGCCCCCGGCGCCGAAGCCGTCCTCACCCTCCGCGCCGTCATCGCCAACGCCGGCTTCCCGCAGTACTGGACCATCCAAGCCAGAGGGAACGCGAACACCTCTATCCCCAGCCCGACCAGCACAACTACGAACCCCAGGCCTGACCAGCGATCTCACTCCAGGAGAGCCACACCCATCCGAGATTTGCTGGTCAGTGGCCTCGACGGCCATGAAACCGGCCTGCACTCCGCCCAGAAACGGGCATTGCGGGCCTGGCGTTCCAGCATCGCGTCGACCAGCACAGCACGCTCAGGACCAGCCAGGCCATAGGCGTCGGCCAACACACGCACCTGAGTGGCCTGAACATCCACGGGAGGAGCCCCTGCCTTCGAGGACACACACCACAACCAGGACATATATTACAGCGGCAGTATGAGGTGTCTCAAAGATCGTGAGGTTATGCGTACGCCTCATGCGTCTCATCTCATCTGCCGGGAGGAGGCGGATGTCCGTCATGGGGACAACCGCAACGGAGGCTGTGGTGGCCAACCACCGCACCTCGTCAGGATTGGCCGTGCTACCAGACATCGATGCGGGTGGAGTCCTGCATCGTGCGGAGGTCCGGGAAAGACAGCGGTTCATCCTGGGCCCTGACGGCTCGTACGACGTGCACTTGAACCAGTTTCTGCGGGACCTGCCCAGTTGGGGTGTGCGATCGAAGAACGGACAGGACGCCTACTGCTCGGACCTGACCGTCGTCTGCCGCTTCCTACACGAGGCCCGGGGCGGGAAGACGATCTGGCAGATGGACCAGGCGGATCTTCGGGCCTTCAAGAGCGCTCGCCTGTTCGGCCAGGATCCGGACGATCGGATCGCGTACTCCACCTGGCAGCGGTTCTTGGCGGCTCTGGAGAAGTGGGTGCGCTGGGCCCTGGACGCGGAGCTACTCGCGGCCGAGCCGTTTCGGTACGTCGACAAGGTGGTGATGACGCCGAACGGCCCGAAGCAGGTCCGGGTGAACGAGGAGTCGGAGCCGGGCAAGAGCAAGGTACCCATCTCGTTCCTGCCCTACGAGGACTTCCTGCTCTGGCGGGACGTGGGGCTGCGGGGCTTCCTTCCGAACGGCGACCGCCACCCCTCGTGGCGAGGACGCAATGGCGAGCGCAACGGGCTGTTCGCCGGTCTGCTGGTCTGCACCGGTATGCGGCTGGTGGAAGCATCGTGCCTACTTCTACCGGAGATCCCGCTGCTGGCCCCGGCCCGCGGGGACTTCCACCTGTCGAAGGCGGTCACCAAGAGGAACAAGCCGCGGACGGTCTACGTACGGCTTCGGGTGCTGCGCGACGTGCACCACTACGTCACCATCGAGCGCGACGAACTGATCCAGCGCATGAGGTTGACGGGTGCCTACGACGCGAAGGCGGACTCGTGGCACGTCCTGCGTTCCAACCCGGCACGCGCTGGTCGTTGAGGGCCAGAGACGGGCCTTGATCTACTCCGACATCGACTACGAGGACCGCCTGCGGCTGGTGTCGGTCAACGCCGGCGGCCGGGCGGTGGGACCGCTATGGCTGTGGCTGGGTGAGGACGGATCACCGCTGAAGAGCTCGACGTGGCAGTCGGCGTTCCGGCGGGCGAACGAGCGCTGCCAGCGCTTCGGCCTCGACTTCGGCGTCCACCCCCACACGCTCCGGCACACGTTCGCCGTGCACATGCTCGGCCTGCTTCTGCGTCAGACCGTGCGCGCGCTGGGCATGCAGGAGGACCGGCGGTTCACGCTTGCCCAGATCAAGCGCTTGCTGATCGGCAATCCGATGCGCAAGCTGCAACTGCTCCTTGGCCACACCAACGAGCAGACGGTCTACCTCTACCTGGACGTCCTGGACGAGGCCCAGGAGATCGTGCTGGCCGCATTGCAGGAATGGGACGAGCACTCGGCGATTCTGGAGAACCTCCAGCTCAGCGAGGTGAGCCAGTGAGCCCGCGGCGTGTCAGGTTCAGTCCGACCGATGCTCCCGAGGCAGCGGAGCTGATCCCGAGCATCGGCCCCGTCGTCTTCTCGGTGCAGCTCGTGGACGGGGGCAGCGAGGAGGTGGACCTGTCGGACCTGGGCCTGCCCCGTCTGGTCCGGCCGCTGGCGCGGGGGATGGCCAGCGAAGCCGCGAAGGAGAAGGGGCACCGCCGGCGTGATGCTGTGCGCATGCACGTCAAGCTGCTGCGGGAGTTCGTAGCCTTCACCGGTGCGGCTCTGGCGGACATGGGCGAAACGCTGGGTCCCGACGACCTCGAGCCGGAACTGCTCGACGCGTTCGCGACACTTCTGACCAAACGTCATCCCGAGGGCAGTGGCCGCCCGAAGGCGCTCATGCGGCATCTGACCCGCTTCCTGAAGGCGGCCGAGGAACTCGGACACGCCCAGTTCGAGACGGACTTCCGCCGCAGGCTTGAGCAGGCGTGGGAACGCGATCCCCGCAGGCCTCTGAACTCCTATCCGTTTCCGGTCTTCGATGCGCTGGAAGCCGCCGCGCGGGCCGATGTCGGCCTGATCCGCGATCGCATCCTGGAAGGCGAACGAGTGGCCGCAACCGGGCGCGACCCGGAGGTCCACGGCTGGAAGCGGTACGAAGACGTTCGTTGGTACATAGCCAACCGCGGGCCGCTTCGCCCCGAGCACCTGACCGATCGAGTCAAGGATCTGGGCGGAATGGGGAGGCTCAATGCCCAGCTCTTCTTGACCACGGCGGACGTGGTGCGCTTCCAGATCCTGCTGGGCTGTCAGACCGGTCTGGAGCCGGAGTGCGTTGGGGAGCTGAAGACCGACTGCCTGATCAACCCGGCGCGGGGCTACGTCAGCGTGAAGTACCTCAAGCGGCGAGCCCACAACGACTGGAACAAGACCATCCGCGTGCGCGACGGCGGCAACCTTCGCACCCCCGGCGGGGTGCTCCGCCTGGCCATGCGCCTTGGCCAACGGGCTCGCGACACCCTCGGCACCGACGAGATGTGGGTGGTCTCGAATCTGGCGACGGGCAATCACGACCGGATTCTCGGCCTTCACAAGACCATGCCCTCCACCAGATACCGGCGGATCTTCCTGAGCGAGCATGGTCTAGACAGCCTGCTCGACCACGACGGCCAGCCCCTGCGGTCGGTGGATCTACGCAGGCTGCGCAAGACCTTCAAATCCAAGCAGTATCTGCGCTCCGGGGGCGTCCTGCCGGACTTCGCGAGCGGCCATACACCGCAGGTCGCAGGTCGGCACTACGCGGACATCGAGGCCCACGAGGAGATCCACGACTCCGCGATCGAGGCAGGTCTCGGCCAGGCTCTCGCAGCGGCCCTGCCTGCCCCGGTCGTCCTGGACGACGACGGGCGGCGCCTGGACGACGGGACGGAGGAACTTCCCTCCCAGGTGGTCGCCGACGCCCTGTCCGGGGCGACCGATGTCTGGCTGTCGTCCTGCAAAAACTTCTTCAACTCCCCGTGGGCCGCCAAGAAGGGCGCCGCCTGCCCGGTCCCGCCCTGGGTATGCCCGGAGTGCCCGAACGCCGTGTTCACGACCCGCCACCTGCCCTCAGTGCTGTCCGTCCTGGACACGATCGAGCGCCAGCGCGAGGAGTTCGCGACCGCCGAGTGGCACGTCCGCTTCGGCCTCGCACACGAGCGCATCACCACCGGGGTCCTGAACAGGTTCACCTCCCGCCAGATCGCCACCGCGCGGGCCATCGCCGAGTGCGACGGGGCCCGGCTCGCCCTGCCCAATGTCTTCCTGGAGACGATCCGATGACCGCGACCTCGACGAAGGCCGCCGCCAGCGCCGCCTTCCCCGCCGACGACTACGCCCTTCCGGAGTGGATCACCGCTGGGCATGCCAGTCGCGGCCCTCGCGTCGGTGAAGAGGTGTGGGACCTGCACGAGTTCCTGCCCAGGACACAACGCGAAAGGCGGGTCATCTTCACCGACTTCACACCGGGTCTGCAGCGCCAGACCGCGCAGGAGTACCTCTACTGGCGCATGCGCCTGCGCATCAACGGTCAGCGCAAGCCCATGAAGCCGACCTGGCTCCCACAGGAGGTCCGCAGCGTGTTCCGGACGATGGAAGCTCTGGCCAAAGTGGGCGCCCCAAGACTTCAGGACGTCCAGCGCCACCACTTGGAGGCCTTCTTGAAGAGAGGCGCACCGACGGAACTCTCTGACCAGGGACGATGCACCCTTGCGCGGAGATCGTCTCCCACGCTGCCGGAGATCTTTTCCCGCCGGACGAGGCGCCCCTCGCTCGCGACCTGGTCAGAGCGTCCGTCAACTCGTCCCCGTACGACGAGTGTTTCGTCGGTGCCCCAGAGAAGCAGGCCCTCGGGCCCCAGTGCGGTCCACATCATGGTGAACACTCTCAAGTCCCTCTCGGCCGTGGGGGAGCACCTCAGTGCGGACCGACTCTCGCTGGTGCCGTGGCCCTATCGAAGCGCCCAACAGATCGCCGGGCTGACCCCACGGCGCGAGAACGGCACCCCGCGCATCCCCGAAGAGATCATGGGCCCGTTCCTGGCCGGAGCGGTGTTCTACCTGGAGAAAGCAGGCCCCGACATCCTGACTGCCGCGCGCGAGATCAAACGCCTGGAGGCTCAGATCGCCGCTGGCCCGAAGGAGGGCCGCGGCGGCAGCGAATCCAAGATCCAGGAGTTCATCGCCCGGCGCCGAGCCGAAGGCCGAGGCATTCCCGCCCTACCGATCCAGCTGAACAAGGGCAGGCCGGGCGCTCCGGTCGTCGAGGGCATCGTGCAGTGGCCGAACATGCAACTGATCGGCCTCCTGGCCGGTGTCTGCTCAACGAACCGCTACACGGAGATGGTCGTGAAGGTCGGACGCAGCATCGGCTTCGAAGTGGGTGGCGTTCCGACCACCCGGGCCCTCTGGCCAGTCTCGGGACGTCCGTGGCGGCCGGAGATGAGCCGACACACCCTCGGGCTGGAGATGGGTTTCCTGCGGACCGCCTGCTGGATCATCATCGCCTACCTGTCCGGCATGCGCGACGTCGAAGTACGGGAACTGAGCCGGGACTGCGCAGTCGTCGAGACCACTGCGGACGGCCGCCTCCGCTACAAGATCCACGGCCGGGTCTACAAGGACCGCCGGCTCTCCGGCGACGAGGAGGAATGGGTTGTCCTGGAAATCGTGCACCGGGCCGTCGACATGCTGCTGGAGATCAACGACGACTCCACCCACCTGTTCGGCTTCACCGCCAGGGACGGCGACCTCGGCCTGATGCGCACGATCCCCCAGCGGCTCAACAGCTTCCGTGACCACCTCAACGAGCTCTTCAGTACGGACCAGGGCCCCTACATCCCACTTCCAGCCGCCGACGCCGTCCCCGGAACCGAGGACCCGGACGAGGACACCGACCAGGCAAGCGAAACCAGAGACGCGGCAGAAGCCACGCCGATGCCCTGGGCGTTCGACACAAGGCAGTTCCGCCGCACCCTGGCCTGGCATATCGCCTTCCAGCCCTTCGGGATGGTCGCCGGCACCAGGCAGTACAAGCACGCCAGCTTCGCGGTATTCGAGGGCTATGCCGGTACCTCGGCCTCAGGATTCGCCGACGAGGTCGCCGCCGACAAGGCCGTGGCCACGCTCGACTATGTTGAAGATCTCTACCACGACTGGAACGACGGGGGGCGGTCCAGTGGAGGGGCCGCAAATCGCATCGAGGCGGAATTCGACCGCATCCGAGCCGAGTTGGGCGACCTGCGGGGGACTGTGGCCAGTCCCGAGCGGGTCCGGACGATGCTTCGGCATCTGACCCGCACTCTGCACCCCGGTGTCCTCAACGATTGCTTCCACCATGCCGAGACTGCGGTCTGCGAGAAGCGCTCACACGGCCTGGGCCGTCCTCTGCCGATGCTGAACATGTGCCTGACCTGCCCGAACTCTCGCCGTTCGTCCGTCCATCTGCCCAGACTCCACCAGACCCGCGAGCAAGCCGTTCATGAGTTCGGCGACACCACCGGCCTGCCGCCGCACCAGGCGACGGCGATCAGTGAGTTCGTCAGCACCCTCGACACGCTGATCGACGAACTCGCCGAGACGGGAGCGGCCCGGTGACCAGCACACCCACGGCGGCTCAGACCGTATTCGCCCGACTCGCCCGCGACCGGGACCTGGCCGACATCGACCGGGAGATCATGAGGGCCTTCGAACGGTTGCTGGACGGCCGCCCCGAGATCACCGACGGCTCGCTGAAGGTGGTGAACATCGCCGCCGAGGCCGGGGTGTCCCGGGCCTCTTACTACCGCTCCCCGGTCGCGGCGGCCATCAAGGAGATTCTGGAGGCCCCGGATCTCAAGCGGCCAGAGGTCGACGACCTCAAGGCCGAGGTCACCAGGCTCCGGAAGGAGTTGCGCGAGTTGCGCCGGGAGAAGGCCGAAGAGGTGCGCGAGCTGAAGGACATGGCGGCCACCTACGCCAACCAGATCCAGGTCCTCGCCCTTCGCAACGTCGAACTGGAAGCCGACGCGGAAGCACTT
>NZ_JBEPAP010000101.1:0-24020 GCF_040298665.1 Streptomyces sp. NPDC001508
TAATCCGGGCCCAAATCCACCGTCCGCAGCGCGCCGACGCCGTCCAGCACCCCAGAACGCCTGCGCACCGCGACCGACCTGGACCGCCGCGCACCACCGACAGAACGCCACCTGCGCACCCTGGGCCCATGGCCCGGAGCCCGCGCCTCGCCGGCCCGCGCACAGGCTGCACGGGCAAGTGCAGCAGTAAAGGAACGACGTCGATTCCCCCTGGCCCGAGCCAACTTCGCAGAGGTCGCCGCCAAGAGAGGTCCGAACGCACGGCAGAGGGGCTACGACGCCTGACGTCAGCTCTTGTTCCCGCCGAGGGCGGTGCGGAGCCAGTGCATTGAGCCTGTCTCCGGCACGGACCGGTGTCCGAACGCGGCAGGTTCCGGCGCGTCTCGAACAGCGACCACGCTGAGTGGCCATTGAGAACCATGTAGCCGCGCCCGGGGGGGGCGATGCCCTCGATCAGGTGGGTGAGGAGCCGATCCCCCTGTCACGAGCCGAGGGAGCGGTCGGCGATCAAGTCGTCCGAGAGCTGGGTGATGCTCGCCTTGCCGATCCAGCATGCCTCCGCCACCGGTGGAAGAGGACGGCGTACTCCTCGGCGCGGACCGCGGTGGGCTGGGGCGGACACGGTTGCCCTGCAATTGCAGAACGTTCAACGCCCCGTGGAACTCGGGGAGTCACGGGGCGTTGTCCGGAGTACCGTTTTGAGTGTCGAGGTCAAAACGGAGGCTCCAGTATGGCGCACAACTCAACCCCCTTGGGAGACACCGTCCGTGCCTACCGGCGAACGGCAGGATGGAGTCAGGAACGACTCGCGGAGGAGTCCGGTCTCTCCGTGAGCACCGTGAGGAACATCGAGCAGCGCGGACACGCCAGGTTGGACACGTTGAGCCAGGTGGCACAAGCATTCGACGTCCCGACCTCCGCGCTCTTCGCGCCGGGGGTGCCGCACCCGGTGGGTGAGGACGACAGCGCCAACCGGCAACTACTGGTGTCGCTCCGGCAGGCACTCATGCCGCCGGTGGGGATCGCGGGGAAGACGCTGGCGGATCCTGGTGAGGCGGCGGAGCTTCCGGCTATCCGTCGATCGATCGAGGACACGCTGTCGCTTTACAACTCGGATCGGTACGAGTCAGTGGCCATCGTGCTCCCCGGTCTCCTGCGTCAGGCCGACGCCGCGGTGGCGGCGGCCGAGGAGGAGGAACAGCAGCGGGAGGCCGTCCTCATGCGGACCCATGCCTTGCTGCTGGCCGGGAAGTACCTCACGCAGGTCCGCCAGTACGACATGGCCTATCAGGCGCTCGTGGAAGGGATCAGGCTCGCCCGGGAGTTGGACAACACGCTGACTGCGGCGACCGGCGTCACAGGGCTGTGCTGGCTGCTCCTCAGGCAGGACCGGTTCGACGAGGCGGAGCGGTTGGCGGCCACCACGGCCGAGGCCATCGAGCCGAAGCGTTCCACGGCGTCCATGGGTGAACTGGCGGCGTGGGGGGAGCTATGCCTCCGTATCGCCGCCGCCGCCATGCGCAACAACCGGGAGGACGTGGCGAAGCAGGCTCGGCGGATGGCAGCCAGCGCGGCGTCCGCCATGGGGCATGAACACCGTGACTATCGCACCCATTGGGGGCGCTTCGGCCCGGCCACCGTGGAGGTCAAGGCGGTGGAGGACCTGTCCTTGGTCGGGGACGCCCATGGTGTCCTCAGCCGCAAGGACCAAGGGCTCCTCTCGAAAGACATGCTGGAGGCGACAGGTCGGCCCTCCGCCATCAACTGGCACCGCCATCGGCTGGACATCGCCCGGGCTCACGTCAAGGTGGGGTCGACGCACGACGCCATGGAGGAGCTGACCCGCATCAAGAAGAGGGCGCCCTCCTGGATTCGATACCAGCCCATGGCCAGGTATGTCATGGAGGACATCCTCAAGACACGGAAGCGGACGCTGACACGGGAGATGCGGCAGATGGCCACGCTCCTCAACGTTCACGCCTGACTGGACGTCAGAACTACCAAGCTGACTGGTAGTTCGTCGGCTGACCGCCGCGAACTACCACCGCTTCTGTGTGGTCCACGTCACATCCCGGCCGTACGGTCCAAGTACCAACCATGAGACCTAAGCCAGGGACTTGAGTCATGCGTAGAACAACCGCCGACCGGCAACGGCGCCGCGCGCTGGTGGACATCTCAGTAACGGCCACCACGCCCGTGACGGGGCCCGGCCCGGTCCTCCCCTGCCCTCTCCCTCCCGCCCTCCCCCTCGTGCCACGGTCCGCGGGTCCGCGCCGGGACCTGGAGGTGGCCGAATGAGCGGGGACGAGATCGAGCGCACGGCCGTGGAGGGGACCGCCGTGGCGACGCTCCCGGAGCGGCAGTTCGCCGTGTCGCACTGGCTCCTCGGCGCCGCCGATGACGTGGACGTCGCCCGCGCCCAGTGGCAGGAGCAGGGCGTCGCCCTGCTGGCCTGCGGTGGGGTTCTCTCCGCCGTGCGGATCCCCGCCCGCCTGGTGTGGGCGGCTGCCGGCACCAAGGAACTGGATGACGTGGACCGCTTCCTTGGCCAGTTCTTCGACGGCGGAGCGGTGTTCATGGACCTCCGCGCCGGCCTCTACTACGCCTTGGTCCCCGGGTTCAGGTCAGAGTGGGGTGACCGGGTGTTTTCCGGGGCCGGGTGGAACGCCTTGGCCGGGATCACTTCCTGGGTGTCCCCTCTCCGCAGCTCACGGAACAGCGTGGGCCTGCCTACTGGTGTGTGCCCATGGACTCCCCGGGTGACCTCACTTACGTGGATGAGGTAGCGGATCTCATCTTCCAGGGCTTGACGGCCCAGGCGGAGGCAGGTCACCGGTGACCATCACAGAGGTGTCAGTAGGCTCCGTGATCTCCGCGCCGCGCCCGGCCCCGGATGAGGTGGCCGCCGCCATGGGACCGATGCCGTGGCTCACAGCCACGGGCCGCCCGGAGCAGATCCTCACGGCGTGGGGCCGCGGGCACCTGGCGGAGGTTCCCGCGGGTATCGGCTTCGACGTCCTCCTGACCCCAGCCCCGATGGCAGAGGAAACCATCCGGCGAATGCATGAAGCGGGGCGCCGGATAGGCCCGGTCGTGCTCGGCCCGCTCGGCGGCGAGTTCATCCTCCAGCGGGGTTCCGCCGCCGGCTGGGACGCCCCCCACTCCAGCACGCTGCCGCTGGGGACGCTGGTCCTCCTCCCGCCGCCCGGCGTCCGCGCCCCGGAACTGGTGGCTGGCCGCGGCTGGCTCGTCCCGCCCTGCCATCCGGAGACGGGCGCGCCGCTCTGCGCCGAGGTGACACCGGGCGGCGCGCTCTTGGAGCCCTACCTCGCTTCAGTCGAGGCGGCCCGAGAGGAGCAGCAGCGATGCGCATGAGGCCGGACAGCCCGACCGGTCAGCTCCTCTACGCCCTGGTCGTAGGCGCCCTCCTGGGCGCCCTTGTGGCCGGTATCGGCCGCTGACCCGATGACCGGCTCCGGTCGCTCGCGCCCCAGGGGGCGACCGGAGCCCCCAGGCGCCCGTCGGCTTCCCGCTCCCGACTCTCCCCCGCGGGGGCTGGTGGGCCCCGGCCCGGCACACCCGACCCCGTGATGCTCTGCGGTGTGCCGGGCCGCCACTCTCGTCTCGACAAAGGAAGGTTCTCGATCGTGTTGCCTCCGGCCCCGCCAGGCGTCGTCCCGTACATCGCTGGATGGAGTGAGGAACGGCTCCTGAAGTGTCCGATCACCCGTCGCCGCGTGGCTCCGGGGATCGCGTACGTGGATGAGACGCCGTACGACCGGGACAGCTTCGGCGTGCTGTGGGCCCGGTACGTCCTGCGGCCCAAGCAGCGCCGGGGCAGCCCGCAGCTGCGGAACGTCCACCCGTACCGGCAGCGCCGGGCGATGCTGAACATGATGTGTCAGGTGTGCTCCCGTATGCCGGCGGACCCGCACGGCCCGCATCTGTTTCTCCTGCGGGACTCTTGTGGTGCGGTCCGGGAGGGGGAGCGGACGACGAGTCCGCCGGTGTGCGTGCCGTGCGCCGGGATCTCCATCCAGCTCTGCCACGCCCTGCGGGGTGGGCGGTTTGTGGCGGCGTGGGCCAGGCGCGTGCCCGCGTGGGGTGTTGTCGGCCCCCTCCACCACCCACAGACACTCCAGCCCATCCCGGGATGCCATATGGAACACGTCAAGTACGGCTCGCAGTGGGCTCCCTGGGTCCGCGCCGCCCGCACGATGGTGGAACTCCGCGGAGTGACACCGGCAGACCTGGACCGGGAGTTCGCGGCCCTCGGCCGTGACCGTCTGGAGGAGGAGTTCGCCCGCATCGCGGAGCTGACGGCGGTCACCTGCCCCTGAGACACCCGCCTCGGGCCGGTGGCGGCGCCGTGGCCGGCTTCCTGTGGGAGTTCATGGCCAAGGGCCTGGCTCCCCGTGCCGCAGGACCCGCACCCCTCCCGCGTGGTCGGCTCCCGGAGCTGGTCCAGCCCTCATGAACCCCGCCATGGGACGGCCCGTTGTGTCCTACCGTCGGCCGACGCGGGGCACCGGCCGGACCACAGCAGCCAAGTGAGTGAGACGGAGAGCCCATGTCAGCCGTGCCGACGGAGAAGCCCGAGGTAACCGGGGCCGAGCGGGACACCTCGCCTGCGGCGAAGCCGCCCACCGAAGAGGAAGAGCCCATCGCCCCGCCACAGTTCATCCTGTACTTGGAGCAACCGGCCTATACGCACGCTCTGCGGCAGCTGACCCTGTGGACCCACCATGTGCTGCTGCCGGTCTACGGCAGGGAGATCAGCTCCACGGCTCCGTGGTGCTCCCGCTGGTGGGAGCACCCCGAAGCAGTTGCCCAACTCCACGGTTTGTGGCTGGCCTGGGGCGACCTGACCGGTCCGGGGTCCCCGGCGACCGGCCCCGCCAGCTGGCACCGCGACCATCTGTCGCCGGTCATGAGCAGCCTCCGGGATCCGCAAGGTCCGTTCGCCGGTTGCAAGCCCGGTATGCACCGCCCCAAGGAGATGCCGCCCATCGACCACCTCGACCCATTCGGCCCACCTCCCCCGGCGGCACCGAAGTAGCGGCGCACTCTGAACCGTTGACCCGACGGGAGCGTTGTGCTTGCCGTGCAGAGTCGTTACCGGTCCACGACGCCGGCCCCAGCACCTCCCGGGCCGGCACAGCCGACGGCTCTGTTCGAAGACCATCTGTTCTCACAGAAGGAAGGGTCAGATGCCAGGCTCAGACATATCCGACGGAAGCGGCCGTTCCAACGCCTCGTCGTACAGTTCCGTGGACATCACCGACGGCCGAGCCCGACTGTCCGACCGCCCCGTCCCGGAGAATGCGCCGGCTCTGTACGACGGAGCGGAGGGCGTGTACGACCAGAGGTCCCGGCAATACTTTGCGGTCGACAGCGAAGGAGCCGCTCGGTGGAGCGAGCGGCAATCGCAGTGGACCAGGGAAGGGCTGGGCAGGACCGCTCGTGCTGTGGTCCGGTGGGTCGCCGACAACAGGCACCAACTGGCCCAGTTCGCCAGGGACACGCTTCCCACCGTCGCGATGGGAACTGCGCCGCTGGTAGGCGGCACGGCGGGTCAGGTTCTCACGTACGGCGGCAACATCGGCCAACTCGCCACAGTCGCGCACGAAGTGTATGACCAGTACCGCGAGCACCGAGCGGGTGCCCAGCCCGACTGGGCCCAGAGGGCGGCCATCGGGCTCAGGGCGACGTCAGTGGTCGCGAACACCACGTCCAACCTGGGTAACTTCAGCAACGAAGCGGTCACCAACGCGTTCAACGGTGTGGGTACCTACGCGGGAGCGATGGGTACCGGCATCGACGTTGTGCACCATGCCAACCAGGCCGGACGGCAGCGGCAGGATCCCGGGGCCGAGATGTACGGGATGCGTCACAACCCGTCACTAGGCTCAGGTGTGGGTCAATTCCCCCCTGGATACAACCCGCCCACAGTGCCTGGCAGTACGTCCGCGTCGTACGGCTCGGGGCAGGGGTCGTCCACATCGGTGCAACCGCAGTCGCCACCGCAACCACTCACCACAGCACCGGCCGCGACCGTCTCCCCGCCGAGCAGCAGCACCGGCCGCCAACGCCATCGCGCTCGCACTGACGGCGACAACAGCGCCGCCTCGACGACTCGAGCCACAGAAAGGCATCACAGGAGGAGGGGCCGCAACTAGTAACCCACGAGGCCGTGTGCCGGCTCCCCGTGCGCCGCACGCAGAGCCGGCACACGCCACGCAAGGTGGTGCGGCTCGGCCTCGGCTGGAAGCACTTCTCCGGTCCGCACAACATCAAGAAGTGCAAGATCTCCAACGCTGCTGTCAACGGCAAGCCCGACAAGGAGAACGGCGCCCGCCTCGAAGCGGTTCCAGGACTGGCATGCGGCGTCCAGATGCCCGTACTTGAGCTGTCGTTGGGCGAGTACTGCGTAGGTGTGTACGCGGCCCTGCCGCTCCTGGGCGGGCTGGAGCCGGATGGACTGTTTCATCGCCTTGATGCTGCCGGAGAGGTCGCCCTCTTCCTTCAGCACGTGGGAGACGTGGAAGAGATAGGCGGTCTGGTCGTAACCGCCGATTGCGTCGCGCCGGTGGTCGGCTTTGCTCAGCGCTGTCTCGGCTTCGCGCAGGCGGGTGTGGGGCTGGTTCCGGTCGCCGACCATGGATGCCGCGTGGGCCTGCTGTCCACGCAGGAACGCGACCAGACGAGGACCGGCGGTCGGCGCCGCCTCGGCCGCAGAGTCCGCCAGGTCGAGTGCCGTCTGCCCGCGTCCGAGGTTCGACGCTCGCAGCGACATGCCGCGCAGTGTGCGGCAGTAGGTGAGGTGATCGCCGGCTTCGTCAGCGAGTCTGAGCGCCTTGACGTAGTAGGTCTGTCCCAGACCGTGGGCCTTCTCGTACATGGCCATCCAGCCTGTCAGGTACGTGAGGTCAGACGCGGCGGCGAGCATGTCCCGCTTGACCGGCTCGGAGGCCTGCGCCCGCAGCCACGGGCCCACGGTGTTGACGAGGAAGGCGGCGGCCATGGGGCGGGCGTGGCCTGCGCGGCGCGACAGGTACCCGCGTGGGGAGCCGTCGGGCCCCTTCACCATCCACAAACGGTTCAGCCGATCCCGGGATGTCCCATGGAGCACGTGAAGTACGGCTCGCAGTGGGCGCCTTGGGTGCGGGCCGCTCGCACGGTGTGGAGCTGCGCGGGGTGACGCCTGCGGATCTGGGCCGGGAGTTCGCGGCTCTCGGCCGTGGCCGCCTGGAGGAGGAGTTCGCACGGGTCGCGGAGCTGAGGGCCGTGTGAGGACTCCGCCGCGGAGACGGCGGCGGCGCCGGCCCGCGGAGGGAAAGCGCACCACGCCGCCGCTGAGGTATGGCCCGGCGTACCGTCGTGCTGGAGCGGCACGTCCCGAGCGGCACCGGCTACGTCCACTGGTCCCGGCGCGGTTCGGTCAGACCGTGAGTTTGACGGCCTCCAGGAACGGGTCGTTGTCCATGGTGCCGCCGAAGAGGAATTCCGGGCGGGGGTTGGCGCACTGGTGGTCGCCCCAGCCGCGGTTGTGGACGGCGGCGGCGCGGCAGATCTGGCCGGTGCCGACGTTGATGGCGAAGCCCGTCATGTAGGGGCCGCTCTTCTTGGGGTTGCCGATGTAGAAATCCTTGCCGTCGTCGGTGATGGCCGTCCACCCCGGTTGCCAACTGCCCTGACCATTGGCCGAGTTGGCTTCGTGCAGTACGGCGTTGGCGGCCGAGCCGCCCGTTCCGCTCACCGAGACGTTGAGGGCCTTGATCGCCTTGTTCTTGCCCGACGTACCGGCGATCGTGCCGTCGCACACCGGTTTCTGCCAGCCCTGGCCGCCCACATAGGCGCGGTAGCAGATGTGCCGTCCCGACGGGTCGTTCGCCGCCAGGCGCCGTACGGCCGTCGCCGCCGTGTCCCGTGCGGGCTTCGCCGTCACCGTGGTGACCACCTTCGGGGCGTTCTCGGTCACCGTGACCGTGGGGGGCGGCACCGCCACGCCGTCCTTACCGTGCGGTTTGGGTGACTTGCTCGCGCTCGGGCCGGCCGTCGGGGACGGGGTGAGGCTCGGGCTCACCGATACCGTCGGTGTCGGCAGTTCCGTCGGGTTCGTCTTCTCCCGCGGTGTGTTGTTCACCTTCGCCGCCTGGTCCTGGCGGTCGTCGTCGCCCGAACCGCCGCTGCCCAGGACCACCAGCGGGGTGATCACCAGGGCCGCCACCAGGAGCGCCGCCGGGCCTATGATCAACGGCCGGTTCAGCAGTCCCGGGGACGCGTACTCGTCGTCCGACTGGCGTGACCTGCTGCGGCGGTTCGGCCGGACCGATCCCGGGTCCGGGTCCGGGGTGCGGTGCAGGGCGGGGGCCCGGGGTGCGGGGCTCAGGCCCACCGGGCCCGGTAGCGCGTACGCCGCCGCCTCCGGTTCCGCGGCCCCCTCCAGCTCCGCCCCCTCCAGTTCCGCCGCCTCCGGTTCCGGCTCGTCCAGCTCCGCCGCCTCCGGTTCCGGCTCGTCCGGTTCCGCCGCCTCCAGTTCCGCGGCCCCCTCCGGTTCCGGCTCCTCCAGTTCCGGCTCCTCCAGTTCCGCGGCCCTCTCCGGTTCAGGCTCCTCCAGTTCCGGCTCGTCCAGTTCCGCCTGCTCCGGTTCCGGCTCGTCCCCTTGCGTCTCCGCCGGTTCTGGTGCCCTCGGTTCCAGCGCCTCCGGATCCGGAGCGGGCGGCTCCGCCGCGGAAGGCAGACGTAGCCCGTGGCCGTAGCCCTTCTCAAAGGTGACCGGCTTCTCCTCGGCCGCCTCCGGACCCGGGCCCAGGTCCTCCGTGTACTCCGTGTCCTCCGGCGCCCCGTCGCCGTCCGGGCCGGATGCTTCCGGCCCTGCCTCGTCGTCCTCGTCGTCCTCCCCCGCGTACGCCTCAGGGCCCCCCTCCCCCTGCTCCAGCAGCCTGCTCGAACCGTCCGGTGCCACCTCCACGTACGCCACATAACCCGCCGCCGGGTCGGAGACGGACGCCGTCACCGTGCTGCCGCGTTCCCGGGCGTGCTGGTGGAGGGCGTCCAGGACCGCCCCGTCGGCCTCCGCTCCCTCCGCGGCCGGGACGGGGCGGCCGTCGAGGGTGGCGGAGCCGTCGCCGGAGATGACCACCGTGAAGTGGGTGGTGATCTTGGACACCTTTCCAGGGTCCGTCCTTCCGTCTGCGTCGCCTTCCGTGACCGGGCCGCCCGTTTCCTCGTTTCGGCTCATGCCCATTCCTTCCTGCCGTTCCCGGCGTCGAGACCGGCGGTATCGCAACGGGTGCCGCGCGGGAACGGTTCAATGGGACGGGCCGCGGCCGGACTTGGCGCCGCCCCCTCGTTACGCCTCGTGATCGGGACAGAAGGGCACGTTCCGTCAAACGGGCTGTCGGCGTCCCCGTCGTCACTAGAGTCCCAGTGGTGAGTGTCTACGCGAATTCCTTGCGCTTCACCGTGCTGGGGCCCGTCCGAGCGGTGCGCGGTGAGCAGGAACTGGACCTGGGCTCCCCACAACAGCGTGCGGTACTGGTCGCGTTGCTCCTCCGGCGAGGACGCCCCCTCACGCTCGGTGAACTCGTCGACGCCGTCTGGGGCGAGGAGCCGCCCGCCGCCGCCGTGTCCGTCCTGCGGACCTATGTCTCACGGCTCCGCAAGATTCTGGAACCCGAGCGGGACCCGGCCGAAGCCCCCCGGGTGATCGTCTCCGTCGGGGACGGATATCTGGTGCGGGGCGCCGAAGACTCCCTGGATCTCGCCGACTTCGAGCGGCGGGTCGAAGAGGCCAAGAAGCTGCGCGTCGACGGGGATCTGTCCGGCGCCGCGTCGCTGCTGCACTCCGCCCTCGGCCGGTGGCAGGGGACCGCCCTCGCCGGGATACCCGGGCCGCTCGCCGCGGCGGAGCGCACCTGGTTGGAGGAGGAACGGCTCAGCACCCTGGAGACCAGGCTCGACCTCGACATCGAACTCGGGCGGCATGCCGAGATCGTCTCCGAACTCTTCTCGCTCACCCATCGGCATCCGCTGCGGGAGCGATTATGCGGACTGCTCATGCTCGCCCTCTATCAGGGCGGGCGCCAGGCCGAGGCCCTGGCCGCCTACCGCAGCGCCCGCGCCGGCCTCGTCTCCGAGCTGGGCGTCGAACCCGGCCTGGAACTCCAGCGGTTGCATGACCGGATCCTCGCCGCCGATGTCTCCCTGGCGGCCCCGGCCGCCCGGCCTGCGGCCGCACCGGCCACCGACCCGGCCGCCGCCGCTCCCGCCGACGGCGAGCACCTGGCCCGGCCCGCCCAACTCCCGGCCGATCTGCCCACCTTCGTCGGCCGATGTGCCGAACTCGACGCTGTACGTGCCCTGTTGCCCGGCGACGGGCGACCGCCCGGCACCGTCGTGATCAGTGCCATCGGCGGCATGGGCGGCGTCGGCAAGACCACGCTGGCCGTGCACTGGGCCCATGAGATCGCCGGCCGGTTCCCCGACGGGCAGCTCTACATCAATCTGCGCGGCTTCGACCCGGCCGGGCCGGGGATGGCGCCGGACGAGGCGGTCCGGATCCTTCTCGACGCGTTCGGTGTTCCTCCCGAGCGCATACCTGCCGGACTCGACGCCCAGGTGGCGCTGTACCGGAGTCTGCTCGCCCAGCGCAGAGTGCTGATCCTGCTCGACAACGCCCGCGACGCCGACCAGGTGCGCCCGCTGCTGCCGGGTTCTGCGGGATCCCTGGTGATTGTGACCAGCCGTAGCCGGCTCGCCGGGCTGGTGGCCGGGGAAGGCGCGCATCCGCTGACGCTGGACCAGCTGTCCTCCGCCGAGGCGCACGATCTGCTCGCGCGGCGCCTCGGGGCGGAGCGGCTGGCGGCCGAACCGGGCGCCGCGGCGGAGATCGTCGCGCGCTGCGGCCGGCTGCCGCTCGCACTCGCGATCGTCGCCGCGCACGCCGCCGTCAACCCGCACTTCCCGCTCAGTGCCATCGCCGAGCGGGTACGGGAGAGCCACGGCAGCCTCGACATGTTCGCCGACGGCGACCTCGGCACCGATCTGCGGGCCGTGTTCTCCTGGTCGTACCGGGCGCTGTCCGCCCCGGCGGCACGACTGTTCCGGCTACTCGGACTGCACGGCGGGCCGGACATCTCGGTGCCCGCCGCGGCGGCGCTCGCCGGGCTCACCCCGCGTGAGACCCGGGCGCCGCTGCTCGAACTCACCCGCGCCCATCTGCTGACCGAGCACTTCCCCGGCCGCTACGCCCTGCACGACCTGCTGCGTTTCTACGCCGCCGAACGGGTCACGACCGAGGAGAGCACCGAGGAACGGGACCGGGCCGTGGAGCGGCTGCTCGCCTGGTATCTGCACACCACCGACGCCGCCTACGCGCACATCACCCCGCAGCGCCCCCGCATCCCGCTCGAACCGCCGCCCGACGGCTGCCGGCCGCTGGGCTTCAGCTCCCACGACCAGGCCCTGGACTGGTGCGAGAGGGAACGGCCCAACCTGGTCAACGCGGTGCGCCGGGCCGCCGAGTGCGGGCAGTGGGGCATCGCCTGGCGGCTGACCGCCGCCCTGTGGGGCTTCTTCTACCTGCGCAGCCATCTGCACGACTGGCTGGACAGCGCGCGGACCGGCCTCGCCGCCGCTCGCGCCGCCCGGGACAGCCGGGGCGTGGCCCAGGCCCTCGCGGACACGGCCGCCGCACTGCGCAGCATGGGGCGCTACGACGAGGCCGCCGCGCACTTCTACGACGCGATGACCGCGTACCGGGACCTCGGCGACCTTCGGGGCAGGGCCTCCGCCGTGACCAACCTCGGCGACAGCTATCTGGAGGCGGGCCTGCTCGACAAGGCCGTCGAGTACACCCGCCGGGGGCTGCTCCTCGACCGGTTCCTCGGCAGCAGCTGGGGCGAGGGGATCGGGCTGTCCAACCTGGGCGACGCCTACCAGCGGCAGGGCCGGTTCGACGAGGCCGTCGCCTGTCTGGAACAGGCGCTGACCGTACTGCGCGCCGACGACAACCGCTGGGTCGAGGGGGTCGCCCTGGACATCCTCGGCACGGTGCACCGGCGCCTGCGCCGTTACGACGTGGCCCTCGCCCACTACTACCGGGCGCTCACCACGCACCGGGACATCGGCAACCGCTGGGGCGAGGGCCACACCCTGGGCAACCTCGGCGATGTCCAACTGGCCGCCGGCGACCCGGAGGCGGCCCGTGCCAGCTGGGAGCAGGCCCTCGCCATCTTCGCCGAGTTCGGCCATCAGGACGCCGAGACGATCCGCGCACGGCTCGGCCGCCTCGCGAACCCACCCGATGAGGGGGCTCCTCCGGCCTGACCCGTGCGAACGGCCTGACATGCGGCTGCGGTCTCCTTCGGTGGTCGGTGCCCCGCCGTGTCCCGGACGGCGGCCGGGACACGGCGGGGTCTTTCCCGTACGGCGTGTCTCCTGTACGACGTGTCTCGTCTCGCGTACCGCGTGTCTCCCGTTACAACGGACGGCGGTCGGGAAGTGCTCAACGGCCGTCAGGACTCCGGCGCCGTCCGACGTGCTTCCCGCCGCCTTGCGGCCCGCTGCTCAGCCCGCCTCGCGGTACGCCACACCGGACGCGTTCGGGGTCGTCCCGTCGTACAGACCGGTCGGGGCGGTCTGTGCGGACAGCGTGAACCAGGCGTAACGCTCCACGAAATCAAGGCCGTTGAGCATCTGCGTGGACGACTTCACGAAGTCCGTCTGCTCCTGGGCGCTGGGATAGCGGGGGGTGCCCTGCGAGAAGTCCGTGAGGGCGTACTCGGTCAGCCAGATCGGCTTGTGGTAGCGGTCGTACACCGCCTGGAGGTACTGGCGCAGCTGGTTGGCGGCGTCCGGGCCGAAGTCGCCGCCGTACCAGTGCAGCGGGATGAAGTCGACCCGCAGCCCGCGCTGTTCGGCGCCGTGCAGGAAGCGGTCCAGCCAGCCGCCGGCCACATCACCGCCGTACGCCACGGCCGGCGCGCCCAGCCGAAGGCCCGTCGACTCCAGCCGGGGCCACAGGTCGAGCGCCTGCTCGACGGTCATGTTCGACTGCTGCGGCAGATCCGGCTCGTTGAAGCCCAGCAGCGCCTTGCCTTCCCGGGCGGCCTGGCCCAGCCGTTCGTCGGTGACCGAGCCGGGGCCCCAGATCATCGGTACGTACTCGACCCCGGCCGGCGCCGCGACCGGACCCGTCGTGGAGTCCCAGTTGAAGTACCAGGAGGCCCCGGAGTCGGCCAGCGCCTGCGCGGCACCGTCGACCGGGTTGAGGCTGACGCCCCGGCGGGACGGGGCCTGCGCCTGCTCGGTCCTCGGTGCGCTCTGTTCAGGAGCCGGGGCGGCGGTGGCCTGCTCCTGGTCCGCGGGCGCGGTGCCCTGGAACGCGACCGTCATCCCCGTGCACCGGGTGCACTGCCGCACGACCTGGCTGCCCGGCTCGGCGTCCTGCTTGGACCAGGCGTACGCCGTCGGGCACTTCTGGTTGACGGCCTCGCTGTAGGGGGTCTTGGCGTCCCGGTTCGGGTTGACGCAGACCAGTGCCTTGCCGCTGTCGTCCCTGACCAGGTTGTCGGGTGGGCAGCCGGACAGCAGGTCCACGACGCAGCCCGTCGCCGAGCACTCGCCGTCCTGCGGTACCTCGACGTCGTTCGGGGTGATGGTCACGGGTACGGACACGGCGTTGACGTAGCTGACGTCGTACCAGGGTGCCAGGGAGTCCGCCGGGTCGAAGTTGAACTCCGCGAGGCTTGTGGGCTGTTCGCCGGTGGAGCAGTGGTCGGCGTACGGGCCGCAGTCGCCCACGGCGCAGTGGAAGGTGCTGCCGTCCTCGCCCGTGCAGCCCTGGCGGGCGAAGAAGGTGCCGCGCCAGTGCCCGGCGCCCTGGTGCTCGGGGACGGTGATGGTTGCGGACTGCCCCGGGTCGAGCGCCGGGAGCCCGGTGAGCGCGGCCGAGCCGTCCGCGTTCACCGTGCTGCCGACCCAGATACGGCCGTCCGTCTTGTTCTGGAAGGTGACCGTGTGGTCGGCGGTGTCGCCGGCCGGCGCGCTGTTGATCTCTCCGCTGTGCGAGCGGTGGGTCTGGATGCCCAGCGCGGTGCCGGTCACTCCGACGACGACCAGGAGCAGGGCCAGGAGGATGGATATGCGTCTGCGCATGGAACGTGTGTCTCCCTGTCGGGGGTGTGCGAGTCGGGCGATCAGGTCTCGCCTGCGCCCAGGCACGACGGATGCGCGCGACGGATGGTTCACCGCCACCGGGGCCTTCCGGCCGCCTTCCGGGGGCCTGCGGCCGGCCTTCCCGGCGTCTTCCGTTCCTTTGGCCGGCCTTCGGGCCTGCCGGTCTCCCGGTCTCCCGGTCTCCCGGTTCTTCCGGTTCTTCCGGGCTTCCGGGCCGGAGGCGGTAGGGATGGTTCCGGCCCGCCCGGCCCGCCCGGCCCGCCCGGCCCGCCCGGCCCGTCCTGTCCGTCCGCCCGTCCCGACTGTCCGCCCGGCCCGGTCTGTCCGTCCGGCCCGGCCGGCCGTCGGCCGTTTGAACCGTTCGTCGGGGCCGTCCGTCGTGTTCTGTGTCCGCGGGGCCCGGCCCATCGGTACCGGGCCGGGAGCGATCCGAAGAGAGGGCAACCATGGCCGATGCCACCCCGGCGCCACGAGAACCGAACCGGTCGCGCCCCGAGCGCCCCGAGCGTCCCGAGGCCGCGCTGGCCCGCGCGATGGTCGCGACCGAGTACGGGCTGAGTGAGGCGTACCGCCGACGCGCCCAGGGGCCGACGCTCACGGCACGCCTCATGGAGATGCTGCGGGACGGCTGGACCGTCCTCATGGAGGCGCTGGGGGCGTCCCGGTCGCGGCAGGTGGCGCAGCCGCCCCCTGCTCCGGGCCGGATGGAGGCCGACCTGCCGGCCGGCCCGCCGCAGGGCGTTGCGGCCCCTGCTCCGGTCCCGGTGCAGTGGGCGCCGCCGGCCGGCCCCGAGGAGGCGGCGTTCCGGGAGATGGCCCGCCTCCAGGCGCTGGCCGGGCAGTTGTCGACCCGCCGCTACGAGGCGTTCGAGGACGCCGTACTGCACCTCGTCAGGTCCGACGACAAGCTCCGCAAGACGTACGAGGAGTCTCCCGAGACCATCCCGGCCATCGCGCGGTACGCCGCCAACGCGCAGACACGGGAACTGCTGCGCGAGGGCGACGGGGGCCGGGCCCGGGGCGAGCGCAGGGACCCGGAGGTCCGGACGGCGCCGGACCGCACGGCCCTAGAACGGTTCGAGCGGCCGGCGCCCCCGTCAACGCCCGCACGGGAACAGCGGGAGCAGCGTGACCAGCAGGCGCGGCAGGAGCGGAGGCGGGAGGCGTCGCCCGAGCCGCCGCGGGAGCCCCGGCTGCGGGACATGGGCGACGGGCAGAGGCTGTCCTACGACGCGCATGCCTTCGCCGCCGCCCAAGATGCCGAGCGTGCCAGGAGGGAGGAGGTGCCCGGGTGGGAGGTGCCGTCCGCGACGCAGGACTCACCTCCGCAGAACCGGGGCGGCGAACTGGCCTATGACGCGCTGCCCTTCGCCGTGGCGGCGGAAGAGCGGCGGGCCCGGCGGGAGCAGTCCACGGAGCGGGACGGCACCGAACGCCGGGACGGGCGGGAGGCCCCTGCGACGCCCCCGGATCCGCAGCGCACCGCGAGCCCCGAACCCGTCAGCCCGCTGAGCCCGTCAAGTCCCGTGAGTTCCTTGGGCTTTGACCGCCCCACCGACGCCGTACGTCCTGTCAGCCCCGCCAGTTCCGCCCTCGTGGAACCGCCCCGGGCCCTGCTCGGCGAGCGGGGGCTGAGGGCGGCGCGCGACGGGTTCGAGTCCAGGGACGGGCAGTCGCCCCGCCGGGCCGCCGACCCGCCGGCGGCCAAGGTGCACCGTCCCGCTCCGGCCCCGACCGCGCAGGGCCCGACGAGATGACCGTCAGGCCCGTTCGGCGGGCCCCGGCGGCAGGCCGAACGGATCCATCGCTTTGACCGGCGCAGCCTCCTTTCGCCGGTGCGCACCGGGCTTGCAGCCGCCGAACGACCCCTGCGGGCTGCGCAGGGACTCCATCACCGGCAGCAGACAGTCCCGGTGCCGGCCGGCGGGCCCGGTCATCTCGGCGTCAGCGCCGGTCAGTTCACCCCAGGCCGGCCACAGGCGGTGCAGTTGGGTGACCGCCTCCGGATGCTTCCACCAGCGGCTGCACCACGGCGCGGTGGACGTGACCTCCCGGCCGTAGACCGGCAGCAGCACAGGGTGCGTCCACAGGGTGAGCCGACACAGCGAGTCCGCGTACTCGGCGCCCTCCATATAGAGGTTGAACTTCGGCTTCGGCGGCGGTGGTTCGGCGGGGGGCGGTGCGGGTGGCGCGGTATCCGGAGGCGCGGCGTTCTTCGCAGGCGCGGCGGGCGCACGCTTCCCTTTCCGCTCCGGCTCCTGCCTGCCGACGGTGTCGGTCGTCATGCTGCTCCTGGCATGCCGTGTCTCCTTGTGGTCCGTTGGAGCCGTGCCGGCCGGCGTCGGCTCGCTGCCGGGCAACAACGGAAAGCGGACGGAACGGGTTCAAAGCGCGGCCCCGCACACCGTCTGCCCCTGCTCACCGGCCGGCCGGGCGCAAGCCCCGCAAGCCCGAGAAGCAGGAGCCCGGTCCGAGCCACGACAGGTAGCCGCGGCGCCCGCCCGGCCCGCGCCCGCCCGGCCCGAGCCGGTCACCGGCCCCCGCCGGTCAGGCGTCGGGTCGTACGGCTCCCAGGATGGCCATGGAGCCCGCCGGGGCCACCGTCACCCGGCGGCCGGGGCGGGGGGCGTGGATGATCTCGCCGTCGCCGATGTACAGGGCGACATGGCTGGCCCCGGAGAAGTAGACGATGAGGTCGCCGGGGCGCATGGCCGTGACGGGTACGCGCGTCAGCCGGCGCCACTGCTCCTGCGAGGTGCGCGGGACGGCGACGCCCGCGGCCAGCCACGCCTGGGAGGTGAGGCCCGAGCAGTCGAAGGAGCCGGGGCCCTGCGCGCCCCACACGTACGGCTTGCCGAGCTGGCGGGTGGCGTAGGCGATGGCCTTGCGGCCTGCGGCGCTCGCCTCGGTGCCGGCCCGTTCGAGGATTCCGGTGCTCTCCCATGTCGCCTGGGCGTCGTCGGCCGTCTGCCGGTCGAGGGCGGCGAGCCGGGCGCGCTGGTCCGCCGCCAGGCGTGCCTCCACCTGCTTCGCCTCGCTGATGTGCCGTTCGATCGTCGCGCGGTCGGCGGCCATCGCGCGGCGGCCGGCCCGCAGGCGGCGCAGTTCGGCCGACGCGTCCGCGCGGTGGGCGCGCAGCTCCTCCCGGGTCTCGGTCAGCGCGGTCAGCACGCTCCGCGTGGACCGCTGGGCCTGGCGGGCCACGGCGGCGTCGTCCAGGGCCCGCGCGGGGTCGTCGGCGAGGACGAACTGCATCTCGGCGGGGAGGCCGCCGCCCCGGTACTGGGCGCGGGCCGCCGCTCCGGCGAGCGCGGTGAGGCGGGACAGCCTGCCCTCGGCCCGTGCGATGCCGGTGGTGAGCGCGCGGACGCGTCGGTGCTGGGCGGTGACCTTCTCATCGGCGGCGTTGTACTTGTCCGTGGCCACCTCGGCGTCGTGGTACAGGCGCTCCAGCCGGGCACGTACCCCGGCAAGGGTGGTTGCCGTGGGGTCCGCTCGGGCGGGGGCCTGGACCGTCGCGGTGAGCACACAGGCCAGGGCCATGGCCCCGGCCGTGCGGAGGAGGCCGCGGGACTGCCCGAACGGCCGGCTGTCTCTCGGAGTCCGTCTCATCGTGCACACAACGAACAGGCGATGTACGGCGGTTCAGTTGTGCCGTGTGTCAACTGAACCGGTGGCCACGTGCCCACCGTTGTGCCAGGGACGCCGGCCGGCGAGGGGTGTGCGGAAAGGGAGGCGTATGGGTGCCGAGTTGCTGCTGCTCGCGCTGTGCGTCGGGTTCGGCGTGGGCTGTCTGCTGGCGGCCGTGAAGGCGCTGCTGGCGGCGGTGTGGCTGTGGGCGCGCGGGCTGCGGGTCATGGGGACCGTGACCTCCCGTACGGCGGCCGACCGGCGGCCGGGCGCGCTGGTGCTGTTCTCCGATCACCTGGGGCGCGATCTGCTTCTCGACCCCGGGCGGTACGCCCCGCTGTGCGGGCTGCCGGCGGTGGGCCGGAGCGTGCCGGTGGTGTACCGGCGGGAGCGGCCGACCGTGGCCCGGCTGTGGGACACACGGCATTTGCTGGCGCCGTCGTTCGGGTGGTTCCTGACGGCCACCGTGGCGTTCGGTACGGGGGTTGTGATGGGGCATTGACGTCCGGCGGGCAGTGCGGGCGGGTGCGTGAACTCGATGTCCTGCGCGGATTCGCCGCCTCCGGGGTCCTTCTCGTCGACGCCCAGCTGCCGGCGGGGCCGTGCACGGGCTTCGGCGACGGGCCGGACGCGGTGGTGCGGCCGGCCGCGGCCCGGGTGCCGGCCGCCGCCGGCCGTATGGCACTGACGCACTGCCTCAGCCAGTCGCTCGTGCTCGCGTTCGTCTTCACCGGGTACGGCCTCGGACTGTAACGACCGGCTCGGCACGACCGTGGTCCTGTCCGGCTGCGTGATGCTGTACGCCGCCCAACCGGCCGCAGGCGCACGGCTGATGGCGCACACCGGGTACGGCCCGGCCGAACCGCTGCCGCGTGCGGTCACCCCGGGTACGGTGACCCGGGGCCGGCCGGAGCCGGTTTCTGGAAGCTCACGCCCGTCAGACGGCGTGCGGCGCGTTCCGTGATGGCCGCGGCCTCCGCCTTGGCCGCCGCCGAGATGGCGCCCGCGCCGGGCTCCTTGTACCAGGGGCGCAGCCGGATCAGGGCGGGACGGACGCCGGTGGCGAGCAGCAGCGCGGTGCCCTTGGGCAGGGCACGGATCCGGTCGGGCGGCAGCACGGCCTCCTGCCGGTAGGAGTACGAGCGGGACGTGCCGTCCTTGCCGCGCGAGACGGACGGGGTGCGTACGTCGTGCTGGCCGACCAGCGTCGAGACCTTCTGCACGAAGTCCGCGTCGTCCAGGCCCGCGCCGAGCAGCTTGACGGTGGCCGCGCTCCACAGGGCGTCCATCCCGACCTCGCCCCACACCCGCGCGCCCTGCCGGTAACTCTGCAGCAGCGTCACGACGTTGATGCCGCGCGAGCCGAAGTGCGAGTAGAGGTCGGGCAGGTCGGTGATGCGACACACGTTGGCCGCCTCGTCCAGGACGGCGGTCAGCGGCGGGTCGAGCCGGCCGCCCATGCGCTCGGCGGCGACCACGCCCGCCCGCATCGTCGCGTCGGCGATGCCCGCGATCACCCCGGCCGCCGAACCACCGCCGTCCTTGGACAGGAGATAGAGGGTGTCCCTGCCGAGGACGTGCTGGTCGGGACGGAACTCGGGGGCACGCGGGTCGGGGGTGACCCAGGCCAGGATCTCCGGGTCGAGGAGACACGACACGGTCTGCCGTGCGGTCTCGTAGATGCCGTCCCGGGTCTCCACCGCGCCCCGGACGGTGCCCTGCAACTGGTCGGCCATCGCCGGGAGTCCGGCGTCCCGGAGCAGATCGACGGGGGTGCGGTCGGCGGGGTCGGCGAGCCAGCCGAGCAGGTCGGTGACCGAGGCCCGGCCGCGCGCGGCGGCCAGGAACAGCGCGGTGAGGGTGTTCTGCGCGGCCGAGATCCAGAAGTCCTTCTTCGCGGTGTCGTCGTTGACGGATGCCACGAAGTGGCCGGCCAGCCGCCGGGCGCCCTCGATGGTGTGGCACTCGCCGAGCAGGTTCCACCACATGGCGCGCGGGGTGTGGGCGATGCCCTGCGGGTCGAACGTCCACACCGTGCCCGCCTTCTCGCGCTCGGCGCGGGTCACGGCGTAGACGTCGGACTTGTTGGAGGTGAGCAGGACGGCGCCCTGGGCGCGCAGCACGCGCGGCACGGCGATACCGGTGGACTTGCCGGCCCGGGGCGCCATCAGGTCGAGTTCCACGTCCTCGTAACTGCTGCGCAGCTCCGGGCCCTTGGGCATCAGGTCGCCGAGGAGGTTGCCGGTCTCGTCCGGGTGCAGCCGCTCGCGGCCCCCCAGTGTGGGCCGCAGTTCGCGGGCGCGCGCCTCGATGCCCTTGGGGCACATGGCGGCCAGCTCGCGGTGGCCGGCCAGGCCCTTGGGGGCGCCGGCGCGCTGCAAGAGATACCGGGCGACGAGCGCGCAGGGCAGCGCGAGCAGGACCAGGGGGGCGAGCATGCCGCCGTAGACGGCGGCGGGCGGGGCGTCCGGCCACAGCTCGCCCGGCCCTTCGGAGATGAGACGGCCCACGGTGGACAGGGCGAACGGCGGGCCCTGCCAGCCGTGGCCGGTGAGGCCGGAGCCGAGAGTGCCGCCGGCCCACGCCAGGGTGAACACGACGAGCACGGTCCCGGCGATGCCGGCGATCGCCCAGGAGACCTGGGTGCTGAGGTCGCCGCCGGGGCGGGGCGAGGTCATGCGGTCCACCTTCCCGGGCCTTGCTCGTGGGCCCGCCGGACCTGGGCGGCGGTGTGCGCCACCGCCTGGTCCGTCTCCAGGGCCAGGGCCTGTTCCACGGCCGTCTCGTTCGGCGTCCAGCGGGTGTTGGTGTTGTGCAGATGGCGCTCCGCGTCGGTGATGGCGACCTTGATGGGGATGCCGGGCCGCCCGCCGACCTTGATGAGGAAGCGACCGCGGCCGGGCGGCTCCTCGTGCTCGCCGGAGGCACCCCAGCCGGGCGGCGAGGACCATGACGAGACCAGTTCGATCTCGCGCCGGGACAGGCCCACCACCTTTCCCAGCTCCTCCATCTCGGCCCGGGGCAGTCCCGCGCACACCACCATCCCGGCGCGCTCCACGAAGCCGCGGGCCTTGGCCCGGTCGGAGTCGGTGCCCAGCGCCTCGGCGTCCTTCAAAGTGTGGGTGATCTTCGCGTCGCCGAGACCGAGCGAACGGTTGAGACGGGTCAGCGCGTCGATGCGGTCCACGATGCCGGAGGCGGCGCGCAGCGGACGCCACAGCTCGTCGAGGACGGTGAAGAACCAGCGCCGCGGGATCAGCCCCGCGTCCGCGAGCGCGTGCGAGGCGGCCACCGTGCCGAGACCGTCGGACCAGGCGGCCAGCATCGCGGCGGCGGTCAGCTGGGTGTCCGCCTCGCCGATCCCGGAGATGTCGATGCACACCGCGGGCGCGTCCGGGTCGATCCGGGTGGATGTCTCGGAGGCGAAGGTGTCGCCGAGCGGCCCGTCGAGAATGCCCAGCAGGGAGCGGTGCAGGGGATCCACGGCATCCCGGTAGCGGCTGTCGGAGCCGCGGTCCAGGGTGACCGCGCGCACCCGGTCGGGGCCCTCGGTCAGCACCCGCAGCAGATCCGGCAGCAGCGGCGCCCGCCCCGGCGGGGTGTGCTCGCGCAGATGGTGCAGCACGGCGGAGAGCACGGACTGCTCGTGGTCGTCCATCGGCCGCCCGCGCACGATGGTGACGAGGGCGGCCACCATGTTCAGCACCCGGCCGTGCGTCTCGGCCTTCAGCACCTCGCCCGCTTCGCCGCCGATCCGGGCCGCCGCCGCGCCCATGGCCCCGGGGTCCAGGACGTTGATGCCGCCCCGGCCGCGGCCGATGGAGATCACCTGGCCGCCGAGCGCGCGCACGGTGTCGGCGTAGTCGGGCTTGAGGTCGCCGAGCACCAGCGGGACGACACCGGTCGCGGCGAGCCCGATCAGCATCCGGTTGACGAGGGTCGACTTGCCGAGGCCCGGCATGCCGAGCATGAACAGGGAGGGGTTGGAGATATAGCGGGCGCGGGTGAACCAGTTCAGCGGGTCGCCGCAGACGGTGGCGCCGGTGAACAGGTGCTGGCCGAGCGGCACTCCGGTCATCGGCGAGCCGGAACCGGCGGCGAACGGCCACATGCCGCATGCCTGGACGGTGGTGGCGCGCCACATGGTGGGCGGGTCGAGATAGCCGACGCGTCCGCCGCCGACGCCGTACCAGCCGCGGGGCGGGACGTACGGCCGCTTCGGGCTCTTCTTGCTCTTCTGAGTCTTCTGGTTCTTGCCGTTCCTGGGATCGTCGGCCCCCCAGGCGGGCGCGTCCTCGGGGTGGACGGGGTGGCCGGACAGAAGCGCCTTGCGGGCCCGTTCCTCGGCCACCCGGTCGGCCCTCTCGGCCTTCTTCCGCTCGCTGCGGCGGCTCACGGGGCATGCTCCTTCGGCGGGTTGTGGCGGCTCACAGCGCGTCCGACAGCTCGTGCGGGACGAGGGTCTGCTCCCAGGGCAGGATCCCGGCGGGCAGGGTGCAGCTGAACGCCGCCGCCTGCATCCGGTCGGCGGGCCGCATCAGCACCCGGGAGGCCGCGGTGAGGTTGCGTACGGCCACGCCGGCGTCGGCCAGTTCGGCGACATCGTCCACGGTGACGGTCAGCATCAGTGAGAACTCCACGAGCCCGGCGCCGGACGCCTCCTCGGCCGCGGTCTGCTCGGCCGCGCGCATCTCCGAGACCGCGCGGGCCTGCACCATGCCCCGGCCGGACGTCGCCATGAACTGGGCGGCGCGCCGGTCCGCCTCCACGATGCGGGCCGAGGTGGCCGGGTCGAGCGGCCGGTACACCAGCGCCACCCGCTTGCGCCGGGTGCCCGGCAGCGCCTCCAGCATGCCCCGCAGCACCGAGGACCGTACGGTGCCGCGCGGTGCCAGCGTCATCAGCCAGGTACGGGAGACGCCCGAGTCGTGCTGGTAGGCGCCGACCGTCTCGACGGTGGCGGCCGGACCGGCGTCCTCCCACTCAAGGCCCGTACCGCCGTGCTGGTTGCGGGCGTCGAGCACATCGGCGGCGACCGCCGGGTCGTAGGCGACTCGGACCACCTCGGCGATCCGCTCCGCTGACAGCGGGTAGGCGGCCCCGCCGCCGGCCGCGACCAGCCCGCTGAGCAGACCCGGGATACGGATCGCCAGGTCCGCGATGACATCCTCCTTCTTGCGGCGCTGGCCGGGCGGGACGCCGTAGGTGAGGGTGATGTAGGTGTGCATCTCGGAGGAGGCGGTCGGGTAGCGGGCGACGACCTCCTCCATCACGGCACGGGCGGCGGGCGGCGCCTCGGGGTGGATGCGGGGCAGCACCTCGTGGGCGAGCCGGGTGCCCGGGTCGGGAGCGGTCTCCACGATCACGGAGGCGCCGCGCAGCCCGGGTTCGTGGGCCAGCCGGGCCAGCCACTCGCCCCACAGCGCCACCCAGACGTCCACCTGGTCCGGGTCGACCAGCGAACCGCCGTCCGGTTCGCAGGCCAGGACGATGGTGTAGAGGTTGCGGTTCGGGTGGTGCAGCACGCCGAACGGCCGGTCGTAGGCGTCATGGCCCTCGTGCGCGGTCACCTTGTTGAGCAGGCCCGGCGGACGGAACCGGCCACCCGGGCGGGCGGACAGCGGGCCGGAGACGTACAGGTGCGAGCCGCCTGCCTTGCGGCGCCACCAGCCGATCCGCAGCGCCACCAGCTGGTAGACGTTGCGCCCGTCCTGGGTGCGGACGGCGAGCGGGGCCAGGAACAGCGCGATCGGTACGGCGATCACCAGCGCGACGTACAGGGAGATCAGTGAGGCGAGCAGGGTGACGACGAGCCCGCCGAAGACACCGATGGTGCCGACGAGCCCGAGCGGCCCGAGCCCCGGCCGCCGTGGCCGGCGCCAGTTGCCGTAGGTGGGATGGGTGACGGCTTCTGTGGACATGAGGGTCCGGGCTCCTTTCGTACCCCTTGTGCGGGGGCGGGGTGATGCGGGGAGGGTTGGTGGAGTGGTGCGCGGGCGCCGGGTGGGGGTGGGGGTGGTGCGGGGGCTGGTGGGAGTGTCTGCGAGGGCTGGTGGAGTGGTGAGCGGGGGCTGTCGGAATGGTGCGCGGGGGCGGTGGGGGTGGTGCGCGGGGGCGGGGGCGGCCCGGGGGGCCCCGCCCCCCGCGGAGTTACCAACAAAAAAAGACCCCCGAAGGGTAAACACCAGCTACGCCCCCCCCCACAC
>NZ_JBEPAP010000102.1:0-22972 GCF_040298665.1 Streptomyces sp. NPDC001508
CACGTGCCCGCACAGCGCGGTGAAGCAGGAAGCCACCGGAAGAGTCAGACGACCCAGGCCGGAATCCCTGGACTTTAGGCCAGGGAGCACGTCAACGGTTGATCATATGGACGCGCCCAAAACCAGCTGTTATCGATCCGTTATGAATCGGGCCAAGGCCGATCACATTGCGGTCACACCGTGAACCATCGTGACTGCGTACCAAGGAAATTCGCCCGGCTCCCGTCGTCGCCGGAGCGGCCCGGCGCCCACCGTCGCGCGGAGCGACAGGCGGCGCGTGAGCAGGCGCGCGAAGCGGCACCCGAAACGGCATCTGGCCGCTGGCCTCGCCGCGTTGGCCGCCCTCGCGGCCGCCGGCTGTGCGGTGGTGGCATGGCCGGCGTCCGACGCGAAACACCCGGCGGCGGACGCGTCCGGCGCACCCGCCGAGCGCACCGCACCGGCCCCCGGTTCCGCCAGGCCGTCCGCACCCACACCGAGCGCCACGGGGACGTCGAGCGCCCGCGCCGAGGATCCTGTGGCCGACCGCGGCTCCGGCGCCGGCATCCCCCTCAAGGGGCCGGGCACCTTCGTCACCGCACCCGGCGAGAGCGCCGAGGCCGGCACGGGAAAGGCGCTGCGCTACCGGGTCGAGGTGGAGAACGGCATCGAAGTGTCCGCCGCCGACGCCGCCGAGGAGGTGGAGCGCGTCCTCAGCGATCCGCGCGGCTGGACGGCCGACGGGCACTCGGCGTTCCGACGGGTCGCCGACGGCCCCACCGACTTCGTGGTCCGGATCGCCACACCGGGAACCGTCGACGACATCTGCGGACAGTACGGACTCGACACCGGCGGCGAGGTCAACTGCAGCGTCGACCGCAACGTCATGGTCAACCTCAAACGCTGGGAACTGGCGACCCCCGTCTACGCGCACGACGTCACCGCCTACCGGGCCCTCATCATCAACCACGAGGTGGGCCACTTCCTCGGCCACGGCCACGTCACCTGCCCGGGCCGGGGCAGACCGGCCCCCGCGATGATGCAGCAGATCAAGGGCATGCACGGCTGCGTCCCCAATGTCTGGCCGTACGACACCGAGGGACACCTCATCACCGGCCCGTCCGTCCCCTGAACCCGGCGAGGCCCCGCCGGCCCTTCCGATGCCCGTCCGCACCCCCGTCCTGAGGAGTGCACGGTGAACTACGCGCACGATCCGGACGTGCGGCCGGGGCGGCGGCCCTCGCCCCGGCGGTCCTGGTGCCGAGCGGGCTGCCGGGCGGGGCGGCCGAGGCCGCGCCGCCCGGCGACCCGTCCCGCACCGCCGGTACGCCCACCGCGGTGGACATACGGCCCGCGAAGCTCGCCTTCGAGGTCTCCTACGACGAGGGGGACATCCCGCCCGCGGGGCCCGAGGGCGCCGCTACCAGGCCACCGGTAGTTCCAGTGGGAAGCGGCGGATCGTCGCCGTGTCCCACTTCACCTCCTGGGGTGCCACCGCCAGCCGCAGTCCGGGGAAGCGCTCCAGGAGCCGCCCCACGGCCACTTCCAGCTCCGCCATGGCGAGCGGCATCGCGATACACCGGTGGCCGCCCCAACCGAACGCCATATGGGGCGCGCCCGGCCGGTCCACATCGATGGCGTGCGGATCCGGGTAGCGCTCCGGCTCGCGGTTGGCCGTCAGATACGACACATGGACGAAGTCGCCCGCGCGGATCAGCACACCGTCCAGTTCCACGTCCTCGAGCGCCACCCGGGGAATCCCGACACCCTTGCGGAACGGGATGTAGCGGAGCAACTCGTGCAGCACATCCGTCAGTTTCCCGGGGTTGTTCCTGACGTGTTCCATCAGCTCGGGGCGGGTGAGCAGCAGGAACATGATGTCGCTGATCTGGCAGGTCGCCGTGTCCTGGCCGCTGAGCGCCAGCACCAGGGTCATGACCGCCAGTTCCCTGTCGTCGAGCTGTTCCTGCCCTTCCCGGGCGGCGGCCATCGCGCTGATGATGTCGGGGCCCGGCGACTTCCGGCGCTGCTCGACGAGTTGGGCGAAGCAGGCCGTCAGCTCGGCCTTGGCGTTGGCGGCGGCCTCCTTGTTGCCCTCGCCCACGACGAGCAGCCGGTGCAGGGACTTCTGGATGCCGGGCCACTCCTCCCGTTCGATGCCGAGCAGGTCGAGGACGGTCTGCTGGGGCAGCGGGTCGGACAGGTGCTGGACCAGATCGGCCGGCGGCCCCTGCCGCTCCATGTCGTCCAGCAGGAGGTCCGCGAGCCGGACGATCCGGGGCCGCATCGCGTCGACATGCTGCTGGGTGAAGGCCTGCGAGGCCAGGTGCCGTACCCGGCTGCTCTGCGGCGGGTCCATCACATTGATCGACTCGGGCGAGACGATGGGCTCCGGCGTCATCCGGGGGTAGTCGCGGCCGATGATGCCGGCCCGGCTGAACCGGTGGTCCGTGGTCACCTGCTTGACGGAGTCGAAGCCGGTGATCAGCCAGGCGTCGGCGTCGCCGTGCGGAAGCCGGATCTTCACGGGTTTGTCGCGGCTCATCAGGTCGGCGAGCACGGGATCGAAATCCAGGGCGTCACTGAAGTCGAACGGGCAGGTGATGGTCTCATCGTTCCCGGTCATCGGATGGCTCTCCTCGGGGCAGTGGTACGACGTGGGGGTGTCCACGGCTGGCAGAGGCCCTCGGCGGGCCCGACGGCGGCGCGCCGGACGCCCGGCAGCGCACGGAGCGCCCAGACGGCCCTGGGCCGGGCGGCGGCCCCCTTCGGCGTGGGACTGTGCCGCGCCGCGGGTCACGGAGACGGCCCGGACCTCATCGGCGATCATCACCGCTCCGCGTGACGCTTGTGCGGCCGACCGGCTGGACGGACACCCCGGTGGCCGCGGCCGGCGCGCCGGCCGGCGGGCCGGGGCGGGACACGGGTGGTCGGGACCGGGAATCCTGCTGTCGCTCGTCAGCCATGACAAATGCCTCCTGGCGCGATGGAAGCACGGCAGACGGTGCCAACCCATGATCGGCACCCATGCGTTCGGCTCGATGGACTAACCGCCGTCATCGCCCGACGGCACGACCGTCCGGTACGGCCGATCGGCGCAGCGCCACCCCCTCCGCCTGCCCCGGCGACGTACCCGGGCAGGCCCGATGACGCCGCCCGACCTGCGCGGTGCGGTGGCCTGGCCCCGGTGCGCCGACCGCTGTCCCGCAACCGGGGGAACCGGGCCGCGGCCGGCGACGGCACGGCCCGGCGGCCCCCTCACCCCCGGCCGGCGCGCGGGCCGCCCGACCGCACGCGTCGCACGCACGGCCAGGTCACAGCGGGGCCAGGGGCATCGGCCGCGCGCCCGCGCCGCCCGCCCGCACACCGCGGTGCCGCCTCCCGGCGCACCACCACCTGGAAGGAGTGCCCCGGCCGCCACGATCGGAGGGCGGCCCGGCCGTCGATCATGTGACGTGTACGGCGATGGTCCGCGCGCACTCCATCGCCTCGCTGCGGGTGGTGTCCACCTCCAGGTCGTAGACCACGCCCCGGTGGACCACCTCCGCCTGGGCGGCGGCCATGCCGGCGATCCGATCGCCCCGCGCGACCTCACGGCCCGCGGCGACCGCACCGTCACATCTGACGCCGACCCACAGCACCCGCAGCCCGCCCAGGGCCTTGTGCCGGCGCCGCTGTGAGTCCGCGCCGCTGAGGAAGACCTCGTCGACGACGACCCGGGCGCCCGCGCGGGCCATCGCGGCGACCCCCTCGATCCATGCCGCTTCCAGCGTGCGGAACGCCGGCCCGACCGTCACCCCTCCGTCCGCGGCGAACTCGATCCCGCCGTCGGAGGCTTGCAGGGACGCGGGCATCGCGTCGACGAGGGTGTCCGTCCCGAGGGCCGGCCACGGATCCGGCAGGACCGCCTGAAGACACCGGACGATCCCGGACTTTCCCGAGCTGGAACCCCCGTTGAGCACGATCACCTGAGTCGTCACCGCGCCACAGTAGGGGCGCGGGGGCATCCCTCGAAACGGATTTACGGTCAGTCGAACCAGGCGCGCACGGCCTCGTCGACGCGGCCGACCGACTCCTGTCCGAAGACCCGCTCGTACCGGTCCCGAATGCTGTCGAGCCGTGCGCCGGCGGCCGGTGCCGCACCGGCCGGGTAGAGGACGACCACCCGGTAGGAGCGTTCCCTCTCGATCACGCCGTATCGGTCCCGGTACTGGCCGCGGCCCTCGTCCACGGTCAGTCCGTCCGGGAAGCGCGGGGTGACCTCGGTGTCGAGGAACCGCTGGAACTCCGCCTCGGTCACCGCGTTGCCGCCGCCGGGCCGTTCGGTTCCGAAGTACAACGTGGTCTCGATGTAGGCGTCCCGGTGGGCGGCGGGCGCGGCGTCGGCGACGACCACGGGGGCCAGGGCCGCGCCGGTCACCGCGAGGCCGCAGCCCAGCAGCAGACCGGCTCGTGTGTGGATCTTCATGCCGGGGACAACGGGGGCGCGGCCGGACGGGTCGCGTGCCACGCGCATTCTTCCCTGGATCCGGGGACCTCCTCGCCGAAACGGGTCCGTGCTGCTCCCCGGCCGTGCGAGATGCCGCTCAGCCGCCCGATCCGCCCTGCGGGCCCGTCCGTTCGGACGCGGCGCGGGAGCCGGCGTCGAGCGGCGCGGGCAGGGGCGAGCCCGCCGGCCCTGCGGCGCGCGGGGTGTTGACGGCGGGGGCGATGAGGACGGCCATGATGGCGCAGACCAGCACGGCGATCATGGCGGTGCGCAGGCCGAAGCGGTCCCCGAGGAACCCGAGGCTGGGCGGCCCGACGAGGAACGCGATATATCCGACGGTCGCCACGAGACTCACCCGTGCCGTCTGGTCCGGGCCGGAGTCGCCCGCCGCGGACAGCGTCAGCGGAAACCCGAGCGAGGCGCCGAGTCCCCACAGCAGGACGGCCGTTCCGGCGAGCACCGCACTGTCGGAGAAGATCACCAGAACGAGCCCCAGGGACGCGGACAGGGCGCTGGCCCGGACCACGGCGCCCCGGCCGAAACGGTCGACGAAGACGCCGCCGCCGAAACGCCCCAGGGTCATCGCCGCGGCGAAACCGGCGTAGAGGAGCGAGCCCAGCGCCGGGGCGAGCCCGTGTCCGTCGACCATCAGCAGCGGCAGCCAGTCGTCGGCCGCACCCTCGGCCAGGGCCATGGCAAGGACGACGAGGCCGATCAGCAGCAGCCGGGACTCCCGCCACAGCCTGGTGGAGGAGCGGCCCGCGGCACGCGCCGATGACACATCGCTGCGTCCGATGCCCGCGGGCACGGTACGAAAGGCGTACCCGAACGCCACCGCGGACACCAGCGTGACAACCGCCAGATGCCAGTGGGTGGGAAACCGGACCGCCGTGGCGGCCATGCCCGCGACCGCGCCGATGACCGTGCCGAGGCTGAAGAAACCGTGCAGCGTCGGCAGCACCGTGCTCCCGGTGATCCGTTCGACGTCCGCGCCGTCGATGTTGACCGCGACCTCACCTGATCCCATGCCCGCGCCGAACGCGAAGAGCCCCGCGGCGACGACACCGGCCGAGGACAGGAAGCCGCCCGCCGCTATGACGGCCGTGCCGGCGATCACCAGGCAGGTGCCCAGGCCGATGACGGGCCTGGAACCGTAACGGGCGACCAGCCGCCCGGAGCAGAGAATGCCGATCATGGAGCCGACCGAGAGGCCGAACAGCACGAGTCCCATCTCGGCCGTGGAGGCGCCGAGCCGGTCCCGGACGTCGGGGGTCCGTGTCACGGGTCGTTCGGCGTCCTCGGCCAGTCGGCGATCGTCTTGTGACGTGCGCGGTCAGCGCGCGGTGGCCGCTCGGATCAGGGCGGGCGCCGCGATCTCGACGTCCCTGTCGCCGCTCCAACGGCCCAGCGAGAGCCGCAGCGCCCCCAGCGCCCGCTCGGCGGGCAGGCCCATGGCCGTCAGGACGGGCGACGGCTCGTGCCGGCCGCTGTGACAGGCCGAACCGGTGGAGGCCGCGATCTCGGGGCAGGCGGCGAGGAGTTCGACCCCTACGGCGCCGTCGACACTGACGTTGAGCGTGTTCGGCAGCCGGTCCACGACCGGGCCGTTCAGATGGACGCGGCCGGGCAGCCCCTCGGCCAGCCGCCGCTGGAGGTCGTCGCGCAGCGCAGCGATCCGGGCGGCCCGGCCGCCGGCCAGCTCATCGACGGCGAGCCGCGCCGCGGTGCCGAGCGCGACGGCCAGGGCCACGTTCTCGGTGCCGGCGCGCAGCCCGTGCTCCTGGCCGCCGCCGTAGACCACCGGCTCCAGGCGCACCCCGTCGCGTACGTAGAGGGCGGCCGTGGCCTTGGGCGCGTACATCTTGTGTCCGACCACGGTCAGCAGATCGACACCCAGCAGCCGCACATCGAGGGGGAGCTTCCCGGCGGCCTGGGCCGCGTCACAGTGGAACAGCGCGCCGTGCGCGCGGGCGAGGCCGGCCAGTTCGGCGACGGGCTGGAGGGCGCCGGTCTCGTTGTTGGCGGCCATCACCGACACCAGCACCGTCTCCCTCGTGAGGGCGGCGGCGAGTGCGCCCGGGGCGACCAGCCCGGCACCGTCGACCGGCAGCACCGTCACCCGTGCGCCGTGCAGCCGCTCCAGGGCCCGGGCCGTCTCCAGCACGGCCGGATGCTCGGTCGCCTGGGTGATCACATGGGGCCGGGCGCGCCCGGAGGCCAGCACCGCGCCGCGCAGGGCGAGCAGGTTCGCTTCGGAGCCCGAGCAGGTGAAGACGATCTCGGGGGGCCGGGCCCCGACCAGGGCGGCCACCCGGTCCCGCGCCTCGGCCAGCGCCCGGCGCGGCTCGGCGCCGTAGGGATGGCCGCTGGAGGGGTTGCCGAAGAAGTCGCTCAGGTACGGCGCCATCGCCTCGGCGACCCCGGGGTCGACGGGCGTGGTGGCGTTGTGGTCCAGGTAGACCGGCCCGCCGGCCAGCGCGGGGTGCGGCGGGAGGGCGTCACCGGTCATGTGCGCTCCGCGGCGGCGACGGGCATACCGGGCCGGGTGATCTTCGTCATTCGGCCTCCACGAATTCGGCCTCCACGAATTCGGCCTCCACGAATCCGGCCTCCACGAATCCGGTCTCCACGAATCCGGTCTCCGTGATTCCGGCCTCCGTGATTCCGGTCTCCGTGGTTCGGGCCTCCATGAATCCATTCTGCGTCGGTCCATCCTCCGTCGGTCCAGGGAATGTCGTAGAGGAAACAGGGCGCTTTGGCCGAACGCCCCCTGCGACACGCTGGTCACCAGGCGGCCGCGGGGCCCACCATGGCGCGGAGCCGCTCGAGTGCCGCCAGCCGGGCCGCGTGGCCCGGTGCCACCGGGACCACGCTGAGGGTGGTGACCCCGGCGTCGCGGAAGGCCAGGACCCGTCCGCGGACCTCGCTCTCGGTGCCCACCAGGGACACGGCGCGCGCCAGTTCGTCGGGTACGGCAGCCGCCGCCTCCGATTTCCGGCCCGCCAGGTACAGCTCCTGGACGCGCCGTGCGGCCCGCGCGTAGCCGTACCGGGCCATCAGATCGTTGTAGAAGTTGCGCCCCCTGGCCCCCATGCCGCCGGCGTACAGCGCGATATGGGCGCGGACCGCGTCGAGATGGCGGTCCGCGTCGTTGCCGATCGCCAGGTGCACGGGCGCCACGACATCCAGCCGGCCCAGATCGGCATCGCGTCGGCCGAGACCGGCGCGGAGCGCTTCGCCCCACACATGGTCGGCCTGCACCGGATGGAACCAGATCGGCTCCCACCCCTCGGCGATCTCCGCGGCCAGGGCGACGTTGCGCGGGCCCATGGCGGCGAGCGAGACCGGAATGCGCTCCCGCACCGGCGCGTCGATCAGTTTCAGCGGCTTGCCCAGCCCGGATCCGCCGTCCTCGGCGGTCAGCGGAATGCGGTAGTGCGGGCCCCGGTGCGTCAGGAGTTCACGCCGCCACACGGCGCGGCAGATCGCGACCACCTCGCGGGTCCGGGCCACGGGAGCGTCGTACGGAACGCCGTGGAAGCCCTCCACGACCTGGGGTCCTGACGCGCCGAGACCGAGCACGAACCGGCCGCCGGAGACATGGTCGAGTCCGGCGGCCGTCATCGCGATCAGCGTCGGGGTGCGCGTGGGCAGCGGGATGACACCCGAGGCGATCTCCATCCGCTCGGTGACCGCCGCCAGATAGCCTAACTGGCTGACGGCATCCCACCCATAGGCCTCCCGCACCGTCACCCGGTCGAGGCCGGCCCGCTCGTAGTCGGCGAGCCGTGCCGCGGTCTTGTGGAAGGCGGAACCCGCGTACGGCAGGGCCATGGCGATCCTCATCAGTGCCCCATCCCCAGTCCGCCGTCCACGGGAAGCACGGCCCCGGTGATGTAGCGGGCCTCGTCGGAGGCGAGCCAGCGCACCGGGCCCGCCACGTCGTCCGGTTCGGCATGCCGTCCGAGCGGTACGCCCGCCAGCATCTCCGCCCGGCGGGCCGCCGACACCGTCCGCGCCATGTCCGTCATGACCAGACCGGGCGCGACCACGTTCACCGTGATGCCCCGGCCCCCGAGTTCCCGGGCGAGGGAACGGGCGAGGCCGACCATGCCCGCCTTGCTGGCGGCGTAGTTGGCCTGACCGGTCGTCCCCGACAGCGCGGCCACCGACGACACCAGCACGATGCGCCCCCACCGTCTGCGCAGCATGCCGGACACCGCACGCCGGCACACCCGGTAGGCACCCGTGAGGTTGGTGTCCAGCACCCGGGTGAACCGCTCCTCGGGCATGCGCAGCAGCAGCGCGTCGTCCGTGACACCGGCGTTGGAGACCAGCACCTCCACGGGACCGTGGGCGGCCTCGGCCTCGGCGAACGCGGCATCCACCTGCGGGGGATCGGTGACGTCGCACTTGACGCCCAGCAGGCCGGCCGGTGCGCCCGAGCCCCGATGGGTGACGGCCACCCGGTCGCCCTGACGCGCGAACGCCTGGGCGACGGCGAGGCCGATGCCCCGGTTCCCTCCGGTGATCAGCACGGATCGTGCCATCGTCGAGTCTCCTTCTCACGAGTCGGGCAGTGGGTGCCGAGCGTCCGGGCGGGGCACGGGGGCCGGGCGGGGGCCGTCGTCCAGCCGCACGACGGCCTCGCCGCGCACGGTCACCGGCCCGTCCTCGATCCGCACGCCGAGTTCGAGCCGTGCCGTCGCCGGCCCGTCCGTGCCGGCGGCCGGGGTGTCGACGGCGGTCACCCGGGCGGTGCAGCGCAGCCGCGCGTGCACCGGTGTGGGGGCGCGGAACGTGACCCGGAAGGACACCAGACGGGTCAGGGGCACCCAGTCGGTGAGCATCCGGCCGAGGAACGCCATCGACAGCATGCCGTGGGCGATGACGTCGTCGAGTCCCGCGGCCACCGCCGCGTCGGAGTCGATGTGGATCGGATTGTGGTCGCCCGACGCCCCCGCGTACAGGGCGAGCATCGCCCGGGTCACGGGCGGCGGGGTCAGTTCGGGCAGCTCGGTGCCGACGGTGACGGCAGCGGCCGTGGTCCCGTTCATGCCGGCTCCCGTGCGGCGGGTTCGCGGCGCACCGCGAGCACCTGGTGCAGATCGGCCACCGCGGATCCGTCCGCCCTGCTGACGGCGGTCTCCTTCGCGATCAGTTGCAGTGCGCCGCCGCGGTGCGCGCGGACCGAGACGATGACCGGCGCGAAGACGAGCTGGTCGCCGGCGTGCGCGGTGCCGTGGTAGACGAAGCCCTGCTCGATGTGCAGCACCCTGCTCAGCTCCACGCCCAGGCCGGCCAACGCGTCGTGCGAGTGCTCCAGTTCCAGTCCGAACAGGAAGGTGGGCGGCACCGGCAGATCGGGATGACCGGCCGCACGGGCCGCCGTGACGTCGACGAAGACGTCGTCGTCCGCTCCCACCGCCGAGGCGAACTGCCGCAGCCGTCCGCGTTCCACGTCCGCCGCGAAGGACGCCAAGCGGGTACCGGCGTACGAGGGATCGATCACCGTATGATCACCTGGCGTTCCTTCTCCCGGCCGGCGTGCAGCAGTTCACGGTTGCGGATGGGCTTCCCGTTGGCGGTGCGCGGCAGTTTGCGGACGAAGTGCAGCGCCTTGGGCACCTTGTGCGGGCCGAGCCGGGCACGGCACCAGTCCAGCAGCGCACCCCGGGTCAGGGAGTCGTCCGCGACGAGATGCGCCTCGATGGCGTCGCCGTACACCACCACCGCCTCGGTCACCGCGGGATGCTGCAGGACCACCGACTCGACCTCCGTCAGATCGACGTTGAGGCCGCCGATCACCACGGTGGAGTCGGCACGCCCGTGGATCTCCAGCACACCGTCGTCGGGCCGCGCCAGACACCGGTCGTGTGTGTTCAGCCAGCCTTCCCGGTAGCGTCCCTCCCGGTCCGCGTGCAGATACGGGTCCTGCGGCAGCCACACCCGCAGCGTGCCGCCGACGACCTCGGTGCGCATCCCCGGGGCGGGACGGCCCACGGCGGGCGGAGCGTGACGGCCAGCGAGGTCGGTGGCGATGATGCCGGCCTCCGTCATGCCGTACGCCTGCCCGATCCGTACGCCGTGCACCTCCTCGAAGCGGCGGAACACCTCGGCCGGCAGCGTCTCACCGCCGGACACCGCGAGCCGCAGCGCGGGCAGATCACCGGGCCGGCCGACCCGGGAGAGCAGATCGAAGTGGACCGGTACCCCGAAGACGGCGTCGATGCGCCGCTCCGCGAGGACCCGCAGCAGATCGCGGGGCTGGGGACTGCCGCTGAAGTGCAGGCAGACACCGCCCCGCAGGGCGTGCAGCACCCCTCCGATCAGCCCGAACGAGTACGTCACCGAGCTGAGCAGAAGCAGTCTCTCCCCGCGCCGCGGCATGTCCGGCAGCCGGCCGAAGCGGTCGAGTTCGGCGAGCAGCGAGTCACCGGTGCGCCCGATGACCTTGGGCAGTCCGGTCGAGCCGGAGCTGAACTGCACCAGGCGGTGCCCGGTGGCGGCCGACCGGCCCGAACGGTGCGTCAGCACCACGATCTCGCACTCGTCGCGGAAGGTGACCAGGGCCGGCACCGGCCCGTCCACGGCGAGGTGGAACTGCGGCTCGCACAGGTCCAGCAGCCGGGTGGTCTCCGCCGCGGTGAGCCGCGGGTCCATGAGCAGGACCTGGGCGCCCGCGGACCACGCCGCGAACAGCGTCCACAACAGGGTGAAACTGGGCAGCAGTTGAACGGCGACCGTGCTGCCGCGACCGATGCCGTGCGCGGCGAGCACACCGCGCACGCGTGCGGTCTCCTGTCTCATCCGGCCGAACGTCACCTCCTGCTCGCCGTGCCCCCAGACCTCCTCGGTCCTGGTGTCGTCGGCGAGCACCGACACGAGCCAGCGCTCGAACGCCGAGGCGTCCGCGTCGACAGTCATCACAACCCTTCCTGGCAGAGGGGACCGGAGCGGTGCGGCCGTGCCGCACCGCCCGGTGCCGGTCACTTCTCGATGCAGAACTCGCCGACGGGCCAGCCGACATGACGCTTGTCGTCGGCGATGTGGCCGAGCAGCTGGTCCCCGGGCTTCAGTTCGGTGACGTTGAGCACCGCGGCGCCGGGCCCGAGCACCCGTACGTGCCAGTCGTCCTGGACGGCCAGGCTCACCTCGACACCGGACTGCGACAGCGCGCGGATGGTGAGCATCGGCCGGGATTCGAGCTTCACCCGCCCGACCACGATGCGCCGGGTACGACCCTCCGTGGTGACCCCCAACACGGTGCTGCCCGCCTGGAGTTCGCTCAGGTAGTTGGTGCGGTTGTCCGCCCCGAGGACATAGGAGTGCAGGGCGCCGGCGTTGACCCGGAAGGGACGCGTGGGCATGTACGGCAGCGGGTGGGTCTCGCTGACGCAGAGGATGAAACCATGGGCGTAGGACCCCACGAGGATGCCCTCGTCCTGGCCGAAGTGTGAGCAGGTGTCGACGCACACCCGGTCGCCGAGGCCGTTGTGCTCGATCGACTGCACGGTCAGGGTGCTGAGCGCCAGGTCGGGACTGTCCTGTTGCAGCAGCCGGGTCAGGCCGAACACATCGTTGGCGTCGCGCGGTGCCAGCAGCAGGCCGTCCGAGCCCTTCTCCAGTACGTCGACGATGATGCCCGCCTCCTCCAGGTCGCCGGCCTCGCAGATCAGCCGGCCCGGGCTGCGGTCCGCGGCGGCGATCACGATCTCCAGCGGGATCTTCGTCGGGTCCCGGAACTTCACCAGCGTGTTGGACAGCGTCCGGGCCGCCGCGCAGGCGACCTTGAGGGTGGCGTCGTCGACGACCTCGACGAAGGCGCCGGTGCGCGCCCTCTCGTCCTCGCTCTGCAGAGTGAGCTTGTCGAGTTCGGCCGCCGTGGCGATGGGGGTGAGCACGATGTCCGCGGCCTCGGCGGCCTCGGCGGGCAGCGGGGCGTCCGGACGCGGCAGCAGTACCTTGGCGACGGTCGGGGGCAGCGTCCGCAGGACGTCGAGGCGGTCGTCGAGCACTCCTTCGAGGCGGGCGTGTACGGCGGCGTCGACGATGCCGGGGCGCAGCTCGTCGGGCACGGAACGGAGGTCGGTCCAGGCGAACTTCACGGGAAACCCTTCGGTAGGTGGAGCCGTGGCGGGATGGGACGGTTCCGGACGGGGCGGGCCCGCTCGCGGCGCGGCGGGACCCGAGCGGGCCGCCACCGCGCGGCGGGCGACGGCTGCCGGACGACGGCAGCGCCGGGCCGCATCGTGTGGGTCCGGGCGGGTGGTCAGGGGTGCGGGGTGCGGTGGCGTCGTAGGGGGTGGTCGGGGTTGCGGGGACGTGGTGTCGTTCCAGGCGGTGGTCAGGGGTGCAGGGGGTGTGGTGTTGTTCCAGGGGGTTGCCGTTGTGCGGTGGGTGGGGGTTGTCGGGCGGTGGGTGGCGCTGGGCCGGATCGTGTGGGTCCGGGTGGGTGGTCAGGGGTGCGGGGTGCGGTGGCGTCCCTGCGGGTGTTCAGGGTCGCCGGGACGTGGTGCTGTCCCAGGGGGTGATCAGGGTTGCGTCGGTGTGGTGTTGTTCCAGCGGGTGGGCAGGTTGCCGGGACGCGGTGGTGTCCCAGGGGGTGGGCAGGGTCGCGGGGACGCGGTGGTGTCCGTGCGGGTGGGCAGGTTGCCGGGACGGGGTGGTGTTCCGTGGGGTGGTCAGGGTTGCGTAGGTGTGGTGTTGTTCCAGTGGTGGAAGCCCTGGCCGGTTTTGCGGCCGTGGTGGCCGTCTGCCACCAGCCGGTGCAGCAGGGCGGGGGTGGCGAAGACCGGATGGCGGTACTCCTTCTCCAGGCCCACGGCCACCTCGCACAGCACATCGAGCCCGGCCTGGTCGGCGGTGGCCAGGGGCCCCATGGCGTGTCCGAAGGCGAGCCGGCAGGCCCGGTCGACGTCGGCGGCGTCGCAGATGCCGGCCTCCACCAGCCGGACCGCCTCCAGCACATACGCGATGATCAGACGGGTGGTCACAAAGCCGGGCAGGTCCCGCTCCACCACCACGCACTCCTTGCCGACCGCCTCCGCGAACGCGCGCGCCGCCCGCACGGTCCGGTCGGTGGTGTCCCGGCCACGCACGATCTCGCACAGCCGCATCCTCGGGACGGGGGAGAAGAAGTGCATGCCGACGACGTCGCCCGGCCGCCGGGTGGCCCGGGCGATGTCGGAGACCGGGATGCCGGAGGTGTTGGTCGCCAGCAGGGCGTTCGGGGGGCACAGCCGGTCGAGTTCGGCGAAGATCCGCTGTTTGAGACCCAGGTCCTCGGCGACCGACTCGATGGCGACCGGGCAGACGGCGACCCGCTCCAGATCGGTGGTCGGCCGGATGCGGGCCAGTATCTCCTCCGCCTCCTCGGCCGGGTGTCCCGACCGTGCGCCGGCCCGGACCAGGGAGGCCCGGATGGTCTCCCGGGCCCGGTCGAGGGTCTGCGCGCCACGGCTGTAGAGCACCACGTGATGTCCGGCCGCCGCGACGACCTGGGCGATACCGGCACCCATCACGCCGGCCCCGACGACGGCCACGGGTGACGTGCTGTCCTCTCTCATCGGCTGACCCCGGTGGCTCGGACGGGGCCGCGTACCGCGCCCGGGTGCGGTACGGGCGGCGGTGCCGGCGGCGCGCCCGGTTCCGGGCCGTCCGGCTCCTGGTGCTGCTGCAACCGCCGCCAGATACGCAGCCCCCGTTCGGCGAGGTCGCGGTGTCCGCGGAAGATGCGTGCCATGACCCGCGCGCAGTCCTCGGGATCCCGTACCAGCCGGGTGGTCACGGTGCCGCGCTCGGCGACGGTCAGGACGTTGTTGACGAGGGAGACCTTGCCGCCGCGGATGCCGCGCGAGCACATCAGGGTCCGGGTGGTCTCCGAGACGGTCTCCCCGTCCAGATGGAAGGCGACGGCCTCCTGGAAGTGCGCCACGCTGAGCGGCTCGGGCACGAACCGGTACAGCGGCAGCCACTCGCGCTCACCGCGCCGGTACACCACGTACCAGCCGTCCTCGGACCCGATGCGGTACGCCCATCCGTCCTGGTGCTGCTCGCCCGGGACGAACTCGATGGGCTTCACGTAGACGAGATGGGTGTAGCTCGCGTCCACCAGCCACTCGGTCCCCTCGATCCGGACCATGAGGATGAGGTGGTCGCCGCCCTTGCTGAAGTACTCCCGGTGCGGCAGCCAGATGTGCGCGGCCAGGACCGTCACGTCGAAGCCGATCTCGCGCAGCAGATCGGACAGCAGTCCGTTCGCCTGGAGGCAGAACCCGCCGCCGCGCCGGGTGACGATCTTGTCGTAGACCCCGGTCCGGTCGATGACCGGGCGGCGGCCCTCCGGGCCCTCCAGCGCTTCGAAGGGCACTTCGAGAACGTGCTTGCGGCAGATCTCCCGCAGCACGTCCAAGGTCGGCTCCAACGGGCCGCGATAGCCGATCCGGTCCCAGTACGGGTCCCGTGGTGGCCGGGCAGACAGCATGGTGGCTCAGGCCTTCCTGTGGACGGAGGGGTGCGGAGCCCGGCGGAGCCGGCAGGTCAGCCGGGCGGTGCACAGGCGTCGAGTCCCCGCGTCGGTGATGGAGATCTCGTAGGTGGCGGCGCTGTCACCGCGGTGCACGGGGACGCAGACACCGGTGACGGTGCCGTCGCGGACGTCCTCGTGGTGGGTCAAGGACAGCTCCTGGCCGAGGACGATGCCGCCCGGCCCGAGATCGAGCGCGGCGGCGACCGACCCCAGGGTCTCGGCCAGGACGGCGTGCGCCGCGCTGTCGAGCCGGCCGTACCGGTCGCGGTTGCCCGCGACCGGCAGCGTGCCGACGAGCCGGCCCGCGGACCATTGTGTGATCCGCACGCCGAGGCGGGTGGTGACCAGTTCACTGGGGTCGACGGAGCCGAACCGGATCGGCGGCCCGGCCGGTGCCGGCCGCGTCGTAGGACCGGGGGGCCGGTCGTTCGTGCCGTGGGCTGTGCTCGTGGTGTCCAACGCCGCTCCTCATCGCGGTCGCCCTGCGGATCGACGGGGTGGTCGACGGGGTGGGCTACGGGGTGGTCGCCGGCATGGTCAGGGCGCGGCCAGGAAATCCCGCGGGTCGCTCCAGCGGATGAGCGCGCCGCCCACACTGAGACCCGCGCCGAAGGAGACCAGCACCACCCGGTCGCCCGCGGTGATCCGGCCGGTGTCCACCGCCTCGCGCAGGGCGAGCACGGACCCGGCGGCCGAGGTGTTCCCGAAGCGGTCGACGTTGATCACGGTCTTGTCGTGCGGCAGTTGCAGCCCGTCCATGATCCCTTCGATGATGCGCCGGTTGGCCTGGTGGAGCACGATCAGGTCCAGGTCCTCCGGGGTGAGGTTCTCCTCCTGCGCCAGCTTGCGGACGAACCCGGGGATGTTCTCCAGGGCGAAGTTGCGGATGTCCCGGCCGACGATGCGGATGAAGTTCTGCCCGAAGGAGGAGTGCACCCGCCGTCCCTCGGCGTCGACGACCGGATCGCGGGAGACGAGGGCGGAGTGGTAGCCGCCCGGGTCGGTGCGCAGCACGACCGTGCCGATGCCGCTGTCCGGCACCGTGGGTTCGACGAGATAGCAGGCCGCCGCGTCACCGAAGATCACCGCGGTCATCCGGTCGGTCGGGTCGAGCAGCTTGGTCACGGTGTCGGCGAGCACGACCGCGACCCGCCGGTAGGCGCCGGAGCGCACGTACTTCACGGCCACGTCCAGGGCGAAGACGGAACCGGCGCAGCCGCCGCTGTTGACGTCGAAGGCCACCGCCTCCGACAGCCCCGCGCGCCGCATGACGGCGACGGCCGTGGCCGGTGCCATGAGATCGGGTGTCACCGTCCCGCAGATGACGAGGTCGATGGAGTCCGGGTCGACGTCGGCGCGCCGGCACGCGTCGAGCAACGCGCCGGCCCCCATGGAGGCGGTCGTCTCCTCCTGCGCGGCGAACCGGCGTTCCTGGATGCCGATCTTCTCCGTGATCCAGGCGGCGTTGGTGTCGATCATCTCTTCCAGGTCGGCGTTGGTGACGACCTTCTCCGGCAGATACTGGCCGATGGCCCTGATGCCCACGCCGAGCGGCTGTGTCTCGGTGCTGGCACGAAGGTTGGACATGGCGTTGGCTCCTCGGTGTCGCGGGGCGGACGTGCTTTTCGGCGGGCGGCGGACCGTGGCCGGTCGGGGTAAGGGCGGGGCGGGGGTCAGGGCGAGCCGGGCTCCGCCGCGGTGAGCTGGCGGTAGGAACCGCCGTAGAACACCAGGGGTTCGGCATCGGGCGGCCCCTGGTGGAGGGCGACCACACGGCCGATGAGCATCACGTGGTCGCCCGCGGGGACGGTCGTCGTGAGCACGCACTCCAGCGCGGCCAGCGCCCCGTCGATCACGAGGGAGCCGGTGGTGCCCCGCCGCCCGCCGAGGTACGACTGTGCCGCCAGCCCGGTCGGCCGGTCGTGGTCGGCGAAGCGCACCGACTGCTCGCGCTGGCCGGCGGTCAGCAGGTTGACCGTGAAGTGCCGTGCCGTCAGGGCGCTGTCGAGAATCGAGCTGTCCTGCCCCAGGCACAGCGACAGCAGCATGGGTTCCAGGGAGACGGACGTGATCGAGTTGACCGTCACCGCCCGGGTCCGTGTCCCGCAGCCCTGCGTCACGACGGCCACCCCGGTGGGGAAGCGGCCCATGGCCCGCCGGAAGACCCTGCCGCTCGGCGCCGTGGTCCGGCCGCCCGTGACCTGGCCCTTCTCGCTCGTCGGCGCGGCCATCACACCGGGGCGCTGCGCTCGCCGATCAGTTCCGCCATGGCACCGATCGTCGGAGCGTCCAGCAGCTCGTCGTCGCTGATCTTCACGCCCAGGTCGTTCTCCACGATGATGGAGAGTTCGACCACGGAGAGCGAGTCGAGCCCCAGGTCCTGGAGGGTCGCCTCGGGAGTGACCTTGTCCGGGGAGACCTTCAGCTTCCCGGTGAGAATCGTCTGCAGTGCGGTGAACATGGTCGGGTCCGTCTCCTTGTGACGAGGTGGAAGTGCCTCAACTGCCGGGCAGCTTGGGCCAGATGAGGGTGGTTGCCCCCCAGGCGAGGCCGCCCCCGAACGCCGTGAGCAGGGTGCGGTGACCGGCGGCGAGCCGGCCGTCCGCGTGGGACTGGGCCAGCAGCAGCGGGATCGACGCGGCCCCGGTGTTGCCGACGGCGGCGATATTGGACAACTGGTGCTCGGCGGGGATGCCGAGCCGGTCCGCGACGGCCGTCAGGATCCGGGAGTTGGCCTGGTGCGCCGCGAACCGGTCGAGGTCGGCCACCGTCCAGCCCGCGGCCCGTACGGCATCCCGGGAGGCGGTGCTCATCCGGTCGACGGCGTGCCGGAAGGTGTCCCGGCCCTCCATCTGGAAGAACTGCTCACCGGGTGCCTGCGGCCGCAGCGAGGAACGCTGCCGCGACCCGCCGGCGGGCACCTGGATGAGGTGGCTCAGCTCCCCGTCCGTGCCGAGGACGATCGGCCCGAGCGCGCCGGGCTCCTCCGGGTGTCCCGCGCGCAGTACGACGGCCCCCGCCCCGTCCGCGAAGATGACCGCGGTGGAGCGGTCCAGGGGGTCGACGATCGTGGTGAACGCGTCCGCGCCGATCAGCAGGACACGGTCGGTGATGCCGGCGGCGAGCAGTCCCGCCGCCGTCGCGAGGCCGTACAGAAAGCCGGTGCACACCGCGGAGATGTCGAAGGCGGGGACGCCGGTGAGTCCCAGCCGGGCGGCCACGTCCGGCGCGGTGGCCGGGCAGATCCGGTCGGGTGTGGTGGTGGCCAGCACGACCGCACCGGCCCGGGGTTCCCCGGAGTTCTCCAGTGCCCGCCGGCCCGCCTCGACCGCGAGGTCGGAGGTGGCCATGCCGGGCAGGACCCGGTGGCGGGTGCGGATGCCGGTGCGGGTGCGGATCCATTCGTCGGAGGTGTCGAGATGGGCCGACAGATCGTCGTTGGTGACCACGTGCGGAGGCACCCATCCTCCGACGCCGCTCACCACCGCGGTCCGCTCGTCCGTGGGCGGGCTCATGGGCATGCGCTCGTCTCTCCTTTCGGTGTCGGGGCCGCGCGGTGCAGCAGGCAGGTGAGCCGGGCGGAGGCGACCCGGCGGTCCCGCTCGTCGTGCACGGCGACGTCGTAGGTGGCGAGCGTGTCGCCGAGGAACAGCGGGGTGCACACACCGAGGACCCAGCCGTCACCGCGGGCCGCCCGGTGGTGCGTGCACGACAGTTCCTGACCGGTGACCCGGCCGCCGGGACCGGCCCGCAGGGCCGCGGCGTGCGCGGCGAGGGCCTGGGCGAAGGCGGCGCTCGCCCCGCCGTGCAGGAAGCCGTACATCTGCCGGTTCCCGGCCAGCGGCATCCGCGCGACCAGGCGTTGCGGGTCCTCGTCCAGGATCTCGATGCCCATCCGGTCCGCCAGGGTGTCCTGCGCCGGGCCTGCGGCCGTCATGCCGCACTCCCCGACAGGGCCGGTCCGACGACGTATCCGTACGGTCCCGGCACCCGCACCGGTGTCGGCGCGGATGCGGCGCCGGGCGCCGGGCGAACGGCCTCCGAGGCCGCGACCAGGGACGCCAGCCAGCCGAAGCGGCGATACCGGACGTCCTCCTGCGGTGGGCCGGCGGCCGTGGTGCCGTCGGCGGCGACAAGCGGCGTCGGCGCCCCGTCCGGGTCCGGCTCGCGGGCCAGCAGCAGCGCCGCCGCGCAGTCGCCGTCCGGCAGCGCGGCCAGGCCCTCGGGACCGGACGCCCGCCGGTGCACCCAGGTGGCGCGCTCGTTGGCGGCGAGTTCCACCCCGATCACCAGCACCCGGTCGACCTCGTCCTCGTCCAGCATCAGGTCCGCGCTGAACAGGGCCTCGGCGACGCCGTGCCGGGCCACGGAGAGGCAGGTGACGGGTCCGGTGATGCCGTACTGCCTGCCCAGGTGGCCGAGGACGGAGGTGGTGACGGACTGGAAGAACAGCAGCGGGCTGTGCACCTGGCCCTCGGTCAGGCGCCGGGTCGCCGTGTCCAGGGTCACCGTGTCCCCGAACATGGTGGCCAGCACGATCCCGGTGCGGGAGCCCGCCGCGCCGATCCGGTCCCGGTCCGAGCCTGGCGCCCCGAGGCAGTCGGTGGCGACCGCGTGCACGAGCGGGCTGAACCGGGACGTCACGAAACCGATGACCTTGGGCAGTTCGACCGGTGCCGCGCCGGGCAGCCCGGTGGCCGCACCGCCCCAGGGGGTGAGGCAGGCCGACGCGAGCAGCGCGCGGGGCCGCGCGGGGCACTGATCCGGCGTGGCGTCGCGGGCACCTTCCGGGTGCGTGGTCGGGGAGGTCATGGCCGCTCCAGCAGGAGCGCCGCGTTGACCCCGCCGAACGCGGCGTTCAGGGACAGCGCGTGGGTGATACGGGCGGGGCGTGCGGTGTCGCGCACCTGGTCCAGGTCGCAGGCCGGGTCGGGCTCGCGCCCGCCGATCGTGGGGGGCAGCAGGCCCGTGCGCAGGGCGAGCAGGGTGATGACCGCCTCCACGGCACCGGTGGCCTCCAGCATGTGCCCGGTGCTGCTCTTGGTGGAGCTGACCGGTACGGACCGTGCGCCCGCGCCGAAGACCTGGTGCAGCGCGGCACTCTCCGCCACGTCGTTCAGCGGTGTGCCGGTGCCATGGGCGTTGACGTAACCGATGTGCTCCGGCCTCGCGCCCGCCCGGCGCAGGGCGGCCCGTGCGGCCTTGGCCAGGCCGTCACCCCGCGGATGCGGCTGGATGACGTGATGGGCGTCGGCGGACATGCCCCAGCCGGTGAGCCGGGCCAGGACGTCGGCGCCGCGGGCCCGGGCCCGCCCGGCGGCTTCCAGGACCAGCACGGCGACCCCGTCTCCGTGCAGCAGCCCCTGACGGCCGGCGTCGAAGGGGCGCACCGCGTCCTCGGGGGACAGCGCCCGGCCGGAGTCGAACTTCGCGAAGACGTCCTCGGTCACGAGATGGGCCCCGCCGCACAGCACGGTGTCCGCGATGCCACGCCGGATCAGCGCGGCGCCCCGCGCCAGCGCGTTGGTGCCGGCGACACAGGCGTTGACGAAGGCCAACCGCGGCTCTCCCAGGCCGAGTTCGGCGCCCAGCAGCTGGGGCAGCCGGGCGGCGGCGCTGTCCAGCGTCCTGGGGTCGGTGGCGGTGTGCGCGCCGCCGGCCGCCCAGAAGTCCGGGCCGGCCGAGTGGTCCCCGTTGGTGCCGAGCAGCACGGGCGCGCCCCGGCCGTCGGTGCCGGCCATGTCAAGGGCCGCGGCGGCGCAGGCGAGCAGCACCTCGGACTGGCCCGGGGTCACGCCGGGCTTGACCGGCACACCGGGGATCTCGGGGCCCTCGCCCTCGTAGGTCGCCGCGTGGCCGGCCCGGTAGGGCGTCGGGTCGAAGCGGGTGACGGGGGTGAAGCCGGACCGGCCGGCGAACACCCCGTCGAGCAGGGCCTGTTCGCCGAAGCCGAAGGCGGTCAGGACCCCGAAGCCGGTGATGGCGACGTCATGAGCCATGGAGGATCTCCGGAGGTGTGGTCCGCTCGCCCGCCCGGTCCGCGAGGAACCGCCGCAGGTCGCGCACCGAGGTGCAGGACCCCAGCGCGTTCTGCTCGTCCTCGAAGTCCACGGTGATGCCGTGCTGTTCTTCGAGGAGATGGACGAGCCAGACGAGGGTGAGCGAGTCGAGGACGAACGGGGTGTCGTCGTCCCAGGTGTCCGCGGTCAGCAGCCCGCAGTCCTGGAGCAGTCGGCCGATGGACTCGTCCGTGATCACCGGCCCACCCCGTCGGCGACCGCGCCGCCGCGCAACGCGAGTACGTCGTCGACCAGTTCGCCGAGGGTGGCGCTCAGCTGGGCGTCGGCGTCCGCCTCGGGCACTTCGATGCCGTAGGCCTCTTCGAGCTGGATCATCAGCTCCAGCCGTGACAGCGATTCCAGTCCCAGGCCGGTCTCACCGAGCGGTGTGGCGTCGGTGACGTCGTCGGGGACGGGCAGGTTGATCACCTCACGGATGGTGGTGAGGATGAACTCCCGGATCTCGTCGCGCATGGTGTCTTCCTTCTGCTGCGGTGGCGGGCGGGTTGCGTCGGCGGACGGGCTTCAGACGGCGGCGTCGACGGGCCGCGGGTGCGCTCCCACCCGGACATCGGCGTGCACCACGGACGCCAGGGCCTTGAGGGCGGCCGTCGGGGCGGGACTGAGGAACACCCGGCGGCCGACGGCCAGTCCGCCGCAGCCCGCCTCCATGGCGGCGGTGGCGAAGTCCGTGAGGTCGGCGTCCTGGTCGCCGCCGCCCGCGACCAGGACCGGGATGGGGCAGCTGCCGACGACGGCGGCGAGGTCCGTCAGCGGCACCGGCCAGGTGGTCTTCACGAGGGTGGCGCCCAGGTCCGCCGCCAGGTTGACCGCGTGCGCGAGGAGCGCCGCGTCGTGCGGGTCGGCGATCCGCGGGCCGCGCGGGTAGACCATGGCCAGCAGCGGCATGGCCCACTCCTGGCAGGCCCGGGACACGGTGCCCAGGTCGGCGAGTTGGCGGGCCTCGGTGTCGGAGCCCATGTTGACGTGCACGCTGACGGCGTCGGCGCCGAGCCGTACCGCCTCCTCCACCGCGCCGACCAGCACCTTGGCGTCGGCGTCGGGGGAGTGCGGGGTGCTCGCGCTCAGATGCACGATCAGCGAGCAGTGGCGCAGCAGCGCGGGGTCGATGGCGCGGGCGCGGCCCTTGTGCACCACGATCGCGTCCGCTCCGCCCGCCACCACGGCGCTCACCAGGTCGTTGAAGCCGGCGGCGGAGACGATCGGTCCGTCCGCCACCGAGTGGTCCATGGGCACGAACAGGAAGCGTCCGTCCCGGTGCCGTGACAGCCGGGCCAGACGGACCTCCGTCCCGGTGCAGGGTGCGGCCATGTCCGCTCACTCCTGTCCGCCGCGCGGGCGTCGGTTGCTGTGGTGAGTCGAGTCTGTGCGCGGCGGGACGCAGGCTGAATCCTCGATCGGGGTGCCTCTCCGGCAGGGCCTCGCGGTGACGACATCGGAGGTGGCCGGACGGGCAGCTGACAGGCAGCCGGATGGGGTGGCTCGCCGTGGGCATGGCGGCGCGGCGCGTCTCTGGTGGCGGCGGGGGCCGTGGATGGGAGCGGGGCACGGCGGCGTGGGGTGCTGCGGTGGGACGGCGCGTTCGAGTAGTTGGCGTTCGCCCTGGCCGCGTAGCGGGACGGCCGGGTTGTCGGTGTCGGGTGGTCGGTGGGCAGGGGTGTGCGCGGTGACGCGTGGGGTGTGCGTCACCGCGCGGGGCGGTTGGTTCGGAGGGGCTGTCGGTTTCAGTCGGACAGTGCGGGGGCGTTGCCGGGCGCGGCGGATGGGGTGGGTCGCCGTGGGCATGGCGGCGCGGCGGGTCTCTGGTGGCGGCGGGGGCCGTGGATGGGAGCGGGGCACGGCGGCGTGGGGTGCTGCGGTGGGACGGCGCGTTCGAGTAGTTGGCGTTCGCCC
>NZ_JBEPAP010000103.1:0-20137 GCF_040298665.1 Streptomyces sp. NPDC001508
GCCGCCGCGAGCCCCGGTGCCGGCCGGTCCGTGCGGCGGCCCGGCCGGGCCCGGCCGCCGGCATCCGCGGCAGCGCCCACCCGCCCGCGGCCGTACCCTTCCCCCGCGCCGGTACGCGAGGTGACGCGTCGTGAAGACACTGGTCGTCCGCCTCGACAGCTTCGGTGACGTACTGCTCGCCGGGCCCGCGGTCCGGGCCGTCGCCGCGCACAGCTCTCAGGTGACGATGCTGTGCGGCCCGGGCGGGGAACCCGCCGCCCGGCTGCTCCCCGGCGTCGACGACGTGATCGTATGGGCCGCGCCGTGGGAGGGCTTCGACGCGCCCGCCGTCGACGAGGCGGATGTCTACGGGCTGGTCCGGTGCCTGGCGGACGCCGCCTTCGACACCGCGCTCATCCTCACCTCGTTCCACCAGAGCCCCCTGCCCGCCGCGCTGCTGCTGCGACTGGCGGGCGTCGGGCGGATCGGCGCCGAAAGCGTCGACCACCCCGGGCGGCTCCTCGACGTACGGCACCGGCGGCTGCCCGGCCGGCACGAGGTGCAGGCCGCGCTCGACACCGCCGCCGCCATGGGATTCCCGCCGCACCCGGGCGACGACGGCCGGCTGCGCGTCCTGCCCCCGCCCGACACCGCGGCCCTGACCGGCAACGGCCCCTACCTCGTCGTCCACCCCGGCGCGAGCGCACCCGCCCGAACCTGGCACCCCGAGCGCTGCGCCGAGGCCGTCGACCTGCTCACCGACGCGGGACACCGCGTCATCGTCACCGGCGGCCCCGGCGAGCGGGAACTCACCCGGGAGGTCAGCGGCCACACCGCCGTCGACCTCGGCGGCCGGACCGACCACCGCACCCTGGCCGGCGTGCTGTGCCTGGCCGACGTCGTGGTCAGCGGCAACACCGGCCCGGCCCATCTCGCCGCCGCCGTGGGGACACCGGTCGTCTCCCTGTTCGCGCCCGTCGTCCCGGCCGACCGCTGGGCCCCCTACGGGGTGCCGAGCATCCTCCTCGGCGACCAGACGGCGCCCTGCGCGGACAGCCGCGCCCGCAGCTGCCCCGTGCCCGGTCATCCGTGCCTGGACGAGGTCACGGGCCAGGACGTGGTGCGCGCGGTGCGCAAACTCCTCCAGGAGGGCGGATGAACATCCTTGTCTGGCATGTGCACGGCTCATGGCTCACCTCGTTCGTGCAGGCGCCCCACACCTTCCTCGTCCCGGTGACCTCGGACCGCGGCCCGGACGGACTCGGGCGGGCCCGCACCTGGCAGTGGCCGGCATCCGTCCGCGAACTGACCACCGACCGGCTGCGGCAGGCCGACATCGACCTCATGGTGCTGCAACGGCCGCACGAGATCGACCTGGCCCGGCGCTGGACCGGCCGCCGCCCGGGCATCGACGTGCCCGCCGTGTACGTCGAGCACAACAGCCCGCACGAGACACCCGCGGACACCCGCCACCCGCTGGCCGACCGCCGCGACATCACGCTCGTGCACGTCACCCACTTCAACCACCTGATGTGGGACAACGGCCGGGCGCCCACCACGGTGATCGAGCACGGCATCATCGACCCTGGCCACCTGTGGACCGGTCAGGAGCGGCGCGCCGCCGTCGTCGTCAACGAGCCGCTGCGGCGCGGCCGTACCACCGGCACCGACCTGCTGCCCCGGTTCGCCGACTGGACACCGCTGGACGTCTTCGGCATGCGCACCGACACCCTCGCGGACCACCTGGGACTGCCGGCCGAACGCTGCCGGGCCCGGGATCTGCCCCAGCACGAGCTGCACGCGGCGATGGCCCGCTGCCGCCTCTACCTCCACCCGATCCGCTGGACCTCCCTGGGGCTGTCCCTGCTGGAGGCGATGTTCCTGGGGATGCCGGTGGTGGCGCTGGCCACGACCGAGGTCCGCGAGGCCGTACCCGACGGGGCAGGCGTCGTCTCGAACCGGTTCGACGTCCTTCAGGACGCCGTCCGCGGCTTCCTCGCCGACGCCGAGGACGCCCAGATGGCGGGGGAGGCGGCCCGGGCCGCGGTGTGCGCCCGCTACGGAGAACGACGTTTCCGGGACGACTGGGAACGCCTGATCAAGGAGGTCACACGATGAGCCACCGCTACTCCACGGCCGGGCGCGTCGCCATGGTCTCCGAGCACGCCAGTCCGCTGGCCGAGCTCGGCGGACCGGACGCGGGCGGCCAGAACGTGTACGTGGCCCAGCTCGCGGCGCAGCTGACCCGGCGCGGCCACGAGGTCGTGGTGTACACACGCCGCGACGGCCCCCGGCTCCCGGAGAGGGTGACCACGTCGGACGGCGTACGGGTCGTCCATGTGCCGGCCGGCCCGCCTGCCCCCATACCCAAGGACGAACTGCTGCCCCACATGGGGCAGTTCAGCCAGTGGCTGGCCCGCGAATGGGCGGCCGACCCACCCGATGTGGTGCATGCGCACTTCTGGATGTCGGGCATGGCCGCGCTGGCCGGCGCGCGCTCCCTCGGGCTGCCGGTGATACAGACCTACCACGCCCTCGGCACCGTGAAGAAGCGCCACCAGGGCGCCGCCGACACCAGCCCGCCCGAGCGCATCGCGATCGAGACGGCCGTCGGCCGCGAGTGCAGCGCGATCATCGCCACCTGCGCGGACGAGGTGGCGGAACTCGACGCGATGGGCCTGTCCCGGCGGCATGTCACCGTCGTCCCCTGCGGCGTCGACCCCCAGGTTTTCGCGCCGGTACCCGGTGCGCGCGAGCACGACGCCGCGACCCGCCGGCTGCTCGCGATCGGCCGCCTCGTCCCCCGCAAGGGCTTCGACCGGGCCATCCGTGCCCTCGCGGCCGTCCCCGACGCCCAGTTGCTGATCGCCGGCGGACCCCAGCGCGCCCTGTTGTGCGCCGAACCGGAGGCGGAGCGGCTGTGGGCCCTCGCCGTCGGGTGCGGGGTCAGCGACCGGGTGGCGCTGCTCGGCGGGGTGAGCCCCGAGCACATGCCGGGGCTGATCTCCAGCGCGGACCTCGTGCTGTCGCTGCCCCGCTACGAACCGTTCGGCATCGTCCCGGTCGAGGCCATGGCCTGCGGCACGCCCGTGGTCGCCACCGCGGTCGGCGGACAGCTCGACACGGTCGTCGACGGCCGCACCGGCGTCCTGGTGCCGCCCGAGAGCGCCGACCACGCCATCGGCACGACGGTCCGCGGCCTGCTCGACGACCGGGACCTGCTGGCCGAGTACGGCGCCCGCGGACGGCGGCGGGTGCTCGACCAGTACACCTGGGACCGGGTCGCCGACGCGGTGGCCCGCGTCTACAGCGCCGTGTCGAGTGTCCCCTCGCTCTCGGGAGTCGTCCGATGAAACCCGTCACCGACGTCACGCACTGCGACGACCTGATGAAAGCCCTCGAAGGGTTCCGCGCCAACGCTCCGCTGCTGGAGCGGTGGGGCACCGTCCTCGCCGGCCGCCTGGGCGACGGCGCCCGGCTGCTGGCCGCGGGCAACGGCGGCAGCGCGGCCCAGGCCCAGCACCTGACGGCCGAACTGGTCGGCCGCTACCGCGAGGACCGCCCCGCGTACTCCGCGCTCGCCCTGCACGCCGACACCTCCGCCACCACGGCGATCGCCAACGACTACGGCGTCCAGGAGATCTTCGCCCGGCAGGTCGCCGCGCACGGGCGGCCCCGCGACATCCTGATGCTCCTGTCCACCAGCGGCGCCAGCGCCAACCTGCTCGTCGCGGCGACCGAGGCGCACCGGCTCGGCATGACGGTCTGGGCGCTGACCGGCCCGGCCCCCAACTCCCTTGAGGCCGCCGCCGACGAGACGCTGAGCGTGTCCGCGACGAGCGCCGCCACGGTCCAGGAACTGCACCTGGTGGCCGTGCACATGCTCTGCGAGTCCTTCGACCCGGCGGTGCGCCGGCACACCGAAGCGCAACGGCGCCGCCGCACCGGCAGGCGGCCGGCCGGCGCGGGGAGGGCCGGCGGATGACCACACCAGGCCCGCTGCTCGTCGTCGGGGACGCCCTGCTCGACCACGACCTCACCGGCCGCGCCGAGCGCCTCGCACCCGACGCGCCCGTGCCCGTCGTCAGCGGCGTCCGGCGCACCAGCCGCCCGGGCGGCGCGGCGCTCGCCGCCTGCCTCGCCGCTCTCGACGGCCGGCCCGTCACCCTCGTCACCGCCCTGGGCGACGACCCGGCCAGCGACACCCTGCGCCGGCTGCTGGCCGGCCGGGTCCGGCTGGTACGGCTGCCGCTGCGCGGTGAACTGTCCAGCAAGACCCGGGTCCTCGCACAGGGCAGGCCGCTGCTGCGCCTGGACGACGGGGACGGACGCGCCCTGCACGCCACCGACGAGGCACGCGAAGCGGTGAACGCGGCCGGGGCCGTCCTCGTCGCCGACTACGGCCGCGGCACCGCCGACACGCTGCGCGAGGCGCTGACCTGGGCGGCCGCCCGGGTGCCCCTCGTCTGGGATCCGCATCCGCGGGGCGCACCGCCGGTGCCCGGCGCCCGCGTCGTCACCCCGTCCGCGAGCGAGGCCCGTGCCTTCGCCGCCCGCCTCGACGGCGCCCGGGAACCCGCGGCGGGCAGCGAACTGCGCACCGGCGCGCACGACGCCGCGGCGCTCGTCGCGGCCTGGCGGGCCGCCGCGGTGACCGTGACGCTGGGCGGGCGCGGTGCGCTGCTGTCGCACGGCGGGACACCGTTGATGGTGCCCTCGCCGGTCACGTCCGAGGGCGACGCCTGCGGCGCCGGGGACCGGTTCGCGGCGACGGCCGCCGGGCTGCTGGCCGACGGCGAACTGACCGAGAACGCCGTGCGCGCGGCCGTGCACGCCGCCACCCGGTACGTCATGGAGGGCGGCGTCCGCTCGCTCGGCACCGGAGTCCTCCCCGACGAGGAGGCACCCCGCGCGGCCGGACACGAGCCCGACGACGACGCCGTGCGCACGGCCGACCGGGTACGGGCCGCGGGCGGCACCGTGGTCGCCGCGGGCGGCTGCTTCGACCTGTTGCACGCGGGTCATGTCGCCCTGCTGCAGGCTGCCCGGCGCGCCGGGGACTGCCTGATCGTGTGCGTGAACTCGGACACGTCGGTGCGCCGGCGCAAGGGCGGCGGCCGGCCGCTCGTCCCGGTGGCCGACCGCATCCGGGTACTGCGCGCCCTCGAATGCGTCGACGCGGTCGCCGTGTTCGAGGAGGACACACCGGAGCGGCTGCTCGGTGAGCTGCGCCCGCACATCTGGGCCAAGGGCGGCGACTACGCCCGTACCCCGATGCCGGAGGCGTCGCTGGTGGCGAGCTGGGGCGGGCAGGTCGTGCTCTTCCCCTACCTCGACGGACGTTCCACCACCGGCATCGCGCGGCGGGCCGCCCTCTCCCCCCGCCCCGCGGGCCTGGCGAGGACCGCGGCGCCGGGACGGACGAGGCGGTGACCGCCGTACCGGACGTGCCGCGGGTGCTGGTGCTGCGCGCGCTGGGACTGGGCGACCTGCTCACCGGCGTGCCGGCGCTGCGCGGCGTACGCCGGGCCTTTGCGCGGCACCGGATCGTCCTCGCGCTGCCCGCGTCCCTCACCGAGGCCGCGCTGGCCACCGGCGCCCTCGACGAGATCCTGCCGGCCGAGGCACCCGACAGGGCCGTGCCCCGGCTGGACCACTGGCCGGGACCGCCCCCGGACGTGGCGATCGACCTGCACGGCAACGGGACCGAGAGCCGTGACGCACTGGCCGCCCTCGCACCGCGCCGACTGCTGGCCCACGCACACCGGGACCCGGTCACCGGCCGGCGGCCGGTGTGGCGCCGGGACGACCACGAACGGGAACGCTGGTGCCGCTTCCTCGGCGCGTACGGCATCCCCGCCGACAGCGACGATGTGCGGCTGCCGGCCCCGCGGGCGGCCTCAGCGGCGCCCGGCGCGGTCGTCGTCCACCCCGGCGCGCAGTCCGCCGCACGCCGCTGGCCGGCCCCGCGCTTCGCCGAGGTGGCCGGGCGCCTGCGGGCCCTGGGCCATCGCGTCGTCGTCACCGGCGGCCCCTCGGAGGACGCCCTGGTGCTGGACGTCGCCGGGCGCGCCCGGCTGCCGGGCCGGGACGTGCTGCGCGGCGGGCTGCCCTTCGGCGCACTGTCGGCGCTCGTCGCCCGCGCCGCGCTGGTCATCAGCGGCGACACCGGCCTCGCCCACCTCGCGGTGGCGCACGACACGCCGTCCGTGACGTTGTTCGGGCCCATCTCGCCGCGCCTGTGGGGGCCGCCGCCCGGCCCGCGCCACCGCGCCCTGTGGAAACCGGGGCCGCCCGGCGATCCGCATGGCGACACGCCCGACCCTCAGCTTCTGCGGATCGCAGCGGACGAGGTCACCGATGCGGCTCGCACCCTGTTGCGCCCCGGCCCGGCCGGGCGCCCGGCACCGGACATGCGACCACGGAACGGAGATGAGGTTCGTGTTCCCCCGGCCCGTCCCTGAACAGCAGTCCACCGCGACCGACCTCCCGGACGGCCGTGTCACGGTCGCGGTGATCACCCGCGACCGGTGCGCCAGCGTGCTGCGCACCCTCGACCACCTCGGCGCGCTCCCGGAGCGCCCCGAGGTCATCGTCGTCGACAACGGTTCCGACGAGGCGACGCTGCGGGCACTGCGCCGGCACCCGGCGGCCACCCGCGTGCTCAGCCCAGGCCAGAACACCGGGTCCCTGGGGCGCAACCTCGCCGTACGGCACGCCACGACCCCCTACGTCGCCTTCAGCGACGACGACTCCTGGTGGACGCCGGGCACCCTGCGCCGAGCCGCCGACCTGCTGGACGCCCACCCACGGCTCGGTCTGCTGGCGGCCCGCACCCTCGTCGGCCCCCGCTCCACGGAGGACCCGCTCAACGCCGTCCTCGCCGCCTCCCCGCTGCCCGACCGGCCCGACCTGCCAGGGCGGCCGGTCCTGGGCTTCCTCGGCTGCGCCTGCGTCGCACGCCGTGACGCCTTCCTCACCGCGGGCGGCTACCACCCGCTGCTCTTCTTCGGCGCGGAGGAGACCCTGCTCGCCTACGACCTCGCGGCCGGCGGCTGGGGCGTCACCTACGAGCCGTCCCTGACGGCCCGTCACCATCCCGCCCCGTCGGGCCGCGCCGGCCGCAACCACCTGGTGCGCCGCAACGAAGTGCTCACCCTGTGGCTGCGCCGCCCCCTCCCGGTGGCCCTGCGGGGCAGCGCGCGCCTCGCCCAGGACGCGGTCGCCGGACGACCCGGCGCCCGGCGGGCCCTCGGGGAGCTGCTCGTGCGGCTGCCTGCCGCGCTCGGCCGGCGCCGCCGGCTGCCGCCGGACGTGGAGCGAGCGGCCCGGCTGCTGGAGGGCACCGCGACCCCGCCCACGCGCGGGGCAGGACCGTCATGAGCACCCACACCGACGCGCCCGACGGCCGCACCAGCGTCGTGGTGATCACCCACAACCGGCGCGCCGAACTGCTGCGCACGCTGGAGCTGATGCGGCGGCTGCCCGAGCGGCCCCCGCTGATCGTCACCGACAACGCCTCGACCGACGGCACGGCCGAAGCGGTCCGGCGCGCCTTCCCCGACGTCCGGCTGCTGTGCCCCGGCCGCAATCTGGGCGCCGTGGGCCGCAATCTCGCGGTGCGCCACGTCCGCACGCCCTACGTCGCCTTCTGCGACGACGACACCTGGTGGGAGCCGGGCAGTCTGCGGCGGGCGGCGGACCTGCTCGACCCGCGGCCCCGGCTCGCGGCCGTCACCGCCCGTATCGTCGTGGAGCCCGCCGGTACCGAGGATCCCGTCGTACCGGAGCTGCGCGGCTCACCGCTGTCCGGGCCTGACTGGCTGCCGGGTCCGGCCCTGGGCTCCTTCCTCGCGGCCGCCACCGTGCTGCGCACCGACGCCTTCCGGTCCGCCGGCGGTTTCCACCCCGGACTGTGGCTGGGCGGCGAGGAGGAACTGCTCGCCACCGATCTGCAGCGGGACGGCTGGTGGCTGAGCTACGCCGAGGACCTGACCGTCCACCACCAGGCCTCGGTGCTGCGGGACGGCACCGAACGGCGCATCACCGGCCTGCGCAACACCCTGTGGTTCACCTGGCTGCGCCGCCCGCTGCTGCCCGCGCTGCGCCGCACGGCCGAACTGATGCTGACCGTGCCCCGCGATATGCCCTCGCTGCGCGCCTTCGCCCGCGCGGCCGGCGGGCTGCCCTGGGTCCTCAGGTCGCGTGCCCCGGTCCCGCCGGCCCTGGAAGAACGGCTGGCCGCCTTGGAGCGGGCCCGGCACGACTCGACCGCCCGCAGATACGTGGGATGAGCAGCAGCCGGTAGCCCGGCTGCCCTGGCCGCTGCCGGTGGCCGTGGGCACACCCACGGTCACCGAGGGCGCTCACCGCGGGTGTGTGTGGCCAAGGCCACGCAAGGAAGAAGACGACGGCCCTCCCCGCACCGCCGTCTCCCGGACTACCGTTTCATCCAGTCCTGTTCTCTTCCGCCCTTGTTCCCCTGTTCGACCCTTGTTTCCCCCTGTTCCCCCTGTTCCCCCTTGGCCCTGGGACGGCAAGCAGTGCTCGCAGACCTCACCCCGCTCATCGCGGCGACGGCTCGCTGGCTGATGACCGCCTTTCCACCGGACGGCGGCGTGATCGCCTCGGCTCTGTGCGAGGCACAGGCGCGCCAGGCGGTGACCGTGGCCGCATGGCTGCGGTATCCGACCGCGCTCGACGCCGGTCTGGTCGCGATGACCGGAGCCGGGGGTTCGTCGCGGCTCGACTGGATCACCGGCGCGGACCCGGCGCAGGACCCCGAGACGGCCGAGACGGCCTGGCGCACCTGGGTGGACGAGGTGGTCGCCAGCTGGGCGGCCGACTTCCTCGCCGACCCGGACCTGGCCTGCCGCGCCGTGGACGCGCTCGCCGGGGGAGAGCACACCGCCGCCGCACGGGTCGACTTCCGGCGGCTGCGCACCCCCGACGAGGGCGACCGGCGTGCGGGAGCGCTGCTGCGCCACCCTGACCTGCTCGCCCCCGTCGCCGAACTGCACCGCGCCCAGCTGCTCGCCCGGCTCGACGAGTGCGGGCGCGCCGCCCTGAACTGAGCACCCCGATCCACGGGCAGGCCCCGCGGCCCCGGCAGGCGGCCGGGGCCCCGGCCTCGGCCGCGCGGCCGGATGCTCCCATGGCTGTCAGTCGGTCTTGCCCCGGCCCGTCAGCGCATCGCGCAGCCGGTCGACCAGACCGGCGCCCGGTGCCAGCAGCTTGTTGACCGGAGGCTTGTCCGGTGCGGCAGGGTGAGGGCGGGTCGGCGCGATCTTCTTCGCCTGGCGCACCTTGTCCCCGAGATCGTTCAAGGCGTCGGCGGGGCAGGCGGCGCGCAGCTTCGGGAAGAGGTTCTGCTCCTCGTCGGTGACATGCGCGCGGATCTCGCTCATGAGCGCGCCCACCAGCCGGTCGAACTCCGCGTCCTCAGCCTCCACACCTTCCAGATCCTTCATGATCTGTTCGGCCTTCGCGTGATCCTCGAGCTCCTTGTCGGCCAACGCGTCACCGCCCGCGATGTGCTCGCGCACAGCCGGGTAGAGATAGGCCTCCTCGGCAACCGAGTGCCGGACCAGCTCCATGGTGGCCTGGTCGGCGTACGCCTTCCGGTTCTTGTCACCGGGCGCCAGCGCCTCGATCTTCCCGAAGATCTCCTCGACCTCCCGGTGATCCGTGGTGAGCTCGTCGATCACGTTTCCACCGTGTGCCATCTCGTCCACCTCCTGACACAGTCCAGCGGTCCGTCCGCTGTAGCACCCGAGTCCCCGGCATGGGTGTTCTCACGCGCGGATCGCCTGCCGTCGTCGCTCCGCGGACCCTGCACGGGGTCGGACATGTCCTTTCGCGTCGGACATGTCCTTTCGGGGAACCCGCCCCTGCGCACGCGGACCGACACGGGTGCAGCGTGGACACAGAACAGACGCGGACAGGAGGCACCTTGTCCGGCACACATGACCTCAGGGGCGCGCCGTGAACCGGGTGGCCGCCGTGCTCTTCGACCGTGACGGCACCCTCGTCGAGGACGTCCCGTACAACGGCGACCCGGACCTGGTCCGACCGCTGCCCGGTGCCCGGCCGGCCCTGGACCTGCTGCGCCGGGCGGGCCTGGCCACCGGTGTCGTCAGCAACCAGTCGGGCATCGGCCGGGGGCTGCTCACCCACGCGTCGGTCCGCCGGGTGAACGCGCGGGCCGACGCCCTGCTCGGAGGACTCGACACCTGGCTCTACTGCCCGCACACGCCCAGCGACGGCTGCGCCTGCCGCAAGCCCCGTCCGGGGCTCGTGACCGAGGCGGCCCGGCGGCTGGGCGTGGCGCCCGCGGACTGCGTGGTGATCGGTGACATCGCCGCCGACCTGGAGGCCGCCCGGGCGGCGGGCGCCCGAGGTGTGCTGGTGCCGACGGCGGCGACGCTGCCGGAGGAGGTGGACGCGGCGCCCCGCACCGCGCCCGACCTGCTGACCGCGGTGTGCTGGTTGCTCAGAGAGAACCGGGGTGCGCACAGGTGACCGGACACGTTTCTCCCGTCGTTCCGCGGAAACTCGGTGATCTCCCGAACCGGAGCTGAAGGGTTCGGACAGTGAAGGAAGTGGACCGGCGTGACTGCGGAAACACCCAGGAAAAAGACGCACACCCTGCCCGGCCCCGAGACGGGATGGGCGACGGCGCGGCGGCTGCGCGGGCAGCGCATACGTACCTGTGTACGGGCGATGATCGACCGCAGGGCCGCGGACCGGCGGCGCGGCGACGAATGGAACGTCGTCCGAGGTGAGGACTGAAGCGGTCACGCCGCACATCCCGACCCGGACGGGGCGATGTGCCCTGAACCGACCCGCTCGCCGACGGCGGGCGGCTGCCGGGCCGCTTCCCTCACGTGTCAACACCTGCGCCGCACCGGAATCCTCGCCGCGGGCCGCCCGCACGGCCGCCGCGCTCCTCTGCCACATGCCTCATAGCGGCACACATGTCTGATGGCGGCACCACATGTCTCATGGCGGCAGCCACCCCGTCTCCGGCCGCGGCACCGGTCCGTTCCCGCCGCGGGCGCGCGCCGAACCGGGCGATTCGACGACAGAGGCACGTACCTCTACGACCGGCTCGTCCGGTACGACACCGAGGCGCGCCACGAACATCGGCTCGCCGCGGGCCAGTGCCCGGCGCAGGTGTTCCTTCCAGGCCGCGTACCGCACATTCGCTGTTCCAGGCCATTGTGCTGTCACGCGTGCATCAACGACAGACGTGCACGAGCGGATGTCCGCCGGACGGAGGGAACTGCGGCATGGCAGACCCGCCCGGGGGCACTCGGAAGACGGCCACAGGGGCCCGCACGGGTCCCGAAGCGGCCCAAGGAGGCGAGATGACCAGCAGCACCGAGACCGGTGACATCACCGGCACCCTCGACAAGGACTACAACCTGATCTGGTATGTGGAGGCGTGCCTCAACAACGCCTTGCGGCTGGAGACCTACATCGGCGATGCCGAGCGCGAGAAGGACAGCGCACTCGCGGAACTCTTCCGCAAGGCCCAGGCCGACAGCCGCAAGGGCGCGGAGCTGGGCATGGAACTGCTGCGTGATCGGCTGACGTCCTGAACCACCCGGGCCGCCCAGCGCGGCCCGGCGCCGATGCCCGGTGATTCTTCATCGGGTCCGGCAACGGTGATCCGGTGTGTGGAACAGGCGACGGGAAGGTCGGCCGGTATGAGGTTCACGAGACTGACGAAGGGGGCACGGACACACACCGATCCGAGCGGTGCGTTCGTGTCGGCCCTGGACGCCCTGGAACGCGAGGAACGACTGGACGGCATCAGCGGGGTGCTGCGCAAGACCGTTCGCGCGCTTCCCCTCGGCCGGGGCAGGGACATGCTGCGGGGCCTGTGGCTCGGCCATCCCCTGCACCCCGTGCTGGTGCAACTGCCCATCGGCTCATGGAGTTCCGCCGCGGTCCTCGACCTCTTCCCGGGGGAGAGCCGGGCGGCACGCCGTCTGGTGGCGGTCGGTCTGGCCGCCGCGGGACCGGCCGCGCTGGCCGGCTGGGTGGAATGGGCGGAGCAACGCCCGCGGCAGGCCCGGGTGGGCCTGGTGCACGCCACGGCCAACGCGGCCGCGGTCCTCGCGTACGCCGCCTCCTTGTCGGCGCGGACGAAGGGGCGCCCCGTGCTCGGCCGTGTGCTGGGCTACGGGGGGCTGACGATCGCCACGGCCGGGGGACTGCTCGGCGGCCACCTCGCCTATCGGCAGGCCGCCGGCGTCAACCACGCGGAAGCGGTCCATGTGCTGGTCGAGCCGGGCTGGCACCGGGTCGGAACGCTGGACGACTTCCCCGTGGGAGAGCCCGTACGGCGGACCGCCGACGAGGTGGCCCTGGTCGTCGTCCAGGACCCACCCGGGGTGCTGCACGCACTGGCCGACCGGTGCAGCCACATGGACGGCCCGCTGCACGAGGGCAAGGTCCTGGAGGGCTGTATCGAATGCCCGTGGCACGGAAGCCGGTTCAGGCTCGCGGACGGCACGAATGTCCATGGCCCGGCGACGGCGCCCCAGCCGCGGTTCGACTGCCGGGTCGTGGCCGGTGGAGCCGTCGAAGTCCGCCTCGCAGCGCGGTGAGGCGGACGCCGTGCGATGACGCCGGCCGCGCCGAGCCCCGTGCGGCGGCGGTCGGGTCTCGTGCGGCGGGGGAGTGAGGCGTGCCATCACGGGCGAGTACCTGCAAGTGACCCGGGTGCCGGACGGGGAAGTCCGGCACCCGGGTCCTTCCTGCAACCCACGGCCGCTCAGCCGCCTTCGCCGAGTTCCCCGGGCCGTGGGGCGAAAACACATCCGGAAAACACATCCGTGGGCGCCAACCCCGAGCCGACCCCGAGCGGGGCCCGACACATCCGGCGGTGCGACGGGCGGCCCCCGCTCGATGGCCCCTCGGACGGCCGCTACTTGTTGGGCCTGGCGGCGCTGATGTCGCCGAGCGCCGATTCCGGGTCACGTTCGATCGCCATGTCCCCGAGGGCGACGATGCCGACCGGATGTCCGTTCTCGACGACGGGGAGCCGGCGCACGGAGTGCTCCCGCATCAACTCGACCGCACGCCCGAGGTCTTCGTCCGGGCCGACGGTCACCAGATCGCCGCTGCCCACCATGGCCGCGGTCGTCCGGTCCGGGTCCATGCCCTCCGCGATCGCCCGCACCACCAGGTCGCGGTCGCTCACCACACCGTGCAGTTCCTCGCCGTGCGTCACCAGGACGGCGCCGATGTCCTGGTCCCGCATCAGCCGGGCGACCGCGGTGACCGACGCCTGCGGTTCCACGGTCACCGGGGTGCCGGTCATGATGTCGCGTACGTGCTCAGTCATCTCGCGTACCCTTTCCGCTCGTCGCGGGGCCGTTCACCGCTCTGTGCGACCGGGTACCCACGGTCCGGCACCGTCCACCCGCAGGGTTTTCCCTGGGGCAGCCCGGTGCCGGGTCCGCGGCGGGCCCGCCCGTTCCCGTTCCGTCGAGCCACCGGCCGCGCGGATCCGGTCACCGGTGAACGCCGCACCGCGCTCGACCCGTGCGACATGCCGCGCCCGCGGCTATCCGCCGGATCGTTCGTCGCCTCCCCGGCCCATGGCTCGGGCGACCGCGTAGGCGGCCAGAGACACCACGGCCCAGGCGGCCGTCGCGGCCACCAGCGCCGGCCACGCCGAGTGGTGGCGGACGAGAACCGTGACGACGACCGCGAACGCCAGGAGTCCCAGGGTGCCCAGCGCGGCCCCGCGCGCATCGTCGCGGGCGCGCCGCAGGCCCTCCTCCTCGGCGACGAGGGTCACACTGGCCAGCAGGATGGCGGGGAAGGCGAGGAACACACCCCCGACGAACGGTCCGAACTGCGCGGACACGACGGCCGCGACGAGGGACACACCCGCGCCGAAGCCGAAGCGGACAAGCATGTCCTTGCGCGGTGTGCGGGCGGCCGCCCGCCACTCGACCCGCACCCGGTCGGTGCCCTCGTCGCCGCCCCCGCTCCCGGGGCCTTCCGCGCCGCTCACGGCGCTACCGCGTAGGCGACGGCGGCCGCTGCGGCACACCACACGACGAGTGCCGCTGTCGATCCCCGCAGGGCTCCGAACCGGCCGAGAGCCGGGACGGCGACAAGACAGTAGGCGGTGAAGGCCGCCGCTCCGGCGATCATGCCCCGTGCCGCCGTCGCCGCGTCCGCGTCGCCCTTGAACACCACCGTCAGGATCAGCCCGCCCAGTGCCACCGACGGGGCCGCGGCGAAGATCCCGGCCAGCCGCTTGGGGTGGACGGTTTCCGCCAGCAGCGCGAAAGCCACCACGAACAGGCCGCCGATGAGGGCCTTCAGGACGAACTCCAGCAGGTTGCGCATCCCCACAGCCTCAGCACGAAGCGCCCTTCGGGCAACGACCCACGCCGGGACGCCGGGCTTCGGCCGTCACGGCGGCAGCAGGGTGCCGAGCGGTCCCAGGTCGAGGTTGAGGTCGGACAGGGTGAGGCCGTAGCGGTCGCACAGTTCGGCCATGCGGTCGTGCAGCAGCATCAGGGTCAGGCCGAGGCGTTCCTCCTGCTCCTCGCTCAGGTCGCCCTCGTCGACGCGGTGCAGGGCCTGGCGCTCCATCAACTGGCGCAGCAGCTCGACGATGGTCAGGACCAGCTTGACGAGGTCCCGTTCCACCGTGTCCGGGTCGGCGTGCAGTCGACGCGCGGCGCCCGGTCCCCGCCCGGACCCGGAGAGATCGTCCGGGCGGGCCGGCAGCAGCGAGAACGCCCGGTCGGCGGCCTCGGCCACCTCCCGCATGCGGTCGGCGGACCCGGCGGGCGGGCGGTCAGCCGGGCTCGTCACCGCCGCCGCCAGGCTCGGTGAGCACGGGCCGCGCCGGAAGGAACGTCGCCCACCCCCCGTCCAGCTGTTCACGGATGGCGACCACCACGGCGCGCAGCGAGATCCGTACGAGGTCGATGTCGGAGATGGACAGCACGAGATCTCCGCTGAGCACCACACCGCCGCTCAGCAGCCGGTCCAGCAGATCGATCAGGGCGACCTGCTGCTGACGGCCCCTGCGGTCGTCGTACGCGTCGTACTCGCTCACCGCTGCCCGGCCTCCTCCTGCTCGTCGGGGGAGAGCGGAACGGTGAAGGAGTACGGCGCCCACGGCCCCGTGACATCCACGCGCACCCCGTGCAGGCCGTCCGCGGCATGCAGCATCCGGTCGCGGAACTCCTCGGCCAGCCCCCGGGGGACCAGATAGGCGTCATTGGCGACGTTCTCCCCGGGCACCTGGGCCAGGCTGCCCTGCTGCGGCCGGTGCCGGGTGCGCTCGACCGCGAGACCGCGGGCCTGTTCCTCGGTGCGCCGGACGGCCTCCTCGGCGAGCCGCCACGCGTCCTCCCGCTCCTGTCGCTGATGCCTGCGGCTGCGCAGATACGCGCGCCCCGGGTTCGCCTCATCGGCCCGGCCGCCGGCCGCCTCCGGGGCCGGCGCCGGGGCGGGCACCGCCTCGACGTACACCTTCACGCCCCATTCCACATGGTCGGCCAGCCGGTCCAGCAGCCCGGCGAACGCCGCCTCCTGCTCGTGCAGAATCTCCCGCACCCGGTTCTCGTCGAGATACACGGTGGCCAGCCGCAGCGGCAGGACCGTGGTCCGCGCGGCCAGGGCCTCGATGACCTGGTGGTGGGCCCGGGCCGTCGCCTCCAGCCACCGCATGTCCTCCAGAGCGTCCTTCAGCGCCGCCTCCGAGAACTCCTCCCCGGGCACCGCGCTCACCACGGCGGCCACCCGACCCGAGCGGACCAGGCCGACCGGGGCGTCCGCGACGCCCCGGACACCCGCGAGCGCGATCCGCTCCGACTCGGCGGATCTCACCACCGCGTAGGCGTAGCACAGCCGCTCGTCCACCGCTGTCAGCTCCGGTCCTCGTCGTCTTGGTCGTCTTCGTCGTCCTCGGCTCCACGGCGTTCACGGCGTGGCTCGGCACGCCGCTCGGGCCGCGCCTGCTCGGTCTCACGCGACCGGCGACGGCCGCCGCCCTCGGTCAGCTCCGGCCCGGACACGCCGAGTTCTCTGCGCAGCGACTCCACTTCGGCCCGCAGTTGCTCGTTCTGCTCCCGGAGGCCGCGTCGGTGATCGGCGCGCGATGACAGGGCGGGGTCGTGCTCCCACCAGTCGATGCCGATCTCCCTCGCCTTGTCGACGGACGCCACCAGCAGCCGGAGCTTGATGGTCAGCAGTTCGATGTCGAGGAGGTTGATCTTGATGTCGCCGACGATGACGATCCCCTTGTCGAGGACGCGTTCAAGAATGTCGGCGAGGTTCGCGGACTGCCCCTGCCCGTACGGATGCAGGGCCGACGACGACCTGGGGGCGGGCTCGGTCACGGCACCTCGTCCTTGTCCTTGCCTTCGTGTTCGTCCTCATCCTTGTCCTCGTCTGCGGTCTCCTTCTCGCCGTCGTACTCGTTCTCGTCCTTGCCGTCGTCTTTGTCCTCGTCGGACGGCTTCTCCGTCTGGCCCTCTTCTTCCTCTTCCTCCTCGTCTGTGCCTTCCTCTTTCGCCTCATGTTCCTTGTGTTCCCGCTCGGCCTTCTCGGTGTCCTCCGGACTGCTCACCACCTCGCCCTCGCGGATCTCCCCGCGCCAGCCGCCGGTGGCCTCGCCGCGCATCATCACGAACGTACGGAAGAGCTTCAGATCCAGCCGTGCGCGCCGGCCCTGGGCCCGGACCAGGCCGCCGGTCTTTTCCACCACGCCCTTCGGGGAGTACTCCAGGACGAGCAGCACCTTGGTGAGGTTCTCCCCGAGCGGATGGAAGGTGACGACGCCCTTGGTGGTCGCCTTGTCCCCCTCGGACGTCCAGGCGATCCGCTGGTCGGGCACCTGCTCCGTGATGATGCCGCGCCAGCGACGGCCCGCCTTGGCGATCTTCACCTCCCACTGGGTGGTGACCTCGTCCTTCTGCTCGACGCTGACGACACCCTTGGCGAACCGTTCGAACTCCGTGAACTGCGTCCATTGGTTGTACGCCTCGCGCACGGGCACCCCGACGTCGATGTCCTCGATGATCGTCAAGCCCCTGCCCGTTCCGGTGGCTTGCGGGGCATGCCGCATCCCCGTGAGGTCCTTGGCCTTGTCCAGCAACGCGTCCTTGGCATGGGACGCCGCCGAGGTCAGTATCTGGCCCGACGGGGCGTGCTTGAGGAGCTGCCTGCCGCCCTTGGCCGCGACGCCGCTGAGCGCGCGGGGTCCGAGGTGTGTCTCGGTCAGCTTGCGTGCCCCCTCGCCGAGCCGGTGACCCACGCCCTCCAACATCAATTCGAGCCGCGCCTCCAGATAGTGCTCCACCTCGTCCTTCAGCCGGTTCGCGCCGGGATTCTGCCTCGCCTGGTCACGGACCTTGTCGAGGGTCCCGGTGCCGCCGCCGAAGCCGCGTCCCGCCGACCTGCCCTCAGCCATCGTCCGGCCTCCTCGCTCGTGCCGCGGAGCCGCTCCTGGAACGCCCCTCGGCGTCCGTCGTCCCGCTGGTCGACCGCCTGCCACGCGGCTCGCCCTCGTCCTCGTCAGGCCCGCGCTGCTGCGCCTTCTTCTCGCGCCCCTCGCTCCGGCCCGACTCGTCCCCGCGGCGCTCGCTCCGGCCGTGCCCGGCCTCGCGTTCGTCGTCCTTCGAGCGCTCGGTACGCGGCTCGTCCTCGCGGTCCGCGTCCCGGCCGGCGTCCCGCGTCGACCGGTCCTCCTCGTCCTCCTCGTCCTCCGTGATGTGCGGATGCGCTCGTTCGTGCAGCGCGGAGGTGCGTTCGTGAATGGTGTCGGCCAGGCTGTCGGCCTTCGCGGTCAGCACGGACGTGGCCGCCGCCTTTCCCGCACCCGTCAGCTCGGTACGCACCTGCTGGGTGAGATGCCCGAGGAAGGGGGAGTCCTGGACGGCCTTCACGACCTGCCCGGGCTTGATCCGTGACCCGGCCATCAGCGCACCGAGGCTCAGGGCGAGTTTGGCCTTCTTGGTCCGGCCCAGCACATACCCGCCGAGGACAGCCGCACCGATCTTGGCGTTGTTCATGATGACGACTTCTTTCCTTTCCCACGCCCTACAGACCGCTCTGCCCGCCGCCGCTGCGCAGCTGGAAGGCCCGGATCTCCTCCAAGCGGTGCATCAGTTCCTCCTCGCGCCGCGTGAAGTGCTCCTCGTCGATACGGCCCTCGATGCGCGCCTGCTCCAATTGGACGAGTTCTTCCTGCACCGGAGCGGGGTCGTAGTACTCGTCCTCGGCGGCACGGACGACCTTGTCCAGCACCCACCAGATGCCCCGCACGGGCGCGGCGGGCAACACCAGGATCTCGGTGACCAGTCCCATACCGACTCCTCCAGTGTGCGGACAGCTCGGGACGGCGGGGTCAGGCGAAGCTGTACGGCGGCAGCGGCCCCCGTACCCGCAGTTCGACGCCCTCGCCGTACCGTTCGGCCAACTCCCGGGCGGTACGCGTGAACTCCTCGGACCGCTCGCGGTCCACCAGGTAGGACGCGCTCACGAAATACTGCTGGGACGGCTCCGCGAGCCTCTCCAACGACGCGAGCGGACGCAGGGCCTGGAGTATCTCGGCGGCGAGCGCGTCCTGCCGCCGCTGCACCTCCTGGGCCACCAACTCGCCGAGCGCCACCCGGTCCTCGTACGTTCCGCGGCCTTCGCGGGTCGCCTCGTTGAGCGCGCGGGCCTGCTCGGACGTCGCGAGGATGTCACGCAGCAGCGAGTCCTCGTCCTGGACGCCCTTGACGTTGAACTCCGCCCGCCCGGCGAACTCGTCGAGACGCTGCGCGTACTGCTCGGCACCCTCCGCGAGTACCGCGCGTACGGCGTCCTCGTCCTCGGCGACGAACCCGAAGCTCAGCGGCAGGACCGTGCCGTCCTCCCACAGACGGTCGAGGACTTCGTAGTGCGCCGCCAGATCCCGCCGGGCGACCGACAGATCCTTCGGGGCCTCACTGACGACCGCGCACAACGAGTCGCCGCGCACCACATGCAGCTCGGTGGGCGATTCGCCCACGCCCTTGAGGCTGTTCAGGTCCAGCGGATGCGAGTCCTTGGTGATCCCGTACACATACACGGACATCGGCTCGCTCACTCCTCCCGCTCCCTGGAAGAACGGTGGCCCGAGCCGCGCTCGGCACGCTCGCGCCGCCCCTCGTTCTCGTCCGAGCGGCCCTTCTGGAACGACTCGGTGAACGCCTCGACGGCACCGGTCAGGGCCCCCTTGCTCTTGCCGCGGGCGCCGCCCTCGGTAACGCTCTGGACGACGTCGGTCAGCTGAGCGGGAGCCTTGCGGCCCTCCTCCAGATCGAGCCGGTTGGCGGCCTCGGCGAAACGCAGATACGTGTCGACACTGGCCACGACCACCCGTGCGTCGACCTTGATGATTTCGATGCCCACGAGGGACACCCGGGCGAACGCGTCGATGACCAGGCCCCGGTCGAGGACCAGTTCCAGTACGTCGTACAGGGTCCCCGAACCTCCGGACGGCCCGGCAACCGCGCCGGCGCTGCCCTGCGGCACAACAGTCACAGTCTGTTCCCTTCAGGCGAAGGGGATACCGCGCCCGGTGGATGTCCTGTCGTCTCAAGACATCCCTAGCGACGGCCCTCTCTGTCGACCTGTGCGCGGGTGTAGCGGCGGGTGCGCTCGTACGCCATCAGCCTGCCCGCGGGGTCGAGAACGACCTGATAGCTGGCCATCACGCTGCTCGTGTCCGGCACGCGCTCCAGCTCCACGACCTCGACCTGGGCTTCCCAGCCCGCATCGGTCGGCCTCAGCGCCGAAACCGACACCGGGGCCCGGCCCAGCAACTGCGCGAGTTGCTCTGTCGCGTCTTTCATGGCGTCGGGAGCCGACACCCGTTCCGGGACGGATTTCCCGGACGACGGGGCGGGCCCCTCTTTCCGCTCACGGTCGTTCGTGCTCCATCACCTTCTATCTCTCAGTCAATCATCGACCTTCTTGCCGGGCCGTGCCAGTCCTGGCAGGCGGCAGGCGCGATGCACACGGCCCGGCCGCGCACGCCGCGCGGTCCGCCGGTCACCCGACGTGCGCGCCCCGCGGCCGGATGTGCCCACCCGGGGGGCGCCGGCGCAGCTGAGCGCGGGGCCCCGCGCGGCGGGCGGCCCCG
>NZ_JBEPAP010000104.1:0-19963 GCF_040298665.1 Streptomyces sp. NPDC001508
CCGCGTGCCGCGTGCCGCGTGCCGCGTGCCGCGTGCCGCGTGCCGCGTGCCGCGTGCCGCGTGCCGCGTGCCGCGTGCCGCGTGCCGCGTGCCGCCCAGAGATTCACGCCGTACGACTGTGAATGGCTCACCGGCATGAAGCGGCCTGGGCAGGGTGGGCCGCACGGCGAGGTTCCTGCTGTCGGACGGGTCCTTTCCGTGTGGCCTCCCTGCGAGTGAAGTAGGCCGCCGGCGAGGTGCCTCAACCGTGTCACCCGCACACAAGAGGCTCTGGCTCACATCCGGTGGTACGCCTTGTGCCAATGGTCACTGACGGCAAGGCGCGCAGGTCGAAGGGGCATATGGGGGTTGTCAGGCTGGATTCTCGTCCCCGCATGCAGCGACAGTGCCCGATCACGAGCTGCATATTTCAAGGCTTGGACGAAGTGACACACGGTTACCACCAGGTGTGAGCCAGAGCCGCACAAGATCCGCACCCGCTAGAGATCGGCCCATTGGCCGAGAAAGTGCTCTGCCAGGTCGGTGCCGGGCTCGCGCTGACCGTTTTGGAGGGATTGTTCGGCCCAGATCACTTTTCCGCGCGGCAGGTAGCGAGTGCCCCATCGTTCGGCGAACTGGGCGACGAGGAACAGTCCGCGGCCGCCCTCGTCGGTGGTGGCCGCTTGTCGTAGGTGCGGTGAGGTGCTGCTGCCGTCGGAGACCTCGCATATCAGTGCGCGGTCGTACAGCATGCGGACCCGGATGGGTTGCCTGCCGTAGCGGACAGCGTTGGTGATCAGCTCACTGAGGATGAGCTCGGTGGCATATCCGATTCCCTCCAGCCCCCAGCCGTCCAGGGTGCGTGCGCAACCGGAGCGGATCGGGCCTACGGCGGCCGGATCTGAAGGCACTTCCCATTGGGCGACTCGGTCCGGGGCGAGCAACCTGGTACGGGCCACAAGCAGCGCGACGTCGTCGCGGGGACGGCCAGGCAATACGGCGTGCATCACGGCAGCGCAGGTCTCCTCTGGACCGAGGTCTGCACCGGTGGTCAGAGCGGAGCGGAGTAGCTCCAGGCCGGTGTCGATGTCGCGATCGCGGTCTTCGATGAGCCCGTCGGTGTACAGCACCAGGCGCGACCCTTCCGGCAGGGTCAGCTCGGCTGTCTCCACTGGCAGGCTGCCGGCGGTGCCCAGCGGTGGAGAGACGGGCACGTCGGGGAAGGAGACGGTGCCGTCAGGGAGCACAAGGGCCGGTCCGAGGTGGCCTGCACTGGCCACCGTGGCCCGTCCCGCAACCGGATCGTAAAGCGCGTACAGGCAGGTGGCGCCTGTGACGCCGCCACCCTCGCCGTGTCCGTCGGCGTCGCGACTGCCACCAGCTGTCGCATCGCTGTCGATCCGGCTCACCAACTCGTCCAAGTGCGCCAGAAGCTCGTCAGGAGACAGGTCGAGCACCGAGAAGTTGTGGATCACAGTGCGCAGCCGGCCCATGGTGGCGGCCGCATGCAGACCATGGCCGACGACGTCCCCTACGACCACCGCCACCCGCGCACCCGGCAGTGGGATGACGTCGAACCAGTCACCGCCCACCCCGTCCCGTGCGGGCAGGTAGCGGTAGGCCACATCAAGAGCGGACTGCTCGGGCATCCCACGAGGCAGCAGGCTGCGTTGCAAGGTGACAGCCATCGTGTGCTCACGGCTGAAGCGACGGGCGTTGTCGACAGCCACCGCGGCGCGGCCCACCAGCTCTTCGGCGATCGAGACGTCCCCCTGTTCGAACCGCTCCGCCTCCCCGGACCGCAAAAAGGTGGCCACTCCCATCAGCACACCGCGTGCACGCAGCGGCACCACGATCATCGAATGCATACCGAAGGCGACGAACTGCCGGGCCCTTTCAAGATCGTGCTCCTGCCATCCGGGGCAGGTGGGCAGGTCGGCCTCCAGTACCTGCAGCACCGGCTCCCCGGTGCCGAAGCCGACCGCCTGCGGTGTGGCCGGGCCGAACTCGATGAGACGTCCGACCGGGTATAGAGGGTGCTCCTCCCGAATGCCGCTGACAGCCGTGCGCCGCATCGTCGTGCCGACTGGCTCACCCCCCTGGAGCACCGCTTCGACAAGGTCCAAGGTCGCGTAGTCGGCGAACCGGGGAACCACGAAACGTGTCAGCTCCTCGGCAGTCCGCACTACATCGAGGCTCGTGCCGATCTCCGTCCCCGCGTCACACAGCAGTCCCAGACGACGCTGCGCCGCAGCGGCTTTGCCCGACAGGGCCCGCAATTCGGTCGTGTCGCGGACCGTCACGACGCTCCCGGCCCGGCCGCCGTAGGGGGCGGTCTGCCGCGCGTTCGCCACCAGCAGACGATCGCCCGCTGCGAAGACCTCGTCGGTGGTCACCCGGCCGGAAACCAGCAGCTCGGTGATGGGCGGGGACAGACCCAGGTCGGCGACGTTGCGCCGTTCGGCGTCTGCGGGCAGGGCCAGCAGGCGCCGCGCCTCGTCGTTGGCGAGGTGCAACCGCCCATCGCAAGCGACGATGAGCACACCCTCCCGTACAGCGTGCAGCACCGCGTCGTGGTGCTCATACATACGCCTCAGCTCGGCGGGCTCCAGACCGTGCGTCTGCCGTCGCAGCCGACGCCCCACCAACGCCGTCCCAGTTGATATCAGCACTAGCGCGCCACCAGCGGAACCAAGGAGAACCGGAAGCTGTTGCACCACCCTCGCATTCACGTGCTTGACCGTGATTCCCACCGACGACAACCCGACAACCTTGCCGTTTGTGTCGAAGATGGGAACGGTCGAATCTACGGTCAGCCCTACGGGCGTGGTGGCCGTGAGGGTCTGGGCATGTCCGGCAAGTGCTTCCGCATAGGGACCCATGATGTGTTTGCCGATCAGATGTGGGTCGGGATGGGTCCAGCGGATGCCGGCCGGGTTGTACACGACGATGTAGTCGACCCCCGACCTGACACGTGCCTCCTCCGCGTGTGGCTGCAGCAAGGCGCTGGGGTGGGCAGACTTCACGGCGGCCAGCGTCCCCGGGGCATTGGCGAAGGTTTCGGCAGCCACGAGAGTGCGCTTCCTCGCCTCCTGCAAGCTCGACCTCTGAGCCTGCAGCACGAGAGCAGCCAGGGCGCCCAACACGAGCAGCACCACAAGCACCAGCTGCAACACAAACACCTGCCCCGCGACACTGTGCGGGAGTAGCGGGAAGCGAGGCCGTTGCCCCGACGGCGACTCGGCGGGGTCCCCCCGTGTCGACGACGAGCCAAAAAACCTCATCATGGGGCATTCCTACCACTGGCCGTGTCCTCAGGTCGACATGCAGCGGCCCATGCAATCACCCGGGATCCGTATCATCAGCGTGTGATCAGGGGTGCAACGAAAGTCCTTGCATCCCCAGCTCAGTGCGGGTGGAGTGCGTCGTGCCGCTGGATGCCCACCGAAGCCAGGCCCTGTCCGGCCTGCCCGTCGGCGCCTGCCTGCCCTCGGTGATCTACGGCTTCACCCTGGACAAACCGGCCGCAAGCTCGGCGTCAACGCGGCCGCCGTCTTGACCGTCATCGCCCGGCGAGGCCGGGGCGGGGGCGAGCTGGCGCGTGCGGACGACGGGCTGCGTGGGCTCCGGCGGGGTCTGCAAGAACGCCGCCAGGACGTTCGTCACCGCGCGGGCGTGCTTCGCGCCGAAGTCGTCCCGGTCGAGGCCTTCGTTCCTGCGGTGCCGGCGGGTGGGGTTGCCCGGCAGCGGCCCGCTGACCGTGAACTGGTGTTCACGGGTGGCTCGTTCCAGGTGGACGAGGGAGGTGTAGCCCGCTGTCGACCAGGTGCTCGGCGGGCAGCAGTCCGCGACGCGCCAGCCGGGTGTGAATACCGGGCAGGGCCTGGGCGTCGTTGGTCGCGGCCAAGGCGGTGGCTCCGTCCCTGATCACGTTGACGCTGTCGGAGGCGCATGTCTCGGTGACATGCGGCGAAGCCCTTCCAGCGGATGATGCGCCCATGGCGGACGTAGCGTGCCGTGATGTCGTTGGGGGAGACGATCGCCGAGGATGAGGGCGGCAGTCCGCCGTCGTCGGCGGTGCGCCGGCGCAGGCGGCCCGTCGCGTCGCGGTAGTAGTTCTGCACGAGGATCTGCCGCAGGGCCTCGGCCTGCGGGCCGGGACGATAGCCCGGGCCGTGTTGGTGGAGGTGTTCCAGTAGTCGGCAGGCGTCGTCGCCGGCGGAGAGGATCCTGGTCCTGGGCCGGGTGGGGTTCTTGCCCAGGCGGACCGGACGGCCGTAGCGGCGCCCCCACTCCTCGTCGACCAGGCCGTCCAGCAGATGCCCGGCCATGCGGGCGACTTCCTCCAGCGCGGCACGGACGGCCTCGGTGACCAGTTCCAGCCGGGTCAGGTCGCGCACCGCGGCCAGGACGTGGGTGGAGTCGGTGCGCTGCGTGGTGCGCTCGCGCACGAGTCCGGCTTCCTTCAGACGGGCCAGCGCCAGATCGAGAAGTCGGTCGGCACGGTCGTCCTGGGCGAGACGCTCGCGGAAGTCGGCCAGCACACTGTGGCGGAAGCCGGGATCGTCCAGCTCCATGGCCAGGGCGCACTTGAAATCGATGCGGCGGCGGACGGCGTCTGCCGCCTGACGGTCCGACAGACCGAGCAGGAACCGCAGCACGCAGACGGTGGCCAGCTGGGCGGGCGACAGACCCGGGCGGCCGTCGCGCGGGTGCCAGGCGGCGAAGTCCTCGTCGTGCCACAGCCCGTCCAACCGGTCCCGCACCCATATCGCCGTCCCTCCGTCCGGATTGCTCGCCCGCGCGATCTGCGCAGTCAGAGAAGGGACTTGCTCACCGGAACGCGGACGGAGGGACAACGCACACCCCAACAGCCAGATCGGCCTGCGGAACACCACCGAGCATGCCCGTTGATCATGTCGTTGCACCGGAAAACACCAAGATCCCCGACAGAGTCAAGCTAAGAGAGACCGCACGGAGTGCCAGGTCTCAAGCCGGCGCTTTGCTCGTTCAGAGCTGCGTTGGGTGAGGAGTGATCCTCCCAGGGTTCCTGCGACGCCTGCCACAGCGATGATGACTGAGCTGAGATCCACCGACGCCCTCCGCAAACTTCTTCGGCCTCGTGCCCGCTGCACGTGGCCCGGGCCGTCAAGTTTGCCGTTGCTCAGTGCGCCGGGGTTTGGTGCCGTGCTTGTAGCGGGCGGGGCGGGGTACGCCTCGCCAGCGGTAAGCACTCTGCCCGGCGCCCGGGTCGCAGAGATCACCGGCATGCCCGACCTGAGCACCCGGCCCACGGGCGTGCGGCTGATCGTCCGCAAGGAACGCCCGCACCCCGGCGCCCAGCTGCGCCTCACCGACATCGACGGCAACCGGCTCACCTGCTTTGCGACCAACACGAAAGGCGGCCGGCTCGCCGACCTCGAACTGCGGCACCGCAGCGCGGGCCCGCTGCGAGGACCGCATCCGCGCCGCCCGCGCTACCGGCCTGCGCAACCTGCCCCTGCACGACACCGCCCAGAACCGGATCTGGCTGGAGATCGGCCGCCGCTCGTCGACGCGACCAAGCCCCGGCCTTTATGTGACGATGCGTCAACGTCGGTCATTTATGGAGGAGTTCCAGCCAACCCAGCTCCCCTCCGGTCGCAGGAGCTGACAGGTGTCACCCGTGCGGGCACAATGCTCCGACATCGGACGGGGGTCGTGATGAGTGCTGCCGAAAACGCAACCGAACTCAGAGGCCGAGGCGACCGGAGCGGCCCGGGAAACCCGCAGGCCTCGGGGAACTCCGGAGACCCAGAGGGCCCGGCGGACCAGGCCGCGGCGGAACTGGCACTGCGCGTCTTCACCGGGGAGGAGCGCTGGGGCTGGGAGTTCGTCCAGCCACCGGAGCCGCCGGCCCACCGCGACGCCCAGAACCCGCCCGTGTACAAGGAGCCCTCCGACGCCGAGGTGCGCTCTATGCAGGAGCGAGCCATGAGCGGCCGCAACACCTCCGGCTTCGGCTGTCTGACCCTGCTCGTGGGCGGCGCGGTGTTCGCGGCTGCGGGCGTCGGCGCAGCAATCCTCGTCGTGGTCCTCATCATCGTCCTGATCAGCACGACCTCGCCCAACGCCAGGCTGCGAGCCGCCGAACGCCGCCTGGAGTCGGAACGGGAACGCGCCCGGCACGACCACGAGGCTCGCAAGAAGGCCTGGCAGGGCCGACTCGCCGCCCACCGCGCCGAACACCTGCGCCGCAATGAGGAACTGGACACCTGGTACCCGATCTCCCTCGCCTCCGGACCCAGCCGTATCGACGTCTTCGGCGGCACGGGTAACGGCTGGGCCAGCCTCCTCACCACCCTGGGCGGACCGCTCCTCTCCGGCGGCCAGCCGGTCGTCGTCCTCGACCTCACCCAGCAGGCCGTAGCCCTGGAACTGGCCGGGCTCGCCGCCCGGCGCGGCGTCACCGTCGGCCACGTACCCATGCCCGGCGCCCTGCTCGACATGGACCTGCGCCAGGAGTTCACCTCGGAGGAACTGGCGGAGACGCTGGCCGAAGCCCTGGGGACCATGCGCCCGCCCGGCGCGGACATCGACCTTCACACCATCGACGTGGACGTGATCCAGACCGTCACCGACTTCCTCGAAGGACCGGTGACCTTCGCGCGCCTCGCCGCCGGGCTGCGCGTCCTGCTCCGCGTCCACGACGTCGACCCGCAGGCACCGGGCGCGCTCAGCCCCTCCGAGATCGAGTCGATCACCCAGGCCATCGACCTCGTCGGCCAGGGCGAACGCGTCCAGAACGAGCTCCGCTACGTACGGGCCCAGACGGAACTGCTGACGAAGGCGGAGGCGGCCGACGCGCCCGACACCCCCGCGTCCGCCTGGTGGAAGCCCGGCAGCCTCACCGTCGTCACGACTGAGGACCACGTCCACCGGCGCAAGGATCTCACCGACCGCTTCGTCTTCTTCCGGCTGCTCCACGCACTGCGCAAACGCGCGGTCACCCCCGGCTCAAGCACGCTCGTCGTCGCGGGCGCCGACCACCTGGGCCGCGAGGCCCTGGAAACGATGGCACGCCAAGCACGGACCGCCGGAGTGCGGCTCGTCCTCCTCCTGGAACACCTGCGGGAGGCCGCCGTCCAGGTCGCCGGCGGATCCGACAGCGCGACGGTGTTCATGCGCCTGGGCAACGGCGAGGAGGCCAAGGCCGCCGCGCAGTTCATCGGGCAGGAGCACACGTTCCTTGTGAACCAACTGACCCGCCAGGTCGGAGAAACCCTCACGGAGGGGCGCGGCACCAGCTCCAGCTACCAGCGAGGCGTGTCCGACACCTCGGGCTTCAACCGGGGCGGCGGCAGTTCGGGCGGCAACTGGGGGAGTTCCAACTCCTTCTCCACCTCGCTCTCGCGTAGCTGGCAGGACTCCATCAACACCTCGACCGCCCGGTCGACCACGACCGGCGAGAATGTCAGCCGCGTCTACGAGTTCACGGTCGAGCCCACCCAACTGCAGGCCCTGCCCATGACCGGACTGGTCCTCGTCGAGGCGGGCCCGAGCGGCCGACGGGTGGTCTTCGGGGACTGCAACCCGGGGATCAACTTCCTGCCGCGACTGTCCGCGCGACCGCGCCCAAGCCTGCCGTGACACTGGCCGCCGGTTCCCAGGACGGGCCCGCAGGACTCGCCGCGTACCGCTTTCACCAACTGCTCACCGTGCCCCGCCGGCCGAAGGACCCCCGTACCGAGGACCGTACGGCCGCCCAGCTGACCGCAGCGGTGACGGCGGCCCATGCCGTGCTCGGCCACCGCGGCGAAGGCCGGCCGACGGGGTTCGCCGCCGCGTGGGTACGCCCTGGCCCGTACCGGCCGATGCACTTCCTCGTGGGCGGAGCCCCCTTCTTCCCGCCCGCCGGGGAGCAGCCCCACGGCGCGGCCGAACGCCCGCTGAGCTATCCGCCCGGCGCGACGGCCCGGGACGTTCCGCCCGGCGAGGCCGCCGCACTACTGGAACGTATGCCGTACTGGCTGCCCTGCCTCGGCTCCCACGACGCCCTGCGCATGGGCAACGACGAACGCGCCCTGCCCACGGAACGCCGTGGATCGTTCGACGACGCCGTCGCCCACCTCCCGGACGCCTTCGCCTGGCTGCTCCTGGCCGAACCCCTCCCGTACGAGCGGCTGGAACAGGAGCGCGCCGCGCTGTCCGTACAACTGCCCCGGCTGCGCCAGCGGGAGAATTCCGCGGCCGACCGGGTGGCGGCAGAACGGGCCGAGGCCCGCTACCGGGAGCTGACGAGGGCGCTCGCCACCGGGGTGTGGAACGTCCGCGTACTGGTCGGCGCCGAGCGGCCCGAGTCGGCGCTCGCCTCGGCGGCACTGCTGTGCGGTTCGGGCGACCTGGACGATCTGCCGTACGTCCTCGTACCGGCGCGACGAACCGCACCGCTCGCCGAGGCGCTGACCGCGCTCACCCCGGCCGCCGCCGGATCCGGACCGCCGGGAGCCACCCCCTTCATTGCCCCCGCGGAGCTCGTAGCGGCGCTCGCCCGGCCGCCGGAACGGGAACTCCCGGGCATCCGCACGGTGGCGCCGAACCGTTTCGACGTCACCTCCGACGACACGGCAAAGTCCACGGCCGCCGACGGCTTCCTGATCGGCGACATCCTCGACGAGTCGCTGTCGGCAGCGGGCCGGCTCCATGTGCCGCGCTCGACCCTCAACCGGCACGCCTTCGTCTGCGGAGCCACCGGTTCGGGCAAGTCCCAGACCGTACGGAGCCTGCTCAGCGCTTTGTCCACGCACGAACGGCCCGTCCCTTGGCTGGCGATCGAACCGGCCAAGGCCGAGTACGCGCGCATGGCCGGGCGCCTCGGCGCGGCGAACGTACCAGAGGGTGTGCGACGGGTCACCGTGATCCGGCCGGGCGACGTCGACGTCCCGCCCGCCTCGCTCAACCCGCTGGAACCGGAGCCCGGTTTTCCACTGCAGAGCCATGTGGACCTCGTACGGGCCCTCTTCCTGGCGGCCTTCGAGGGACACGAACCCTTCCCCCAGGTCCTGGCCCGGGCGCTCTCCCAGTGCTACACGGAGACCGGATGGGACCTGGTAACCGGCGAGCCGCGCCCCGCCCACAAGCCGAAGTACGTGCTGGACGAGCCCGATGTGCCCCGGACGGGGGTCTACCCGACCCTCGGCGAACTCCAGGAGACCGCCCGCCAGGTCGTCGAGACGATCGGATACGGCAGGGAGGTCACCGCCGACGTACGGGGCTTCGTCGACGTCCGCATGGGCTCGCTGCGGCAAGGCACACCGGGCCGGTTCTTCGAGGGCGGCCACCCGCTGGACATCGCCGGCCTGCTCTCCGGGAACGTGGTCCTCGAACTCGAAACGATCACGAACGACCAGGACAAGGCCTTCCTCATCGGGGCCGTGCTCATCCGCCTCGTCGAACACCTGCGGGTCCACCACGGCGCGGGAGGGGTGCCGCTGCGCCACGTGCTCGTCGTGGAGGAGGCGCACCGGCTGCTCAAGAACGCCGAGGACGGCCCCGCGGCCGCCGCCGTCGAACTGTTCGCCTCGCTCCTCGCGGAGATCCGCGCCTACGGCGAAGGCGTCGTCATCGTCGAGCAGATCCCCAGCAAGATCCTCCCGGACGTCATCAAGAACAGCGCGCTGAAGATCATGCACAGGCTTCCGGCAGAGGACGACCGCCAGTCCGTGGGCGCCACGATGAACCTCCAGCAGGAGCAGAGCGAGAACATCGTCGCCCTGCCGCCGGGGCGCGCCGCCGTGGCCTTGGACGGCATGGACCGGCCCGTCCTGACGGCGATCCCGCACGGCGAGCACGACGAGAGCACCAAGGGGGCCTGCGGACAACCGCCGCTGCTCGGCAGCCGCAGCCGCCTCTGCGGGGCCTCCTGCCGCAGCGAACCCTGCACCCTGCGCACGATGAACGACTCCCACCACCGCTCCACGGAGCCGCTCCACCTCATCTGGGTGGAAGCGGCTGCCTGCGCCCAGGCGATGGGCATGGCCGCCCCCGATCCGGCCACGAGCGTACGGGCGGCACTGACGGCGCTCGCCGCGCGCGATCTGGAGTGCACCCTCGTGTACGCGGCGGAGCGCGCCGTCTTTGCGCGGGACGCCCTGATGCGCGACGAGGTCGACCCGGCGGACTTCGCGGAGCGCCTGCACGCCGTACTGTCCGCCGAACTGCTGGGCACGGAGCCGCCGCCTGCCGCGGACCGGTGCCGCTACACGTACGCCAACTACCGCTTCCGGGACGTACTGGAAGCCATCCAACGCGCCCGGAAGACCGCCCCGGACGGGCCCCACAGCTATCCGGAACACGAGGCCGAATGGGCGTCCCGCGGCCTGGTCCTGACCGGAACCTCGGGCGCCGACCACCGCCTCCAGGTCCGCGCCCTGCCTGGGTACGGCCCGGAGAAGGTGCACGCCCGAATCGGCGACGTGGAACGCAGCGGTCTGCGTGACGCGGTGGCGGCGGTGACGGGCGGTACGACGGAGGAACACGTGCGGCGGGCCTTCGCTCTGGCCTGCGAGGAGGGCCCGCGGCTGCGCGCGGTGGTGGCGGAGACGGCGGCACGAGTGGCGCAGGTGTGCGCCGGGGAGACGAGGGCCCGCTGATGAACGAACTCGCAGGCGCGGTCCCCGACGCCCCACCACCTCCTCCGCCGCCCCCGCCTCCGACGGACGCGCGGGCTCTCGAAGACGGAGACGTGCCGGACGGGTCCGACGAGCACGTCGAGGCGCCGCAGGAGTCCGACCAGGAGGGGGCGGACGACACTCAGGACGGCGACGTCCCGGAGCCCGCCCCCGAACGTGACGAGCCGCTGCCGCCCGCTGCTGAATCCCCGCAGGACGGTGACCCCACGGCGGACGAGCCGGATCCTACGGAGCCGCCGGAGGAGACCCCACCGGAGGACTCCCCACCGGAGGACTCCCCACTGGACATGGATCACCCCGAGCCTGAGCAGGTACCAGACTCAGAGCCAGAACCGGAGCCTGAGCCTGATCCGGAGGCTGAGCCCGAGCCGGAGGCTGAGCCTGAGCCTGATCCGGAGCCCGAGCCCGAGCCTCGGCCGGAACTCGAACCCGAGCCCGAGCCCGAGCCCGATCCGGAGCCCGAGCCTCGGCCAGAACCGGAGCCTGAGCCCGATCCGGAGGCTGAGCCTGATCCGGAGCCCGAGCCCGATCCGGAGTCTGAGCCGGAGGTTGAGCCTGAACCTCGGCCGGAACCCGAACCCGAGCCTGAGCAGGAATCGAAGCCTGAGGCGAAACCCGAACTCGAACCCGATCAGGAGCCTGAGCCTGAGCCCGGTCCGCAGTCCGAAGACGTCCCGGAGCCCCGGCCCGAGGCTGAGTCCAAGGCCGAAGAGGAAGAGGTACCGGGGCCCGGGGCCGACAGCCGATCAGCGGAGGATGCGCCCGACAGCACCCGGCCGGGCGACGCGGAGGAAGACCGGTCCGAGTCGCCTGATCAGGCCGAGGCCGAGAACGCGCACGCGGAAGGGGACGGTTCGGACCACGTGTCCGTTGAGCCTGCCCGGCCCGCGCCGTCGGACGTACTCGACCAGGACGACCCGCGGCAGCCGGATGCGGCGACTGAGGCCGACGAACTGGGCGAGCCCATGGTGTCGGCGGCCGAGGCCGGGGCCAAGGCCGGTGCCGCCGTGGTCGAGGCCGCCGCAGGGCTTGTGGGGCAGGCCACCAACGCCTTGGACGAGGCTGCCGCAAGCGCATCCTTCGAGGCCCGAGCCGATGCCGTTCGTACAGGGGTTGCCGGCGACGGGCCGCAGGACACGCGATCGGACGCCGTACCGCCGGAGAAGGGCACGACGCCGGACGGTGAGGGGGCGGACGGTGACCCTCCCGTGGCAGGTGCGGAGGAGCACGAGCAGGCCGGGGTGGTCGGAGAGCAGCGCCCCAATCCATGGCTCAACCTTGGACGTCCACCGACGGACGCGGCAGCGGACGGCGGGGACAACAAGGTTCCCCCGGACGGTCCGAGCGGTCCGGATGAGCCCGACGACGACCCTGACGACGGAGGCGCATCGGGCGAGCACCCGTGGCGCCAGTTCTTCCGTCCCATGCCCGCCGGATCCGGCGAGGCCGACGCCGGCGACACCCCTGCCTACCCCGGTGCGCCGCCCCGCGACGACAGGGACGGGGAGGATCGGTCCGACGTAGAGACGAAGGAAATCAAGATCGAGGGGTTCAAGCTCGAACCGGATGCTGAGCGCATGCGCGGGGCCAACATGGCCCGAGCCATGGAGGCCCAACAGGCGTACGAGGCATCGCGGGAGGCCCGGGACCAGGAGGGAGCGGACCGGGAGCAGGAAGGCCGGGAGGGAGCGGATCAGGAGCGCGAGGCACAGCGGGAACCGAGCGCACGGGACCTTGAGGCAGCGCGCGTGGCGGAGATTGCCGCACAGGGCCTTTCGAACGTCCGCGACCCGAACCGGGCCGCTGTGAACCGCGTGCGCAGCATGCCCGACGTGACGCCAGAGGTCACACAGGCCCTGCGAGGGAACCTGGAACAGCGACGGGGGCTGGGCCTCAGGAAGGACTTGGGCCTGGAATGAACGGTGGAGGCTTTCACGTCGGCCTGCGTGGGAGGGCCGCGGCTGCGCGAGGTGGGGGTCAGGACGGGGGCGCGGGCGTGCCCCGACGGGAGGGGAAACGTTCATGAGTGAAATCAGTGACATCTCCGACGCGCCACCGCCTCCGCCGCCGCCGGTCGACGTGGAGGCGTCCGGCGACGGGGACGTGCCGGAGGAGGGCGACGCGGGCGCCGACGTGCGGAACGTCGGACAGACGGGGGCGGACGAGGTAGGGGACGGCGACGTCCCGGAGCCCGAGCACACGACAGACGTACAGGCCACTGGCGCCGCGGAGTTGACGGACGGCGACGTCGGCGTGCGCGAGACGAGGGTGGAACAGCCCGCGGTCGAGCCGGCGTCGGCGGGTCAGCAGCCGCCGGGCGGCACCGAACCACCACGACCGGTGGCGTCCGGGGACTCTGACAGGCCGGAGTCCCCCGACCTGCCGGACCCGGGGGTGGTCGAGGAGCAACAAGAGGATCCGAGGCTTCCGGATTCCCCGGCGGCTTCGGATCCGGTGGCGATCGAGGACTCCCCGACACCGGTGGACCACGTGGCCCCGAGTCCGAGGCCGGATCCGAACCCCGAGCCTGAGGGCACCCCGGTCGACCCGGCGGACGACCCGTCCCAGGGTCGGGAGGCGGCCGAAACCATCGAGCAGGTCGAGGCGGCGGAGGAGGCGCAAGTCGGCACGGACGAGGCGCAAGTCGGCACGGAGGAGGCGCAAGTCGGCACGGAGGAGGCGCAAGTCGGCACGGAGGAGGCACAAGTCGGCACGGACGACACGTCCGCCGGAACAGCGCGGCCCGATCAGTCGTACGGGCCCGAGGAGGAGCCGACGCCCCTCGAACAGGCCGACGCACAGCAGCCGCCCGCCCCGGAAGCGAGTACGGATACGGATACGTTCCCGGACCAGGACCGCACAGGGGCGGGCGAAGCCGACCAGGCCCGCGCCGCCGACGCCGTCCCTGTGCCGGACGGGCCCGACGCCGGCGCCGACGACAAGGCAGAGCCTGCCGAGGTATCGGGGCATCCTGCGGAGGCGCGCCTCGCCGCAGATGTCGAGGAGTCGTCGCCGGAGGCCGGGAGCGCCGGTCAGCTCGTCGAGGGCGCGGAGTCCGACGGGGCGAGCGGCACTACGGGGGACGCCGGGCTGGAAGAAGGGGGCGGCAACGCCGTAACGGAACCTGCCGGCGGTGACGCCCGGCCCCAGGAACCCCAAGACGAAATCGCCGTACGCGACACCCAGGTGAAGGGGGAAGCCGACGGCCGTCAGGGAGATTCCGGGCAGCCACCCCGGAGCATTCAAGAAAGAATACGCCAGGCGGTTGGAGCCGCGAGAAACTGGGCGAACGACACTTATCTCGGGCGCCGTTTGGCAGGACGGCCCATGGAGCCCTGGAAGAGCAATCGCGCCCTGCACCGGAGCCTGGATGGTGTCCGCCCCCCAGAGAACGCAGTGGTCGCCGACCTGGAAAAGCTCGGCCGAGGAAATGGCACCATCGGGTACAAGGACGTCAATGCGAAGCGCCGGTCGGATGTCGATCTGATCAATTCAGTTTTCGCCCCTCGTGATGGGCAGTACATATCGACATACGTTGACAATCCGGGCGTGATAGGGCAGGGAAATCACAGGGCCGAGGAACTGCTGAAGCGTGCCAAGGACCCGGACAACAAGAACGTTGAAATGACCACGCCGATATTCATCCACCGCGTCGGGGAGACGGAGACGGGGGCAGGGACGGAGCCGAAGGAGCAGGCGTGAGGGGCGGCCGGCAGCAGGGCGGTCGTGAGCCGGCCGACGGGTGTTCGGGGGAGTGGAGCGGTGGGGGTGGGAGTTCGCCGCGCCGCCCGGCCCCATCACGGATCTCGCGCGGCGCGTGGTGAGCGACGCGTACGTCGTCCTGGCCCGTGCGGTGTCCCGGCTGGACGTGGTGCACGGGTGGCTGCTTCCGGCGTAAGCACGGCTGCTTGCCTGGTCGGAGGCGATGTGCGGGACCGGTGTGACGTGGATCACTGGAACTCGTCGGCACTCACAGGCAGTTCTGGACGTGACCACCGATGTGCGAACCAGGGTGCGGACCGGAGATCCTGATGCCTTCGCGGAACTCTTCGACGGGTATGCCCGCGCGGTGTACAACCACGCCTTCCGGTACATCGCTGCGAAGGTGGCCGGCACCTGCCCCCGGACCACCGACAACAAGACCACGGTGGTCAGCCAGGAGCTGCACTCCCGCCAGGTCTGGAACTCCCTCGATGGCAAGGACGGCTGGCTGATCGAAGCGGGCGAGACGAGCGACGAGGGCATCACCCTGTCCAGCGACGTCCCGTTCAGCCCGGCCTATGACGCCCTGGTCAAGCTGCCCACCGACCCCGGCACGCTGTTGCAGCGGATCTACCGGGACTCGGACGCCGAACGGGACCACGAAGTGCCCCGCGACCAGGCGGCCTTCGTCACCATCGGCGATCTGCTGACCGAGAGCTACCCGCCGCCCGGTCTCGCCGCCGCCCTCTACAAGGCCGCGGCCAGGATCCCCGGGGTTGTGGCGGTGGACGACGCGGTCGACGCCGTGGGCCGTCACGGGGTGGCGATCGCACGGCAGAACGACGCCGACGGCGGGCGCACCGAGGGGATCTTGGACAAGAAGACCCTGGAGTTCCTCGGCGAGCGCAACGTGGTGGTCAAGAAGGTGGCGGACAGCCCGTTCAAGGTCGGCACCGTCACGTTCACCAGCGCGATCACGCAGCGCACGGTCGTCGACGCCAGCAAGCAGGTTCCGGGGCAGGCCAGTTGATGCGCATCGGTTCCTCATCAGCGGCGCTGGCCGTCCTACTGATCGCAGGAGTGATGACGGGCGTCTCGGTGGCGGACACCGGCACGGGACTCGGGTTGCGGACCGCGGACGCGGACACGGTGCCTGCTGTCGGTACGCAGCTCGGGTTGCGGACCGCGGACGCGGACACGGTGCCTGCTGTCGGTACGCAGCTCGGGTTGCGGACCGCGGATGAGGTCACCGCGTCTGCTGACGGTACGGGGCTTGGCGTGCGGACCGCCGGGGCGGGCGCCGGATGCCGGCCCGGTTCGTCACCCTGGCCACCGGGGTCCGGATCCGGCTGGACGTCCGGGGCAGGGTGACCGGCTCGCAGCGGGCACCGGGACGCGAGGACGTCCCGGTGCCCGTCCGATGCCTCGGCGGCGGACGGTACGCCGTGCCGGCCGGCGCCGCCACCCGCATCGGCCAGGACACCCCGGACAAGCGGCTGTTCGACGTCAGCGGCCTGATACCCGCCGGATACGGCGACGCGCGACACCGGCTTCTCCGGCACCGGCTCGACCGCCGACAGCGCGCTCAAGCCGGATCTCACCGCGCCGGGCGTGGACCATCGTCTCGGCGAAGGGGGCACACGGCGAGCTGGGCGATCGGGACAGCGGATCAAGCAGGCACTGACCGCGTCCACTGCCCCGACCGCCGGCCTGACCGGCTGCCGGCGGGGGGAGGGGGCCGGGTCGCGGTGGCGCGGACCGTGGTGAGCGAGCAGACCCCGGTGTCCTTCGGCGGGCGGCTGTGGCCCTACGCCGACGACCGGTCCGTCCGGACAGTCCGCGCCCGAGGGCATGGTCAGGCTCAGTGCGCCGTACACGTGCGCGAGGCAATCACACGATGGAGCAATCGAGCTGGATTGCCCGGCCGTCGGGACGGAAGACGGCGGTACCGGGGCCCCTGTTGCTCTTTGGATTCGACACCCACGAGCTGTTCAGGAGGCGGCCGCTGAAGTGGCAAGGGGATGCGGTGCCCGCCGTCGAGTTATGGCTCGGGCGGCGGTGATGATCGGCTCAGTGCAATGATGCCGGTGCTCACCGCGAAGAGGATTGCCGCCAGGACCATGGCGCCCCCCGCTCCCGCTGCCCCCGCGAGCGCCGCAAGGGTAATGGCGCACAGGATCTCACCGCAGTACTCGGCCTGCGCCAGGAAGGAGTGCGTCGTGGCGCGGATGTCACTCGTTATTGCCCGCACGTCGAGGCGCCGAAGGAGTCCGACAAGGGTCTGCTGGGCAGCCGTGGCCGGGCCGTCTGACCGGCATGTGTACAGCTGCAGCCCCGAACTCCCTGCTCAGGCGTTCGAGGCCGCAGTCGTTCTGGCAGGAAGGTCAGCCGGCGTTCGGGTCCCTGCCAATAAGCTGGGACAGCAACTCAACGATCTGCGCCTGATTGCGGTCGATTCTCTCACTCAGGCCGCGGACGTCGCCGGCAAGGTCAGTCACCTTGGTATCCAGGTTGCCGACCTTCTGGTCCAGGTTGCTGACCTTCTGGTCCAGGTTGCCGACCTGCAGGCGCAGCGCCGTGAGATCGCTCTTGACGATCCCGAACTCCCGGTCCGTCCTCTCCGTCACTTCTTCGAAACGGCGGGTGAGGGCAGCGATCTCGGCCTGTGCGATGGGGTCCTCGGGCACGCGGGTCTCCTGCCAGATCATGAAGTAGGACGGTCGTCAGTGGTCCTCCACGATATCGCGGTCGTCGCACGCCGCTGCCTTGCTGCCGTTTTCCCCCGATTGGTGCACGAGCTCTGTTCAGCCGCAGTATAGGGGATCGCGCGGGGCACGGCGGTCCGGAAGGCCGTCGTCGCCTTGTGCGGTGCCCGGCTGTCTGGGCAGTGGTGGATGAGGACGGTTGGCTGTGTCAGCCCCACTGGCAGCTCCCAGAGGGCCCGGCTCGGGAGTGTCGGCATCGGCGGACATAATTCTTCTGTGGACCTGAGACCGGAGTGGTTGCCCCCGCCCGTGAGTCGGCAGCGGCTGGACGAGTTGTGCGCCGAGGTGGAGCGGATCGCTGACCTGCTGCAGGCCCGCCCGGAGGCGGTGGTGAGGGCCTGCCCGTCGTGGGCTGCGGGCAGGTCCTGGCCGGGCAGCGGGGACAGGACGGTGACGTCGTCGAAGGTGAGGATCCGTATCTGCAGGCGGTACGGCACCGGGGCGTCGCCGAGGACGAGCGTCGCGGTGAGGAAGGTGGCGTGGCCCGTCAGCCGCTCATCGAGGACGAACAGATGCGTGCGGCCGCGGCGTTCCTGCTGCGTGCCAGTAACCGGTAGGTCGCCGGTGCTGACCGGTGCCATCAGCAGCGTACCTCCAGCCCCAGCCCCAGCCCCAGCCCCAGCCCCGGTCTCTCGGGCAGGGTGGCCCAGCCGTCTTCCGGCACGACCGTGCCCGACAGGACTTGCTGCCGCTTCGGCTCCCAGACCACCTGGTACTCCACCGGCCCGGCCAGGTGTGGGAAAGCCGCGGCGACGTGCAGGGCGGGCAGGAACGCCCGGCCGTGCAGGTGGACCGGCGCGCCGGCCTGCTCGGCCGGCGTCATCCAGGTGCAGGCTTCGGTGATACCGCCGCACCGCGCCACATCGAAGGTGAACGCGGTCGGGCGCAGCTCCAGCAGTTCCCGGGCGGTGGCCGCGTCGCTGAGGCGTTCGCCGAAGGCGACCGGAAGCGTGCACTGTGCGCGCAGTTCGCGGTAGGCGTCCTTCTCGGTACGCGGCAGCGGATCCTCGACCCACCGCACGGCGCCCGGCGGCAGCAGGGGCGCCAGGCCGGCCGAGGTCTCCACGTCCCAGGTGCCCAGCGCGTCCAGCGCGACAGGGGCGTTCGCCCAGGAGGCGGCGCGGCCGGCCAGGGCAGCCATCTGCTGCACGTTCCGGCTGCGGCGCATCGACCATTTGGTGAACGCGGATCCCTGGGCGGCGGTGCTGTGTACGGCCTTGGCGGCGCCATCGTGCTCGAGGTCCAGCAAGAGCCATGATCCGTACACCGGCACGCGGGATGCCGGGGTGTCGGTCAGCAGGGCGGCCACGGGCAAGTCGGTGAGCTTGCCGTGCAGATCCCACACCGCGCAGTCCACCGCGCCCGCCGCCCAGCGGCCCAGGCCCGCTCCGTGCGGGCCGAGTCGGGCCAGCAGCCGCGCGAGGAGCCCGGCGTGGTCCGACACCCGGCAGCCGATGACGGTGCGGCCCAGCCCGTTGGCGACCAGCGCGGCGGGCAGCTCATCCACCGGCCCGAAGACTCCGGTCTTCCCGGCCGCCCTGGCGACGACCGCATGTCGGCTGCCGCCCTCCTGGAACGGGCCGGTCACCGACTCGGGCAGACATACGACGCGCACGTCGTCGATGACGGCGTCAGCCGCGTGTCGAGTAGTTCCTGGCCCGCGTAGGTGAAGGACCACAGCGGCCGGTAGCACTCCCAGCCCACCGGCCGCAGTCCGGTCGGCGCCATGGCCTGCTCGATCGCCTGGCGGGCGGCCAGGTAGTAGTCGAGGGTCTCGGCTCCCGCCACCCGCAGGCCGGCCACCAGCGGGGTGTGGGCCTGGAACACCTGGAAATTCGGGAAGCAGGTCGACACCTCCGCCATCGCCCCGACGCCTTCGACCATGCGGTCCATGGGGTCCAGGCCGACGATGTACGTGTAGGACGTGTCCAGTCCGCGGGCCGTCGCGCGGGACAGCAGATCCGGCATCTTCTCCGGCAGCAGGCTGGCCTTGGTGTCCTTGAGCATCACCGGGGGGCGGGTGAAGCACTCCGCGGTCAGACGGAGCACGAACGGGGTGACCTGCTCGGCCAGGGCGTCGAAGGCCGCGTCCGTGCGCAGCGGTCCTCGCCCATCCGCGGATCGGCGGCTGCCTCCAGCGTGTTGGGGCAGAAGGCGCACCCCACGCAACGGCTGCGCGCATTGGGGTTGAGGGTCGCGGCGCGGCCGTCGTTGCGGAAACAGCCGCCGACTGCCTCGTCGGCATCGATCCGTTCGACGTGAGAAACGGAAGGCGGGGCTGTGGTCGAACCGACACCGAGGCGGCGGCAACTCGGAGTTGTCCTGCGACAGCTCCGCGAAGAACGGGGCTGGACCGGAGAGGAAGCCGCCCGAAGGCTCGGCTACAAGTCCCCAGGCACAGTCAGCAAGATCGAAAAAGGCACGCAGGGCGTCACCATCCAGCAGCTGCCCAACATCTTCCAGGCCTACGAAATCGACAGCCCGGAACTGCAGGAGGGGTTGCTGCAGACCCGGGCCTACGCCCGAGCAGTCGTCGAGGCGAGCCTGGAAGACCACCGAAGACATCGACCACTTCGCCGACCTCCGCATGGAGCACCAGGCGAAGATGACCGCTCGTACGCCGCCGCTCAGGATCTGGGCCGTCATCCCCGAAGGCGTACTGCGGCAGGAGGTTGGAGGGCGCCCCGTCATGCGGGAACAGCTCCAGCACCTGGCCGCGCTGGCGACAGACGAGCCGAACATCACCATTTAGTACTCCAGCTGTAGATCGTGATCTTCATGTCTGGGATGCGGCTTGTCGCTGGTAATGACTGGTTCGTGATCGCGCCTGGTGACGGCGTCGCCAGG
>NZ_JBEPAP010000105.1:0-19926 GCF_040298665.1 Streptomyces sp. NPDC001508
CTCTTACCCGCTCCGCGGGTAAGAGGCTGCTGCGCAGCCTCCTAGTGCCAACGCCCTCGCTTCGCGAGGGCGTTCAACCGCGCGCTTCGCGCGCAGTGCCAAAAAGAACTCCCTCCGCTCCGCTTCGGGAATGCTTGGGGCTTCGCCCCAAGCTCAACAGGCAAGTCGCTTCGCTCTCTTGCCTGTTGAGCTTCCGGCTTCGCCTCCAGCTCTATAGCCCGCTAACGCGGGCTCAGCTATCAAGAAGGGCGGGTGCTTCCTTCGGTGAAAAGTTTCTGGGTTTCCTGATTTGGGGCTCATGCCTCTCCTGGGTCGGGAAGCTGGCGTGACGCTCGCGGATCCCGTTCCCCTGCGGCTGTCGGGAGGGGGGCGTCTGTCGATGTGTCAGGAGTCGTGTGTCCGAGCAAGAAGATGGTCTCGCCCCAGCCCGCACCACCGATGCGGGCTGGGGCCAGGTACGAACTCTGGCCTGCCGGATCCTCGTCGCCCGGTTGGGCGACTGGCGTCAGCCACTGCCCCACCGCGTGCCACCGCAGCAGGTCTACGACTGAACGCATCCATCTGCACCTCGCCGAGCATGTTCACCTGTACGCCGGCAGCCGTCTCCGCGATCCTCCCCACGGCGCGGGGACGGCCTCGCTTTCCCGCCGGCTTCGGTCACGTCGCCGGGGCTAAGCCATGGCCAGAAGGCCCCGCCAGGGCCGTCCGCCCGCGACAGCTCCCTCTCAACCACGTCGGGGACCGAAAGGCGGCACGCTGATGGCAGCGTAGGGCACTTACGGCAGGGACGCGGGAAGCGCGCCCTCGTCGATCCAGTCACCGTCGAACAGTGATGCCACCAACGCGGCATGTTCCTGGGGTAGTTGGCCGGCCCTGTGCTGCGAACGCGTTTTGGCGAGCCAGGGTCCGATCTTCACGCGCTCGCCGTCAACGGTGATTTCCTCGCGGGCGGTGGGCGCGCGGTACTCACGGTGGAGGAAGAGCTCGAGGATCTGCACGGTCTGGGCGAACGTGCGGCGGGAGCGGCGGCTCATGGTTAGCGGATGGGTCTGCGGGGTGAGGCCGATGTCGGTCAGCAGGAGCCGCTGTCGAGGGGCGAGGCTGCTCCAGCCGGTGAGCTGGCGGTGGAGCCAGCTGCCGATCTTCACCGTGTCAAGGACGGTGTGGCGTTCGAGGGCTGCCGGGTCGTTCCCGGCGGCCAGGTGCGTGCGCAGCAGGTGGTACTTGCGGTGCCAGTCCGGGCCGTGCGGCAACTGCCAGTCCGGGTCAATGGCTGTGAGTGCGGCGGCGCGGGCCGGGTCGAGTCCGCGGCGTGCGGCCAGGGAGCGTTGTTCGGCGAGCCAGGCGCCGGTGGGGGTGGTGGCGGGGGCGGCGAGGTGGCCGTGGGCGCGATGGTAGTCGGTGGCGGCGGTGATCTGGGCGCGCCAGGCGGCGTCGTGTTTGTCCCAGATCATGTCCAGCGCGTCGAGTTCGGCGGCCCAGGCGGCGTCCAGGCGGCCGGCGGTGCGGGCGTCGCGCATGGCGGTGATGAAGCTGCCGAGGGCGTAGCCGTAGGGGTCGGTGTAGTCGGCGGGGACGTCGAGGTGGTGGTGGGTGTCGTGGTAGGCCTGGGCGGCAGCGAGTCCGGCGCGGCGGGAGCGGGAGACGGCGGTGTCGTGGGGGTTGAAGGAGGTGAGGTCGAGGGCGCGGGCGACGTGCTCGGGGTGGACGGTGAAGTCGAAGTGCCAGCGGTGCTGGATGAGGTCGCTGATCTCTTTGGGGAGGCGGTTGGCTTTGCCTGGGAGGCGTTCGAGGATGCGGTGGTCGTGGCTGGCTAGGGCGGTGCTGATGGCCCAGACGGGTTCGTAGGCGGTGCCGAGGATGTCGCTGGGGTCGGTGCCCGGGGGGATGTAGACGGGGATGACCAGGCTGGCGATCTTGCCGCTGACGGACAGGCGCAGGGCGCGGCCGAGGGCCTGGACGCAGCGGATGACGCTGCGGGTGGGGTCGGCGAAGACGATTGCGTCGACGCTGGGGATGTCGACGCCTTCTGCGATGACTTTGGCGTTGGTCAGGATGGCGCAGGAGGATGCGGCGAACTGGGCGAAGGTGTCCGCGCGTTGCGCGGAGGGCATGTCGCCGTGGACGAAGAAGACGCGCGGGTCGATGTCGGGGCGCAGGTCGGCGTGGGAGCGCAGGCGTCGCAGGGTGTGGGGCAGTTCGCGGGCGAAGCGTTTGGCGTCCTCGACCAGGTTGAAGTAGACCAGCACGCGGCGCTGTTGGTGGGTGGTCATGGCTTTGAGGACGGCCAGGTGCAGGGCGGTGGTGCGCAGGGCCTCGTCGGTAGCGGGCTGTTGGTCCGTGGTGGTGCCGGGGGCGGGCAGGTTGAGGCGGGCGCGGAGGTCGTCGTCGGTGAGGGTGGGGACGATGATCCGGTAGTCCGCGACCCGGCCGTCCTCGATCGCTCGGGCGAGGGGGTATTCGAAGATCTTCTTGCCGTAGACGGCGGGGTTGTCCATGGAGTTGGCGCGGGCCTCGCTCCCCTCCCCCGCTGTGAGCAGGCGGCCGCGGGGGCGGGAGAGGTTCGCAGACTCGGCCAGGTCAGGTGCGGCGAAGATGCGTGGGGTGGCGGTCATGTAGAGGCGGCGGTCGGCACGGATGCGCGTGGTGTCGTGGACCGCGGCCCATTTCTTGTCGGACCGGCCGGCGATCCGGTGGGCCTCGTCCATCACGGCCAGGTCGAAGGGCGGGACCTGGTGTGAGGTGTGCTGGGTGTTCTCGATCTTGTCGAGGGAGTCGTAGGTGCACACCACCGTCAGGCCGGGAAGCGCTTTGGGTCCCGTGCCGACGGCGGCAAGCAGGGAGGCGAGGAGACGGTAGTCGGTGACGGAGGCGACGCGCGCTTGGGCCAGGGCGTCGTGGGCGGCTGCGTCCATGGAGGAGACGATGACGAGGGGTTCACGGTGGCCGTCGCGGCGCAGTGCCAGGGCGGTCTGTGCAGCCAGGTCGAGCGTGGGGACAACAAACAACAGTCGGCGCGCCAGCTGACGGGCGGCGCGGCTGGCGACGAGGGTTTTGCCGGTGCCGGTCGCGGCCACGTACGAGCCGCGGGTGCCTGGACGGCTGAGGTGCTTGAGGATCCTGCGGAGGGCCTCTTGCTGATCCTCATACAGGGATACCGGTTTGGGGTGCCGCCCACGGCGTGAGGGCAGGTCCAGCCCCAGAGTGTGCAGGTCCTGGGCGGTGAGCGGCTGCGGCTCAGCCGCCGGGGGCAGGGACGGTTCCAAGGAAGTCTCCGGGCGATGCGTTGCAGGCCGGTGGCGGCAGGCGCCATCCGATTCTGTCAGTCCTGCCCTACCGTCATGGCTGTCCCTCCCGCACAGCGCGTGCAGCTCCGTCGCTGGCCCGGGGTCAGGGGGTCTGAGGTGCGGGCGCCGGGGGCTGGGAGGGCACGGTGTGCGTGACAGCGGGCGTGGTCTGCGCGGCCAGTTTGCGGTAGCCGGTAGCGGTGATGGTGTGCCAGGACAGGTAGAAGCCGACAGCGGCCAGGGCTCCCAGGACGGTTGCCGTGGCGAGGAGCAGGGGTCGGTGCTCCACGGGGTAGCGCCACAGTGCGAGATCGGTGGCCAAGGTGAACAGGATGCTGTTGAGCATCCAGCCGCGGCAGATCCTCAGGCGGGAGCGTGCGTAGTCGGCACGGGCGGCCAGGGCAGGAATCTCGGCGAGTTTGAGGCGGGCCTGGGCGTAGGCGGCGGTTGTGGGGAAGGACTGGCTGCGCAGGCGGCGGCGGACGGCGGCCAGGACGGTGTCGGCGGCGCGGTCGATCAGAATGCCCAGGGCGTAGGCGCATGCGAGGGCTGCGCCGGCCGCGAGGGGCGTGCCCGCCGCAGGGGCCAGTCGGCGGGTGTTGTCGGCGCCGGCGATGGCCGCGGCCAGGATGCCCAGGCCGGTGAGGAAGCCGATGCCGACAACGAGGACCTCGACGAACATGGCGGTGGCGGCCACGACACCGGAAGGTTCGGGCTGCGGCGGTCGGGTCACAGGTCTATCCCCCAAATTTCTGCCAGGTCATAGAGCATGGTGTCGGCGAACGCGCTCTCGTTCCACAGGTCCCGCAGGGTGAAGCTGTCGTAGTCGAGACGCTCGAAGATGATCAGACTTTCCGGCTGCGAGGCCAAGATGTAGCGGCCGTCCTCGAGGAAGTGGTCGCTGGTCGGGCCGAACCTGACGTAGTCGCGGGTCAACCGGTCCCGGTAGCGCTCGGCGAACTCGAACAGTCGGTAGTTGTATCCGCTGATGTCGTCGGGGATCACTTGCTGGAGTACGTCGATGACCTCATGGGAGAGCTCCCGGTCGAAGGAGTGCTGGGCAAACGTGCGGTAGATGCGTTCTGCTTCGACGAAAAGCCTGTTGCCGCGGGTGAAATCGGGATGTTGATCCAACACCTCCATCACCCGTCCGATCTCTGCGTCGTACAGCTCTACCAGGGCAAATGCACGGTACAGCGCACGACTGACATCGGAGGGGATCCGCAGGTTGCCGGGGGGCTTGTAGGCGAGGCGGTGGTAGTCGTTGGCCCAGACGTCGACGACGGGGGTGCGGATCTGGATCTCGCACTCGTACGGTTGGCCGTCCGGGTCCGTGTAGTCACCGACGGCCGGGACCTGGACATGGAGTCGGGGGTACTCGAAGCGGTCTTCGCGGCCCGGCAGCATGCGGCGGTAGTCCTGGACGGCCTCGTCGCCGACCCCGAAGGCGTCCTTGACCAGGCCGAGAGCCGGATCGAACAGGCCGGGATGGCGTACCGTGATCCGCACTCCCACCTTGTCGGTGACTTGTTTCCAGGGATCCGTGTAGCCCTTGCGGTGGATCTTGGCGACGTAGCGCCCTACGTCTTTGACGCGCTGGGAGACGACGCAGTCGAACTGGTCGCGGACGGCGCGCCGGCGTATGTGGTCGGCGGTGCACCGGGCGGCTTCCTTGATGCGGGGTTCTTCCGCCACGTAGCGGTGGAAGGCCTCATTGACCGTCAGTGTCACGGCTGTCTTCCACCGGGCTGGTGACGGTCGTCTGTGCGGCCGGGCTCGGCTTCTTGCTGCGTCCGCCGGGCGGTGAAAAGCCCTGGGTGTTGGTGACTTCGCCCGTCACGGTGGCCGTGGTGCGGCCGTCCGCCAGAGCCTCGAACGTCACGGTCTCCTCCACCGCGTCCAGAGGGGCGACGAGGAAGGCGCCACTGGAGAAATCGACTCGCATCTTCTGCAGGCGCGGCTCGATCAGCTCCGTGTCCTTGACGAAGGTCTGCTCTGGGATGCCGTTCTCGGACAAGTGCGCCAAAAACTCCCTCCTGTGATCTCCTTTCAGGTTCCGGTCGGTGAACTCACGGGGGTTGATGGTCTCCGGGGTGCTTTGCAGCTCTGAGAGAATCGCCATGGTGTAGTCGATGCGGGCTTGGGCGTCCGCCGGCTCGCTCAGGCGGCTGTTGACCCACTTGAGCGCGACGTCGTGGAACCTGCCGGTCACCTCGGCCGGGTCTTCCGTGAACGTGCAGCCCAGGAAGTCGTGTAGGAAGAAGCCGGCCATGCGCCGGGTGGAGCGCTGCCGGTCGGCGGCCCATCCCTGCAGCATGTCCTCCTTGGCGCCGTCGGCGGTGAACAGCGCCAGCTTGAAGACGTTGGCCTTCTCCGTGAACAGCAGGTCGGCGTAGAACTGGACGTCGAAAGTCCGCTTGCCCTCTTCCCCGACGCGCCGGGCCTGCATGCCGGTCTCCTGCTCCAGCTTCACCAGCAGCAGGGCGCGTTGCCGGGCCAGCTGGACCTGGGCGACCACCAGCAGCCCGCGGGAGTTGGAGCCAGTCTGGCAGTCCTGGAGGTGGCGAGCCAGGTGGCCGGAGACCTCGACAAGATCTTGTTCTTCGGCCATGAAGTCCCGCACCCAGTCCGGGAGCGGGGACTTGGGCTCGGGGTCCTCCGTCACTGAACAGGCATGAGTATTCAAGATCTTGACCAGCCGCTTTTCCAGTGCGCTTTGGACCTTGTCCGAGAGCGGGCTGGCCTCGTCGCTGAGCTCGACCGTGTAGCTCCTGGGATCTTTCTTCAGCCGGGTGGGCACCGAATGCACGATGGTCTGCTTGATGACGAGTTCACCAAAATCCGTACGCATTTCTACCTCGGTGTAGGGCCAGGCGCGCCCCCGATCTGGGGGGCGCCGGGGAGAACCGCGGACGCGCATCCCGGACGGGTCGCTGCGGAAGAAGAAGGGGCGCTCGTCTGGAACACCCCCGGGGAGCGTCGTGCACGGCAGGCTCCCCCCGGCCGTGTTGCTTACGCTCTGTCATGGGTGAGCGTAGTGGCTGATAATGGCTCGTGTCCCCCAAGTCATATCCGTGTGACTTATTTTGCATGCGTGGCACTTGAGCGGTTCCGTCCGGTCCGGGCGCGAACAAGGCGGGCTTTACGGGCAAGTTGATGGGTCGTTACGGCGCGGACGTGCGGCCTAACTTGGCCTGTCTGCGGCAGTGTGCCGGAACGTGCCGGTTTCCATGTCCCTGATCCCGGCGGCCAGCTACCGAGCCGGGGTTTCTGCGTTCGTGAAGCGGCCGAAGCTCAGGCACCAGCACGTCGTGGCCGGTGCTGTTGCGCGCACCCGCCGGTGCGTTGCGTGTGTCTGGTGGGAGGATGGCGATGCGCAGGGCTCCGGTGGGGGCCTGGCAGCCCGTCCCTCGATGGGGCCGTCCTCGGAGACGCCGTCGACGCAGAACAGAGCGGCCTTGTAGATCTTGTTGTGCTCGGTCATCAGAAGGTCGGCGAAGTAGCTCATGTCGAAGGTGCGTTTGCCGTTGACGAGGACGTCCTGGGCCCGGAGGCCGCCTTCTTGTTCCAGTTTGACGATGAGGAGCGCCCGCTTGCCGGCAAGGCGGGCGGTCGCCACGAGGAGGAGCCCGGCCGAGCTGCTTTTCCCCTTCTGGCTGTCCCAGAGCAGTTCGGCAAGGTCGACGGAGACGTCCACCAGGCCACGTTCCTGGGTGAGGTACTCGTACACGCGGTCCGGCAGGTTCGATTTCTTGACCTCGATCTCTTCCACGGCCGGGCGCCCGTGTGAGGCGAGCACACCGCGGAAGTTGGCCTGGATCTTGGCACGTACGTCTTCGCTGAGCTTGCACACCATGGCGAGGGCCGCGGCAGGACTGCCGGAACCTTAGGGCTGGGATGAGCCCGGCGTGCCGACGGTGATGTCGGCGAGCAGTGCGGGCAGGAGGTCCTCCTCGTACACGGGCACGGAATGCTCCCGCATCACGGACACCAGGCTCGCATCCCAGGGAGCATCCGATGCCTGCAGGTGCAGGGTTTCGGTGCCCCCGGGGACAGCCGTGAGGTAGTCGGCTGCGCTCATCCGCCACGCGACCGCGGCCGGTGCGGCAGCGAGGAGAGCGCGCATGTGCGCCAGTCCGGCCTGATCGAAGTCGGCGCGGACGGCGATGTGCCAGCCGGCGTCCGACAGCGCGCCGACGGCTTCGCATTCCAGCTGTGAGGGTGTGCCGGCCGTACAGATCACCCGTGGTGTGGTGGCCGTGTCCTGGGCCAGGGCGTGGGTGCTCGCCGCAGCGAGCACGGACGGGTTCTCCGTGACGAAGACCCACGTGCCGGGCATCTCGGGACGCTCCCATGCGATCTTGGCGAGTTCTCTGGGCGGCAGGGTGAAGGTCGCGCCGGGCGGTATCCGCCATCCTCGGGGTGTGATTCCAGTGATGATGAGTCCGCCGAGCAGGTCGTCGCAGTCCACTCCGAGTCGGGCCCAGCTGGAGCGCACCGTGCTCGCGGAGGATCCGGTCAGGGCGAGGACGAGCGCGGGCAGGGCTCCGCTGTCCAGTGCGTGGGGGTTGCCCGGCACCAGCGTGCGGCGGTCGATGCGCCGGCCGGGTGGAGGCAGGCTGCCGGCGACCTGCAGCGCCTGGGCGAGCAGCGCAGCGGGATCCGGTGTGTTGAGCAGTCGGGTGATCCATCCGGCGCTGTGCAGTCGGCTGAAGACGGTGTCCGCTCCCACGCGTTCCCGCACGTGGTGGGGCAGGCCGGCGACGGCGCTTTCGAGTTGAGTGCGGAGCCGGTCGGATGCGGCCGTGTGCTCGGCGCGGCTGCGGGCCTTTGCTGCCAGGCGGCGGGTGCTGGCGTGGGCGGCGACGGCGCCGGGGGTGAGTGAGGGGCCGCGTGTGGCCAACGCCGCGGTCAGTTCCTCCAGGCTGACGCGGCGCCGCTGGCCGGGCTCCAGCGGGCGTCCGCCGATGAGGCCGGCTGCTGCCGCGCGCTCGGCCGGCGCGGCCGGCACCGTCACGGTGACCGCGGGGCCTGCGGTGAGGGTCTCGTCCCCGCGCCGGTCGGCCGCCGCCGCCAGGGCCAGCCACAGCCAGGTGAGTTCGGGGGTGAGCAGCGGAGTCAGATCGGCGTCCGTGCAGGCGTCGCCGCATAGCGGGCAGCTCATACGGGCCCCCCGGCGGGCAGCGCGGGATCGGTGTCCTCCGGCAGGGCCTGGCCGGTCCGGATCAGCATGGGGAAGGCGACGACGGTGCCGTCGGCGCCGGCTTCGAGGTCGTGGGCGTCGATGCCGTCCCAGGCGCCGGGTGCGCCGTCCCACAGGTAGGAGGTGCACAGGACGTCCAGGTCGAGTTCGGCGAGGTAGCGGGCCAGCCCTTCGCGGCCGCGTTCGTCGACTTCGGCGGGGACTTCGTCTAGGGGGACCAGGCGCAGGCCGGTGCTGGGAAAGCGGTCGTAGCTGGCGGCGATGGCGGCGAGCATGGGTGCCAGGACCACCAGGCGCCGTTCGCCGCCGGACAGGCCGGTGCGTGAACCCCAGTGGCCGGTGACGGGCCTTCCGCCGGGGCCGGGGCGTTCGACGAGGTAGCGGACCTCGACCCAGTTGCGGATGTCGACGGCGGTGGCGAGGCGTTCTTTCATGGTGGAGCCGTCCGCGGCGGCCAGCAGGGACTGCAGGGCCTGGCCGACTTCTTCCTTCTGCGCGTCGGTGCGCAGGGCGTCGCCGACTTTGCAGGACAGTTCGTACACGGTGCGGGTGGCGGCGTCGAGGTCGCTGCGCAGGTCGATCTGGACTTGCACGCCGACGCCGGAGGATGCCTGGGCCGCCCGCATCTTGCGGTTGACCGTCTTCTTCCATCCCGTCAGGGCAGCCCATGCCGTACCGATCGCGGTGGGCAGCCGGCCGATGACGAAGTCGCGCAGCGCTGCCGCTTCCGCGGCGTCGAGGGCGGCCTTGGCCCGGTCGGCAAGGGTTCGGGCGCGTTGGGCTGCGCTGAGGGGGTCGTAGTGGGTTTCCGCGTGGGTCAGGACGAAGGTGTCGAGCTGTTCCATGCTGGCGGGCGGGTCGTCCCGGGCAATGGTCCAGGTCTGGGCGAGTTCGGCGCGGACGGTGTCGTAGCGCTCGCCGAGGGTTTTCTTGGAGGCGGTGGGGCGGCGGGCGAGCAGGTCTCCGACGGCGGCGAGATCGGCGGTGTCGGCGTTCTGGGAAGCGAGGTGGGGGTCGGTTCCCAGGGCCTGGGCGAGGGGAGGCCAGGCGAGCAGGGCGGTCAGATGTGCCTGGGTGGTCTTCTGGAGGGGGAGGACGTCGTTGAGGCGGCTCTGGGCGGCGGTGAGCTCTCCTTCGCGGGTGCTGAGGTGCTTCTCGGCGGCAAGGGCCTGTTCGCGGGCGAGTGTGAGCTGCTTGTGAAGCTCTTTGGCCTGTGCGGTGGCCTGCTCGTAGCGGCGTGCCGCGTCATCGGCGTCGCCGTGGGACGACTGGACCTCGGTGAGTTCTGCCTGGGTCTCCAGCACGGTGGTGTGCATGCCCTGGGCGGTGTGCTGGAGGTCGGCAAGCCGCTCAGTGAGGGCGGCTTCATCGGGCAGACTGTCCACGATGCGCTGTAGTCGGGGCAGCAGCCGGGTGGCCAGCTGGGTGGCGCAGCCGGTTAGCTTCTCGGCGGATTCCCGGCTTGTTTCGATCAGCTGGGCCAGATCGGCGGGGTCGGCGGGCATGTCCAGGCTTCGGGCGCGGGTCTCCCAGGCGGTGCGCAGGCGGGTGTGTTCGACCGCAGCGTCCTCGGCCCGCTGACGCAGGGTCCGTGCGGTGCTGTGGCGTTCATGCGCCGTCTTCGCGGTGCGGGCGCGTTCAGCCTCGGCGGTGGTCAGCGCGTCCCGCGGAGGGAAGCCTCGTCCCTGGTCGCGGAGGGTGTCGCGTTGCGTGCGGCGTTCGGCTGCGAGTCGGCGCTCGTGGCCAGCGCTGGACTCGAGTTCCAGCGCGGCGGTGTCGAGTTCGTCGGCCCTGGCACGGGCCCGGGCCAGGCGGGTACGTGCGCCGATGTGCGAGGCGGCCGGGATCTGATGGCCGGTGGTACGCAGGGCGGTGACGGGGTCTGCGGTGAGAGGGCCGGCGGTGAAGGTGCCGTCGCGTCCGATGACGAGCGCCAAGGTGTGCCGGTGGTCGGTGGCGGTGTCGGCCACGGCGATGCGCTGCAGGACTGCGCGGGCGAGGCTGGCGTGCGGATGGCCGGACGCGATGTCGAGAACGGCGGTCAGGTTGTGCTCTTGGACAGGTCCCGCAGGGCTGATGTGCCAGGCGTGGGTGGTGGCGCCGCCCTCGTGCAGGTGGGCGCCGAGGATTCCGGCGCTGGCCAGGGCCAGCTCCAGCAGGGCTTTGCGGTCGTCCGCGCCGTGCAGGGCGGAGTGCCATTCGAGGAGGGCGCCCAGGGCGGTGTCGTCCTCGCCCGGGCCCGCCCAGGCAGGACGCGGCAGCGGCAGGAGCCGTCCGGAACGCAGGTGGCGGGCTTCCAAGCGGTGCTGCGCAGCGGTGGCATCGAGGCTTGCTGCGGTGGCGAGGTGCTGATGGGCTGCGCTCTCGTGACCGGCTGCGAGGGTTTCGCCGATGCGCAGGGCTTGGTCGGCCCAGGTGTTGAGCTGGTCACGGACCGCGGCGGGTTCCGCGTGGGTGAGGGCATCGACGTCGTTGGTGTCCCACACCGTCAGCTCGTCTCCGTCCAGGGCCGCTTCGTCGTACAGGCCACGCAGAGCGGAATGCCCTGGTGCCCACTGGGCAACCTCGGCGAGGACCTGGCGGGCGGCCGTGCGGGCTGCTGCGGTGGCGCGGTCATGGGCCTGGCTGGCTTCGTCGTAGGCGCTTTCGGCCCTGGCTGCCGTGTGGTGTGCGGTGGCGGCTGTCTCCTGGGCTGCGGCGACGGGGTCGTGGTCGCGCAGAATCAGCGCGGCCTTGTCGGCCGCGGAGCAGTGATTGCGGGCTCGGGCTGTCCATTGGGCGGCAAGCTGTTCGAGACCCTCGCGGTCGTGGGTGAGTGTCATGCCCGGGCCTGGATCGGCAACGCGGTCGGCGACCGGGCGGGTGACGCGGGCCCGGGGGTGGTGGGCGAGCAGGGTTTCCAGCGCAACGGGCTGGGCACCGGCGGCTTCCGCGCCGGCCACCCTCTCCTCGAGGTCGCCGATGATGTCGTCGAGGGCGTCCCGGCCGGTCTTGGTCTGTGTGCGGGCCTGCTGAGCGGCAGCATGCAGGCTGTCGTAACTGCTGACCGCGGCGTGTTGCTCGGCGCGCAGCCGTTTACGCAGGTCCATGACGCGCCCGTGGGAGCGGTAGGCGTCGCTGGTCTCGATGGCACGGGCGGCGGCCTGGGCCTCCTGGTGGGCTTCCTCGAACCGTTGGACGTCGCCCCCGGCCTGGTCGGCATCGGCCTTTGCGGTCTCCAGCAGGCCGATGCACTGCTGGACGCGGCGGCGGCGTGTGCTGGCGTCGTCGTGGGCGTGGCGTGCGGCCGCGTGGGCAGCGCGGGTGACGTCGACGACGTGCCCGGTCCACACGCGGGCGAACTCCTCCAGGAGGGTGGCGGCGTGCTCGTCGCGTTCGAACGCTTCACGGGTGGTGTCGGACTCGGCGAGGGCCTCGGCGGTGGCGGTGAGAACGTCCTCGGCCACGCCCGGCAGGGACTGGCGCAGCGCGTCGGCGGCTGCGGCCGGGGAGACGTCGCCCAGCAGGGTCGGATTGCGCACCTCCCGCAGCCGGGCGGCGAGCAGACGCAGTTCGGCGGAGGTGGTGGACCAGATACGGGCGGCCAGGTCTTCGACGTACTCCTCGGGTTCGGCGAAGACCCGTCCGTCGGCGGCCTCGATGTGGGCGGAGAACTCTTCATGCTCCAGCGCGCTCTGGTTGGCACCGCGCAGCGCCAGGTCTTTCAGCGGGCGGCCGGGCACGGTGAAGGGGACGACGCTGACGGCGGGGGTGGAGCTGGGCGAGTACTGCAGCCGGACACCGAAACTGACGACACTGCCGTTTGCTGCCATCCCGTCCGGTGCGTTCGGTGCCGGTTCGTCGGCCGGGGCGGCGAACGTCAGCCACAGATAGCCGTAACGGCGGCCCTTGGCCGGGGCGCCTTCGCTCATCAGGAGTTTCAGTGTGGTGGGGCGTGCCTTGCCTGCGGCCAGCTTGGCTCCGTTCAGATCGAGCAGGTAGGGCCACAGGGCTTCCAGCGCGGTGGTCTTGCCGGTGCCGTTGGGTCCGCGCAGCAGGAGCCGGCCCGATGCGGCGGGCAGGTCCAGGTCGCCGTAGCGCCACACGTTCGACAGTCCGGCGCCGACCAGTCGCCAGCGACCGCCGAAGCGGCCGGTGTCGCCGGACGGTGCGGGCGCCGGGGGTTGGGCGAAGTCCAGGTCGAGGATGTCACTCATGCGGTGCGTTCCTCCGTGTTCTCTTCGGCCTCGGTCTCGCTGAACAGGCCCTGCTGCAAGGGGATGCGGGGGTGCTTGGGGGTCGGTGTGCCGCGGGGAACGCGGGTTCGGGCGGTCTTGGGGAGGGCGGTGCCTTCCTCCGCCCAGCGGCCGGTGGTGGGGGCGAGCCACCACATGGAGATCGTCTTCTCGTCGGTCTGCGGGGCGGTGTGGGTCAGTCGGGCCAGGTGGGTGCCGGTCAGCAGGTCACCGACTTTGCCCGCCAGCAGGAGGGGGTCTTGGGTGTACTCGGTGCTCCAGCCGCCGCGTCCGGAGGCGTTGTTGGCGCCGAATGCCGTCAGCGCTTCTATCACCGCCTCTTGGGTCAGACCGCGCCATCCTGGTCCGGGAGCGTTGTCGGTGGTGCCGTGCAGGGCGGCGTGGTCGAGCAGCAGCAGCGCGGCATGGGCGATGGTGCCGGGTGCGGGGAAGGGCATCGGGCCGAGTTCGTGGAAGTGCCGGAAGGCCTCGTCGGGCACAACGAATGCGGCGCCCTCCGCTCGGCGTTCCAGCACGAGCCCGAAGGCGTCGGCCAGCGGGCCGCCGTCGTCGCCGCGCACGCGCTGGCTCAGCCACTGCGCCTCGGCATCGTCCAGCAGCGCGGCGTGGACGCAGGTGTCGTCCACGAGCGCGCGGCGCATCCGGCGGGCGGCGTCCGGTTCGCGGTGGGCCTGTTCCAGCCATGCGTGCGGATCCGCGGCCGGGTCGAGGGTGCCGGGGTTGGCGATGACATAGGCCAGCCGGGTGTGGTGGACGGCCAGCAGTACGGGCGCCTGTTCGTCGTGCAGGTAGCGGTCGAGGTCACCGTCGAGACGCTCGACCACGCCGCGGTCATCAAGCATGTGCAGGGCGGCCAGGATGGCGCGGCGTTCTGCGATGTCGTGGTGGGTGGGCAGTCCGGCCTCGGCAGCGGCGGCGTGGCCCTGGGTGACCAGGTGTCCCAGGGCGGTGCGCGGCGGCATCGACTCGGCGGCTGCCAGCAGCAGGAAGAACCAGGAGCAGGCGGCGGGGCTCGGTCCCTGGGCGGCCCACGCCTGGGGGCGTGGTGGCGGGCTTTTCCGCAGGCGCACCAGGTCGCGTTCGATGATCAGCACCCAGCCAAGCCGAGCGACGGCGGAGCGCAGCGCGTGCTCGTTGCGGCGTACCGCAGCGATGAGTTCGTCGTGGCGGCCGCCGATGAGCCAGCAGGTGGCCGCCAGACGGCGCAGGAGTGCGGCGGCCTCGGCGTCGGCCTCGGGGTGCCATGCTCTGCGCCTCCGCTGCGCAGGGTGAGCAGCTGCCGTGTCTGGTGCGGGCGCCGGCTCGTGTGCGGGGGTGTCCGTGGCCTCGCTCATGCTGCGCCCTCCTGCCGGGGGATGAGGTCGGAGGTGTCGACTTCGGGCGTGTTCGGGCTGGTGTGCGGGGTGATGCGCAGGGGTGTGTGTGCCGAGGGGTCGTCTGTTGTCGTGGTGCCCGCCAGGGCGGCCAGGGCCGCGGTGGAAGGGCGCTGGCCGGGCTGGTGGAAGAGCGGGATGCGTCCGGGCAGGAGCACCCGCCAGGTAGGGGCGTTCAGGATGCCGGTGCCGGAACCGGTGTGGACGAGCGTGCAGGCAAGGCCGCCACTGGTCCCGGTGCGGCGGGGTCCGTTTGCGGCGGTCCGGGCGGCGGCCATCAGGGCGGCGAGAGCGGCTCGGGCTGCCGCCTCGTCCAACGGCTGGCCCGGGACCGAGGCCAGGACCGCGGCAAGTGCCCTTTGGTGTCCGGCCTGGCGGCGTGCCCGGGCCTCGGCTACCTGGGCCTTGGCCGCGGTGTCGTCACGTGGTGCAGCGCCTCTGCCGCGCGGACCGGACCGGCCGACGGTGCGCAGCAGTATCGGCACCGGTACCTGGGGCCCGCCCCGCCAGGACGGATTGCGGCCCGTGTCGTCCTCGTCGGCCTGGCCATAGAATTTGCGCCAGGAGTGGTCGCCGACCGCGGCCTGGAAGATCTGTACCCCGATCTCCGGGGTCAGCACTGCCCGGGCGAGAGCCAGAGCGCGGCTGCGGGTGGAGGCGGTGCCCGCCGAGGAGTGCAGCCGGCGCAGGTTGGCGTGCATGCCCGGCAGCGCCCGTACCAGGCGCAGCGAAAACCGCGCTGCCCGCCCAGTGCGGGTATCGAACCAGGCGCGCAGCCCCTCCCAATCCTCCGCGCGGCCACCGCGAGAGGCGCTGAGAGCTCCGGCGGCGATGAGGTCGCGCGCCTGGGAGGCATCCACAGCCGCCTGTGCCAGCAGGCCGAACCACGGCTGCAGCACCACGAGTGCCGCTGCGGCCCGTGCGGAACCGGAGTCGAGTTCGGCTGCCACGCGGGTGGCATAGTCGACCAGCAGGCCCTTGAGGTCATTGGTGCGTTCCTCATCCAGGTCGAACCGGTCCGCGAGACCTATCAGCGCGTCCTCGGCCCCGACCAGGGCGGCATCGAGGTCATCGTGGCTGGTGAACACGGTGCTCACGGCGTCCAACACGGCGGCGTCGAGGCGGCCGGCATCGGGCTCGCCTTTGCCCAGGGCCGTGGCGAGCTGCTCGAGGTGGGACACGATGCGGCTGAGTGACACGATCGGGATTTCCCGCGCGGTGACCGTTCCCGCCAGGACCTGGCGGTAGAAACGCTGGACGTGCCGGCCCGCAGGACTGGCGGTGTAACGCCAGTTCCGGGCCAGGATCTCGGCGTACCGGCGTGCGTGGCTGGTGTCCGACCGGAACGAAACCGCGCCCATGTCTTTCAGCGCGTCCAAGCGCTTCTCCACCAGGCGTGCGTCCAAGCGCACTCCGGAAGTCGCCAGTGCTGCCGCGATCTCGGCAACCGTCAGGTCAGTCACCGACCCCTCCAGCACATCCATGATCGCGATGTATTCGCTGGACTCCGGCCGCACCAGATATCCCACGACCTTACGCGCGTCGGTCACGCCGTCGGTTGCGGCGGGCTTCTCTTCTGCTGGTGACACCACTCCCCCATCGACGACGCCAACGGCCGCTTGCCCCAAGCCTCCTTTGAAAAGTAGACGCCCCCACTGACAACGCCCTCGGAAAGGCATGAATTCAGGGATCCCCTGTCATGCCGTGTGTGACGTAAATGCATCACATCCTCCTCGGACAGAGGCGATCAAGAACCGCTCCCGGTCAACTCCCCTACGCCGCACTGTCACTGGAGTGCTTGAGCTGCATCGATGGCTGCTGCGGCGAGAAGGGGACCACCTGCGGAATCGGTTCACCGGCAGGGGGAATCGCAGCCTTCACCTACGCGAGTCACAGGAAGGTATTCAGCCATGTTGATGGATGAAGCCCGGGCCATAAGCGTGGCCGTTGAGGATGAGCCTTCACACTCTAGGAATTCGATAAAGCGTTCGACTTTTCGGTGAGTTCAGCACTACGCCTTGCCGGGGCGATCCGGTTCGCACTGGCTCGGCACGACAATCCCGGGCTGCGAACCGCCCATCGCCGTCGCCCACCGCTCGGCGAATACGGCCTGAAGAGTGAGCGCAGTTACAGCGTCGGCAGCCGCGACGTCGAGCACGACCATCCCGGGCCCCTGCACATGCACTTTGCCTAACGAGCTCGTGCACGGTAAGCGGTGAGGCGTCGAGCTTCTGATCGTCGATCATGGTCGTGTGGTGGGGAACGCGTCTCGTGCAGCGATCATCAGCGACCGGAGGATCACGGGCCTGTCGGCCAACGTGATCGCTGAACTCGTCGCAGAGCTCGGCCCGTTGTGGCACGAACGGCACCAGGCCAAGCTTGCGTCCCGGCCGCGGAAGCGCGCTGTGGGCGCGGGTGCGAAGCACCGGTTGGTGTTCGTCGATCGGCTCCTGGCCACGCTCGTGCACCTCCGGCATGCCACCACCCACGACGTGCTCGCCTGCTGGTTCGGCGTTGACCGCTCCACCATCACCCGGGCCATCGGCGAGGTGCGGCCCCTGCTCGCCGAGCGAGGCTGCACGGTCAGCCCCGGAGTGCGGCTGCGGACCCTGGCCGAGGTCGTCGACCACCTCGGCTCAAGCGGGACGACCGGCATCACCGACGGCACCGAGATCCGCGTCCGTCGGCCCGCCGCCGGACGCAAGGACCGGGACACGTTCATCTCCGGCAAGAACAAGCAGAATGCCGTCAAGTCCATGGTCGTCACCGACGGCGAAGGCCGCGTGCGCGGACATCACCCACGCCCGCCAGTTAGGGCTGGTCAAGCTCCTGGCCGACGGGCCCGCGGTCGAGATCCTCGCCGATGCCGGCTACCAGGGACTGGGCGCCCAGACCGGCGGCCGGGTGATCACACCACCACACCGCAAGTGCAAGAAGAACGCCTTGGACTGGTACGAGGAGATACACGAACGACAGCGCAAAGCCCACTCCTCACGCCGCATCCGGGTCGAACACGGCATCGCCCACCTGAAAAACTGGCGGGACCTGGCCCGACACCTCGGTCGCCGAGAGCACATCAGCGACACCCTCCAGGCCGTCGCCAGCCTGCTGTCCCACCAGCAGATCGCGGACCTGGACCCGACACCGCAGACGTGAACACAGGCCACAACGAAGTTCTCGACGCCTCACCGCTTACCGTGCACGTGCTCGTAAGAGAAACGCCCTCCAGGTGGTTCCACCCCTGTCCCCGCAGGTCAGTCCCCGAAATCGCCGCTCCAGGCCCCCACTTACGTCGAATGCGGGTATGGCCATGCAGGCCCTCATGCGCGGGTTCGTACGTCGTACCGTTCGAACCCCCGCACCGTCGTCGTCCGCACGGCGCAGTACCTTCCAGCCGGAGACTGCACCGGCACCGCTCCGCCTCCCGCAGCAGGGTCTACTGGCTGTCCCCCACGGACCTCCCCTACACCCGCGACGGCGCCCGCCACCCGTAGCTGGTCGGCCTCATCACTGCCCTGGCGTCCCCAGAAGATGGACGCGGTCGTCCAGTTGCGGCTCAAGCCCGGCCTGGCCCGCGCCCTGTCCAGCCTCACGGCCAAAAACTCGCCGCCGTCCTCGCCCACCTCATCGAGACCGAAGCCCGCCGCAACGGCACCGCGCCCGACATCCTCGGCGTCACCGACGGCAAGCTCTTCCACACGCAGGCCAAAAACAGCCGCCCCGGTCCGCCCGGTTGTGCGGACATTCGTGCCGTGCCCGGCGACCATCTCGAGCCGCACTTCCGGCCGGTCCCACCGCTCCGCCGACTGATGCGGGTGCAGACGGATGCTCGCTTGTCCGTGGCGATCTCCAGCACCTCTCCGAGCGAGACCAGCTCGCCCGGGATTTCACAGACGGCCGCTCGGGAGAGCTCGGAAATCTTGCCACGGCGCCATGGCGATATGGCCAGCCACCCCACAGATACGGACATGCCGTCGGGCCTGTCCGGCGATCGTCACCCGGCTCTGCCCGGGCGCGGCAGAAGTGAGCTGGCGCTCACTTGGCCGCATCCGCACGGGCGTGCTGCGCACGCGGCTCGATCCGCGTGGGCGCCCGGGGGGATCCATCAGGATGGTCGTGAATCCAGGACAGGCCGCCGATGTCGAGCCGGCGACGAGTACGGGTGACGGCGACATAGGCGAGGCGGGCCTCGCCGTCGTCGATCGGCGCGGGCACCGGACGGCCGGTGCCGTCGTCCTGGTCGCTGTCCTTGGGCGGGGCGAAGTCGTAGGCGATTCTCACACGGGCCCATTCGCGGCCCTTGGCCTTGTGAGCGGTGGAGACGGTGACCTCAGCCTGCTGTTCTGGGGTGAGCCGCGCGACGGCGCTGATGATGGCATCGGTGCCGTGGGTGTCGACCAGATCCACCAGGGGCTGCAGGTCCCGTCCTGCCGGGTCGTGGCTTGCGTAGTCCTGCAGTTCGCCCCAGGAGGGAAACAGGACCAGTTCGGGGTGGGTGGTGCGGCGGCCTTCCTTCAGGTCGCGGGCGGCCAGGGCCAGGGCCCGCAGGCTGTCTCCTCCCCCGACCAGGGCCACCCGGTGCCTGGTGGCCAGCAGCTCCATAACCTGGGCCATGGCGCCGACGTTGGTGCGGCACAGCACCGCGTCCGGATGGGCGACGGGACCGAGTTCGGTGGGCACGGTCCCGGTGCCGGTGAGACGGATCGGGGCGTCGGCGATGGCCAGCCACCGGTTGGCCTCATGCGCCAGACACGGGCCGAAGCGGAAGGACTGGGACAGGGCGAGCTGGGTGCCGTCGAAGCCGGTCATGACGTCTTTGGCGCCGCGCCAGTCGTAGATGGCCTGGGCGGAGTCGCCGACCATCACCAACTGGGCGTGGCCGCGCTGGGCGAGGAAGATCTGTTCGACGACGGGGTTGGTGTCCTGGGCCTCGTCCAGCAGCAGGAAGTCGGTCTCGATTTTCGGATTCGTGAGGGCCCAGATCTTCAGGTAGTGGTCGTGGTCGAAGCGCACCGCGCCGTCGTCGGGGTGCTGCAGGTCGGCCCAGGCCTTGCGGGCGAAGGGGACGATGTGGGCGGCGAGTTGGGCGTGCAGGGCGCGGTCTTCCAGGCCGCGCAGGTGCGGGACATGGCGGCTCGTGATGGTGGGGTCGGCGGTGTGGCAGAAGCGGGCCACGGTGCGCAGGGTGGCGTTGGAGAGGGTCTTTTGGGACGGGTCGCGTTCGCCGATGCGGATGGGCTTGGTGATGCCGAGGGCCTGTCCGGTCTGCCAGGCCGGGCGGCGGGGGGGCGTTCAGGCGGCGGGTGTAGCGGTGGCCGACGGCGGCATAGGCCAGCGCGTGGGCGGTCTTGCAGGTGACGGTGGACGGGAAGCGGGCGCGCGCGTCCTGGGCGATGGCCCGGTTGTAGGCGAGGTAGCGGCCGCGGCGTTTGGTGGTGCGGGCGAGCAGGGCCAGGGTGGTGGTCTTGCCGGTGCCCGCGCCGGCCTGCAGGGCGAGGTGCTGGTCGGCGTGGAAGGCGTCGGCCGCGGCCGTCTGTTCGTCGGTCGGGTTCATGCGGGGGCTGCTCCGGGGGTGCGGGTCAGGGCGTGGCCGACGGCTGCCAGGAGGTGTGCGGTCGTGGTGCCGGCGAGCAGTTGCTGCACGGCCCGGTCGAGCCGGTCGGCCTCGTCGCTGGCGTGCGGGTGTGTCAACTTAACGGCTGATCTTGGTTGTTGAGGTGTCAGTTGTTGCTCGGGTCAGGCGGCCCTCGAAGGCGATCTGGAACGCGTTCAGGGGTGCCTTCCAGCGCATGGTCCACCGCTTGCGGCCCTTCCCGGTCGGGTCCAGG
>NZ_JBEPAP010000106.1:0-17027 GCF_040298665.1 Streptomyces sp. NPDC001508
GGACGGACACCCGGCGATCGCCGCTGCCCGCACCCCGCAGAAACACCCGGAACCCGCCCGACACCCTTGATCAGAATTCACGCGGTGGATCGAGGATCAGGATCCAGCGCTTCGTCGCGCAGGAAGGCGCGAGCGTGCCCGTACGCCTTGCGTGCGTCCTCTTGCTCCAGGAACAAGGAACCCACCGCGTTCTCCATGAAGATGACGTCCAGTGAGGGATCCGGTCCGCCGTAGACGATGAAACTGGTCAGCGCAGCGCTGTAGGCGCCTGCCGCGAACGGCAGCACCTGAAGGGTGATGTTCTCCTCCTGACGACGGTCCAGCAGCAGATCAAGCTGCTCTGCCATGACGTCGGGACCACCGACCCTGCGCCGAAGCACACTCTCGTCCAGAACGACGTGGTACGCCGGAGGAGACTCGCGTTCGAGGATCTGCTGTCGCTGCATCCTCATATCCAGGAACTCGGTCACCCTCTCAGGCTCCAGGGTGTTCCCCGGCGTTGCCTTGATCGCTGTGGCGTATCGCCTGGTCTGCAAGAGCCCCGGAACGACGCCCATAGAGACGTGCCAGATGGACTGCGCCTCATTCTCGAGCGGGAGCAGTATCCGCATCGGGTCCGAGAGCTTTCCGGCGTACGGAACCCACCATCCCTCCGTGACCTTGCTGTTCTTCGCCAGGTCGATCAGCTCGGCCGTCTCCTCCGCGGAGGCTGCATAGACCTCGCAGAGCTGCTTGACCTGGTTCCAGCGAACGTTCCCTTTGGCCTGCTCGTATCGGCTGACCGTTGCCTTCGACACACCGGCCCGTTGGCCAGCAGCTTCGGCCGACAGCCCGCGCTCCTTTCTGAGCGCGAGAAGACGAAAGCCCAGCTGACGCCGCCGTGCTGTCGGCCCTCCCTGGACCTCGCCATTCTGCCCGGCCGGTAGCGACTCGTTCGTCATGCTGGCGCTCCCCTGGGACGAGTGCGGCCAGTGTCCCGGCCGGCGCTTCGCGACCGCAAGGGACGTTACACGGCGGAACGGGTTCCGGGTTACGCACTGACCGGGGCCCGAAAGGTCCATGCGGACACTTCCGTTGTGAGCGTTACATGGGGAGCGATTCGGCGGCCATACTCCAACTCATTGGCTACCGAGCGCAGTTGAGCAAGCGCGCTTCGTGTGTCGAAGCGTGACGGCCCCGACGGCGTGCGCTCTTCGGGACTGCAATTCAGTTGGACTCCGAGCGCTGCCACCCACGACGGCGCGTAGTCGCCTCACTGGGGTGGCGTCCTGGCTAGCGTCTTCGCCGACCGCAAGCCGAGTTGGGCCGCCGCAAGCACCAACCCTCCCCACCGAAGTAGGTAATCGGATGACTGCTATCGATGACTCGACTGTTCGTGATCCCGACGCGCTGCGTGCGGACATGGTCCGCGCACTCCGCAACGAGAACGGGGTCAAGACCGAGCCCGTCGCCGCCGCCTTCGCTGCTGTGCCCCGCCACAAGTTCGCACCGGACGTATCCGCGGAACTGGCGTACAGCCTGCACCGCACCGTGCCGGTCAAGAAGGACGAGCACGGCATGGACATCAGCGTCATGTCCGCGGCCCATCTCCAGGCCGTCATGCTGGAGCAGGCCGAAGTCGAGCCCGGTATGAAGGTCCTGGAGATCGGGTCCGGCGGGGTCAACGCCGCCTACCTTCAGGAACTGGTGGGCAGCCAGGGAGAGGTCACCACAGTCGACATCGACCGAGACGTCATCGACCGAGCCCGCCAGTGCCTCGACGACGCCGGGTACGCGCAGGTGAAGACGGTCCTCGACGACGGTGAGGCCGGCGTACCCGACGGCGCTCCGTATGACCGGATCATGGTGACCGCGGCGGCGTGGGACATCCCTCCGTCGTGGATCAACGGACTCACGGAGAAAGGCCGGCTCGTCGTCCCACTGACGGTGTGCGGCACAACCCGCAGCATCGCCTTCGACCGCGACGGTGCCGGTCTGATCAGCCGCTCCTACGGCCTGGCCCACTTCGTGCCCATGCAGGGCGAGGGCGCTGCCGACGAGCGCAAGGTGATGCTGCGGGAGGGCATTGCTCTGCAGACCGACGACGTACGGGTGCCCCTGGAGCCCCAGGGGCTCAATGCGGCCCTCGGCATGCCCAGGCTGGAGCGCTGGTCTGGTGCTGCGTACGACCTGCCCGACGAGCTGGATCTGTTCCTCACGCTCAAGCTCCAGAGCCCGGCCCGTCTCCACGCCGCTCAGGACGTCGTTGACAGCGGGCTTGTCGAAGCATCTGCTCTCAAGGGGGTGCCTGCCCTGGTGAGCCGGGACAGCCTCGCCTACCGCACCCGCCGCGAGAACACCGGCACCGGCGGCTTCGAGAGCGGCGTGATCGCCCACGGCCCGCAGGCCGAAGCACTCGCCGACCAGTACGCGGACCTGCTGCGCCACTGGGCGCAGAACCACCGTCGACGGGGAGCCGCGATGTTCCGCTACCTGCCGGGCCCCGCACCCACCCCCTTGCCCGAGGACGCCGTGCTGCGCCGCCACGGCATCGTCACGGCGACCTGGGCCTAGGCCGTGCACCATCCGTCAACTGCCCCAAGGAGGCATACATGACCGTACAGATGGAGCGCCCGCCGGCACCTGTGCAGCCGGGCGCCGCCCTGACGCCGGCCGGTGAGTCGGCGGACTGGGACCTCGACATCACCATCGTCGAAGGTGGCCCCGCCGCAGACCAGCTGGTCCGCCTGACGAGCGACGGCTGCAACTCCACGTGCGCCACGGCGTGCGTGAGCTGCCCGTAGGGCCGACCGCATTGTTCGCGGTGCCCGGTCGCGTCCGGCCCAGGGCGCGACCGGACACCGCACGGCCACAGGAGAGGCACATGTACCGCCATGCCGATGCGGCGCTGATCCGGGGCGCTGCGGGCCACCCTGACCAGCAGATCGACTGGCCCGACCTCGTGAGCGCCGCTGCGAACGCAGCATCGTGGCGAACGTGGCTACAGCAGATCTGGGCCGGCTCCGAGTTCGCCACTGCCGTCATGGCCGCCAGTCCCGACCTTGCGGGCCGAGTCGAACAGGTCTGCGCCGGCCGCCCGCTGCCGGAGGCCACCGTGCGCCGTACCGTGCTCGCCGTTCTGCGCTACCTGCTGCGCGCCCGCACACGAGCCACGCCGTTCGGTCTGTTCGCCGGGGTTGCAGCCGCGCGAACAGGGGCCACCCGTGGTGCGCATCGGCCGCGCGCACCGCACCACCGCCAGAGCGGACGCCGCACAGGCCACGATGCTGGCCGACCGCTTCGAGCAGCACCCCGCACTACAACCCCACTTGAAGTTGCTCACTTCCAACCTCGCCGTCGAACACGACGATCACGTGGTGATCGAGCATCGGGCCAGCGGGAAACGCGATGTCGGCCCCGAGCACGTACGGATACGCCTGACTGCGCCCGTGCGCGGAGCCCTGAACGGCGCACGGAGCCCGATCCAGTGGAGCGACCTCGTGGCGAAGCTCGCCGTCGACTTCCCCGACGCCCCGCCCGCGGCGATGGACAAGCTCCTCGCGGGCCTGGTCCAGCAACGGGTCCTGCTCACCAGCCTGCGGCCCGCGATGACGACGCCCGACCCGCTCACCGGCCTCAACGACCACGCACATCACCTGTCCGCTGCCGAGAAGAGCGAGCTGGGCGAAACTCGCCGGCCCGTGATCGGCCTTCGCCTGGACTGGGACCTGACCATCCCGGACGTGGTGGCCCACGAGGTGGCCACGGCAGCGAGGGCCCTCACCCGACTCGCGCCCCGCTCCGCACCGACCGGCTGGACCGAATGGCACGCCCGGTTCCTCGACCGGTACGGGCCGCGGGCGATCGTCCCCGTCCTGGACGCCATCGACACGCTGGGGTACCCGCCCGGCTACCTCGGCGCCGGCACTGCGCCGGCGCTCTCCCCACTGCCCGATCGGGACGGCCGCCTCATCAAGCTCGCCCACGCCGCCGCCGTCCAAGGCCGTACTGAGGTTGTGCTCGAAGACGCCGCGCTGGAAGACCTGGCCACCACCGAACCCGGCCGCCCGGTCCAGCCCAGCACCGAGGTGACCGTACGCATCCAGGCCGTTGACGCCGCCGCGCTCCAGCGGGGTGAGTTCACGTTGCATGTCGTCGGCGTGGCGCGTTCGGCCGGGGCCACCACCGGTCGCTTTCTCGACCTGCTGTGCGACGATGACCGGCGTCGTATGACCGGCGTGTACGCCGGGCTTCCGGGAGTGCACCGCGACGCGCTCGTGACCCAGATCAGTGCTCCCCCTCTATCCGTTCGTGCGGAAAACGTCGCACGCGCCCCACAGGCGACCGATCTGGTGATCTCGCTGGGCGAACAGCAGAGCCCGGATACCCGCTTGATACCGGTGACGGACCTGGCCGTCACCGCCGACGCCGAACAGCTCCACCTCGTCTCGCTCTCCCATCGCCGGCCGGTGCACACGCTGTTGCTCAACGCCGTGGACCTCGGGCTGCACTCCCATCCGCTCACGCGGTTTCTGGCGGAGGCACCGGTCGCGCTCGCCGTGCCCTGCACCGGGTTCCTGTGGGGCACGGCTGCCTCGAACCTTCCGTTCCTGCCCGCGCTGCGCTACGGCCGCACGATCCTGTCCCCGGCTCGCTGGCTCCTCGACCGTGACGACCTGCCCGACGCCTCGGCACCGTGGCCGGAGTGGGACGAAGTCCTGACGCGGTGGTGCAGCGACGTGCATCTTCCCCAGCACGTGTACCTGAGCGAGGCCGACCAGCGCATTGCCCTGGACCTGGCCGAGCCCTCCCACCGGGCCCTGCTCCGCTCCCACCTCGACAACGGCGGCAGGGCGACCCTGCACCCTGCCCCAGGGCCCAAGGCGCTGGGGTGGATCGGCGGCCGTGCCCACGAAGCCGTGATTCCCCTGATCGCAGAGCAGAACCGCGCTCCCGTGCGTACGACAACACCCCACGTCGTGGCCCGTGAGCACGGGGAGCTACCCGGCAGCGGAAACCGTCTCTGTCTCCAGCTCCACGGACGCCGAGACCGGCAAGACCCCATCCTGACCCGCCACCTGCCGCCCCTGCTCAGCGACCTGGGCGACTCCCGCTGCTGGTTCGTCCGCTATCCCCACCCCGACGACCACCTTCGCCTTCGCCTGACCTGCGCACCGCGAACCCTCGGTGCGGCCTTCGAGCGCATCGGCGAGTGGACCGAGCAGCTTCACCGCCGTGGGCTGATCACACACGCCGGCTTGGAAACCTACCATCCGGAGACCGCACGGTTCGGCGGCCCCGCAGCGATCGATGCGGCAGAGGCGTACTTCGCGGCCGACTCCGCCGCCGCGCTGGGCCAACTCGCCGCCGCAGGAGCGAAGAACGCACCAGACGCCCGTGCGGTGACCGCCGCCAGCATGGTGGACATCGTCGCCGGCCTGTTGGGCGACCGCGCCGCGGCGATGCACTGGCTCATCGAACACACCCGAACCGACTCGACCGCCCCTCCCCGCGCCGTCTACCGACAGGCCGTCGACCTGGTGCACATACACCCCGCCGGTTTGGACCAACGAACCGTCACCGCATGGGACGCGCGGCGGACAGCACTGGCCGACTACGCCCGCGTACTCGCGGAGACGGACGCGAACCCCGGCGATCTGCTGCCCGACCTTCTGCATCTGCACCACGTACGGATGCAAGGCCCCGATCTGCCGAAGGAGCGCGCACACCTGCACCTGGCCAGGGCCGCAGCCCTGAGTTGGACGGCACGAGCAAGGAGAACACCGTGACCACGACAGCCTCTGTTCCCGCCGTGCTGTCGACCGCCGACAAGGTGGCCCATGCCTTGGCCGACCCGGGCACCGCGTGGCCGAACGGCCGACCCGGCGGTGGCCGGGCCTGGCCCCAGTCGCTCGCCGGAGGCGCTTCAGGCATCGCCCTTCTGCACATCGAACGGGCTCGTGCCGGCCGCGGTTCCTGGGAGATCGCGCACGCATGGCTGGCCGCGGCCCTGGACGGCGACATCAGCGCTGCGGCCAACGCGAACCTGTACTTCGGTGCTCCCGCCCTCGCGTTCATCACGCACCGCGCGGCGAGCGCGTCAACCCGATACTTGCGGCTCCTGGAGCGCCTGGACGCGGCCACCCTTACCGTCACCAGAGCCCGGCTCGCCGCCGCCCACCAGCGCATCGACCGCGCCGAACGCCCACCGATGGAGGAGTTCGACCTGATCCAAGGCCTCTCCGGTCTCGGCGCCTATCACCTCAGCCGCCATCTTCACCACGAGATCACCCGCGAGATCCTGGTCTACCTGGTGCGGCTGACCGAACCCCTGCCCGACCCGACCGGACTGCCGCCCTGGTGGATGAACGTCGCCCCCACCGGGGCGCTCCACCCTGACTACCCAGGCGGACACGGTAACTTCGGGCTTGCCCACGGCATCAGCGCTGCTTTGTCCGTACTCTCACAGGCCCTGATCTACAAAGTGACCCTGCCCGGCCTGGCCGATGCCATCGAACGGATCTGTGCCTGGACCGACCGCTTTCGGCAGGGCAACGACACTCATCCCTGGTGGCCGGGCCAGATCAGCGCGCAGCAAGCGGCCGACCAACACGTTCACGCCGAACTCCGCCCCCGGCCTTCCTGGTGCTACGGAGTCGGCGGCACCGCCCGTGCCCAGCAGCTGGCCGGTCTCGCTCTCGGAGACGCGACCCGCGTGCGACTGGCAGAGAACGCGATCCTCGATGCCCTGCGCGACCCGCACCAGCAGGCCAAGCTCCCCGAGATCGGGCTGTGCCACGGCATGGCCGGACTCCTGCACGCGGCGTGGCGAATGACAGCTGAAACCGACAACCCCGAGATCGCCGCAGAGCTACCGCACCTCGCCGAGCGGCTGATCGCGACACTCGAACAGGACGGTCACGACCCGGAACTCCTCGACGGAGCCGCCGGCGCGGCACTCGCCCTGCACACCCTCGGCACGAACCACGCGGCCGCTCCCCACTGGGACACCTTCCTCGCCTTGGCCTGAACCTCACGGAGGACCACTTCATGACCCAACGCGTCTGGCGCCAGGTCAACGTGGCGTTCCCGGACTGGGAGCGCGCCGAGACCACCGCCGTCACCGAGCTTGCCCCACTCCTCCGTACCGCAGAGGCCGTCGGCGCCATCACCACATGGTTCATCATCCGCAAGAATCCCTGCTGGCGCATCCGCTACATACCTGTCACCGGCGCGCAGAACCCCGTAGACCAGCGTCTCGATGAGCTGGTCTCAGCCGGACAGCTCACAGGGTGGACGGAGATCATCTACGAGCCCGAGGTGTACGCCTTCGGCGGCGCTCAGTCCATGGACTGCGCCCACCGCTTCTTCCACCGCGACAGCCGCAATCTCCTGGACCTCCTCCGCGGTGACGCCGCCCGTCACCGACGCGAGACCTCCATGATGCTGTTCAGCCTCATGATGCGGGCCGCCCGGCTCGATTGGTACGAGCAGGGCGACGTCTGGGCACGCGTCGCCGCCCACCGCGCTCTGCCGCCGGGCTCCGAGCAGAACAGGAACGCCAAGTTGCCCACCGCCGTTCGCCGCTTGCTCTCCGTGGACCCCAAGTACGCGATACAGCCCGGCGGTCCTCTGGCAGCGGCCACCGGATGGGTCTCGGCCTACACCGATGCAGGGCACGACCTGGCCCGCCTCAACGAGAACGGCCAACTCCGACGCGGGCTAAGAAATGTCCTCGCTCATCATGTGATCTTCGGCTGGAACCGACTCGGCCTTCCCCACGACACACAGGCCACCCTCACGGCAGCCGCGAGGACCGTCATCTTCGGCCCGGACCCGGCCACGGAGAGGAGCAATGCGGACCGTGTGGAAACTCCGTGACAGCGTCGCGCAGCGGTTCCCGCTCGTCGCTCGCCCCCGCCCTGCCTGCCTCCCCCTGCCTCAGCGCGTCCAGGCGTTGGCCGACCTCGCGGACACCGCTCAGAAGCAGAACGACCCAAGCATGGCCTCCACGGTCTTCAATCAGGCCGCGCTGATCGCCTCGGACATGGGACTCCCCGATGTCGCCCGCACCATGTGCACAAGACACGCTGCCGCCTACCTGTGCGCCACACCCTTGTCCCCGGAGGCGGCCGTGCGCGCCCTCGAACCGGCGGTCAACCTGGCACGCCTCCAGCTTCGTGCCGGGCGTCCAGAAACGGGGCGCCAACTCCTCCTGACCCTGTTCGACAGCATCACCCACGACAAGCCCGCGCGGATCGAGAGCATTTCCGTCCCCGCGAACCTCGTGGCGACGGTAGCCGGCCACAAGAAGGTGCGCGCCTGGCTGTGGGCGGTCCTCCTCGCCGACGGAACACGCGCGCTCACGAGCGCCGGCCGCTGGGACGATGCCCTCAATCACATTCAGCAACACCGTGGCCTTGCGCAACGAATGCTCGACGGCCGCCAAGTCGCCGTCCTCGCTGCTCTCGCACACGGTGACGCCACCCACGCCGATCACATGCTGAGGGGGACAAAGCCGGGAGAGCCGGAGGAAGCCATGGTTGCGGGCTGCCTGACGGCTTTGTGTCACCGCGTCACCGGGCGACCGTGGCAGCGTGCCCTTCAGGGCCTCGTCACGGCGTATCTCGACTACCCGGCTCTGGAGGGCCTGGCAGCGTTCCGTGCCCGGCTCGGTCTCGTCGTACTCGACCTGATCGACTCACCCGAAGATCCGGCCGCACGGCAAGTGGTCGCTGACCTGCACCGCCGAGCGCTTGAGTCGAATGACGGATACGCCGCCCGTGATGCCCTCTCGCACCCACTGTCCAGAGAGCTGGCCACTGAGGCGGAGGCGAAGGGCTGCCTCGGCCTGCTGGGCGTCTGTGCTCTGCAATCCGGCGTCCTCCCTCCGGAGGTCCGGGCCCAGATCGACGGTGCATTGCGGACCAGTCGACTCGTCATCCGGGAAAGTCTGACCGGTCCGTCCTCTACATCATTGGCGTGTCCGGAGCGGCCTCCGGAGACTGATCGGGATGCGAGAACTCCGCTGTAGCACGGCTGGTATACGGAGATTCCGGCTTCGCGGCGTACGGCGTCGGCGCCTCTCCAGCGTCGGCCCGGCGACGCCCGTGCTGAGCCCGCCGTGTCATCTCATCTTGCAGACCAGCCGCTCGGTGCTCAGCATCGCGAGCGGTGTACCGCGCCGTGTGAACCGAGCGGTGCCCTTGCTGCGGATGAGTCCGCGGGCGCTGACCCACGGCCACGGCAGCGCCCCGAAGGGGCGCGGGGCCGTATCGGCATGCGCTCCGCCGTGCCGGCGTGACCAGTCACAACGGTGCCACACACCGCACCTCGCACGCCGAACCCCGGGTCACCGCGGGCCCCCGTTGCGCCAGGGGGAGCCAGCCGTCGTCTCCGCGTGCGAGAACACCCCCGCGTCGTCGGCCGCGCGGCCGCGCAGTCGGTGTGTCGGGCCGAGGAGCAGTTCGTCGCCCGCCGCCCGCTTGAAATAGAGATGGGCCTCGTGTTCCCAGGTGAACCCGATCCCGCCGTGCAACTGGATCGCCTCGCCCGCGGCGGTCCGCAGCGCCTCCAGCGCCTGCGCGAGCGCGAGCCCGCCCGTCCGCTCCCCGTGGACGGTCGCCCAGGCCGCGTAGTAGGCCGCCGAGCGGGCCGCCTGGACCTGTACGTACACGTCGGCCAGCCGGTGTTTCACGGCCTGGAAGGAGCCGATCGGCCGCCCGAACTGCTCGCGTTGCCTCACGTGGCCGACCGTCCGCTCCAGCGCCCGGTCGGCGGCCCCGACGGCCTCGGCGGCCAGCACCGCGGCGGCCGCGTCCCCGGCCGCGCCGAGCGCGCCGAGCACATCCCTCTCGTCCTCGTCTCCGCCGCGTCCGTCGCCTCCGCCGAGCAATTCGGCCGCCGCGTCCCGCAGTTGCACCCACCCCTGCGGCCGGGTGGCGTCGAGCACCGTCTGCCGCCCGCGGGCCGTCCCGGCCGCGTCCCCCGCCACCAGGAAGAGCCGGGTCCGCGAGCGGGCGAACCCCCCGGTGTGGGCGGCGACCAGCAGCAGCCCGGCGCTGTGCCCGTCCAGTACCTGCCGGACCTCCCCGTACAGCCGCCAACCGCCGTCCGTTCGCCGGGCCTGTACCCCGCCCGCGCGGCCCCCGCCCGCCCAGTCGCCGCCGTTGTCGCCGGTCAGGGCGAGCGCGGTGGCGAGCGCGGTGCCGGGTACGGCGAGGGCGGCGGTCAGCTCACCGGAGGCGAGGCGGGGCAGCAGACGGGCGCGCTGGGCGTCGGTGCCGAGGGCGAGGACCAGCGGCGCGACCAGCACGGTGGTGGCGAGGAGCGGCGAGGGGGCGAGGGCCCGGCCCGTCTCCTCACAGGCGAGGGCGAGTTCGGTGGCCGTGCAGCCGACACCGCCGTACGCCTCGGGGAGGGCGAGTCCGGGCAGGCCGAGCCGGTCGGCGAGGGCGCGCCACAGGGCGGGGTCGTGTCCCGCGGGGGTGTCGAGGGCGGCGCGCAGGTCGTACGGGCCGCAGCGGTCGCGGAGCAGGGCGCGCAGGGTGCGCCGCATCTCGTCCTGTTCGGCGGTGAGACGTGCGTCCATGGCTCTTCCCTCCGGATCTGACGGCCCGTCATGTTAGGCGGCGCGGAGCCGAATGCCCAGGGTCTCGACACCTGCCGGCCGCCGCCCTATCTGATGTACCGTCAGTTCTATGGCATCTGGCGGCGGGACGCGGGCGGCGGTGGTCGGGGCGGCGCTCTCGGACTGCGGCCGGGTGCACGACACGACCCCTTACGCCCTGCACGCGCAGGCCGCCCGCCGCGCCCTGGCGGACGCCGGCCTCGACCGCCGTGTCGTGGACGGCTTCGCCTCGGCGGGACTGGGCACGCTTGCACCGGCGGAGGTCGCGGAGTATCTGGGCCTGCGCCCCACCTGGGTCGACTCCACCTCGGTCGGCGGCTCGACCTGGGAGGTCATGGCCGCGCACGCGGCCGACGCGATAGCGGCGGGCCACGCGCGTGCCGTACTGCTGGTCTACGGCTCGACGGCCCGCGCGGACATCAAAGCGGGGCGGCGCACGGGCAACCTGTCCTTCGGCCGCGCCGGCCCGCTCCAGTTCGAGGTGCCCTACGGCCACACCCTGATCGCCAAGTACGCGATGGCCGCCCGCCGCCACATGATCCAACACGGTACGACCATCGAGCAGTTGGCCCAGGTCGCGGTGCAGGCGAGGGCCAACGCGGCCCTGAACCCACAGGCGATGTTCCGCGACCCGATCACGGTCGACGACGTCCTGTCAGGACCGATGATCGCCGACCCGTTCACCCGGCTGCACTGCTGCATCCGCTCCGACGGGGGCGCGGCCGTGCTCCTTGTGTCCGAGGAGGTGGCGCGGGACTGCCGCAGCGCCCCCGTCTGGGTGCTCGGCACCGGCGAGCATGTCTCGCACGCCGCCCTGTCCGAGTGGCCGGACTTCACGGTGTCCCCGGCGGCGGTCAGCGGGCGCCTCGCCTTCGAACGGGCGGGCGTGCGCCCCGAGGAGATCGACTTCGCCGAGATCTACGACGCGTTCACCTATATGACGCTGGTGACGCTGGAGGACCTGGGGTTCTGCGGTAAGGGGGAGGGCGGGGCGTTCGTGGAGCAGGGGCGGCTGCTGGTGCGGGGCGGGCAGCTGCCGGTGAACACCGACGGCGGCGGTCTGTCGGCCCAACATCCGGGCATGCGCGGGCTGTTCCTGCTGGTGGAGGCGGTACGGCAGCTGCGCGGCGAGGCCGGGGAACGGCAGGTGCGCTCCCCGGCCGGCCGATTGCCCCGGCTCGGGCTGGCGTCCGGGACCGGGGGCTGGTTCTGCTCGTCGGGGACGGTGGTGCTGGGCCGCTGAGCCCTGCCCTCCGGCCCGCGGCGGTCACGGCAGGACGATCACCTCGGCAAGGTCGTCGGTGGCGTCGGCGAGGTCGAGGATCCCCGGCTCGGAACTGCGCGAAGTGCCCGTCGAGGCGTACACGATGCCCAGCTGTGCGGAGTCCTGGACGCCGACATCAGCTCCTATTTCTCCGTCACCTCGATGCCGTCCCAGGCACCGGCCTCGTCGGTGCGGGTCACGGTCGAGGGCTACACCGAGACAATCAAAGAGGCCTCGCACCTCATCCAGTTCCACGGAGCACACGGTGTGGCGAGCGATGGGCGGCGCGGCCGTCCTCGGCACGGTCGGCGGTGTCCTCGCCCAGTACCTGCTCCGCTGAACGCCATCGCGGCCCGCTCTCCTCCGGGAGGGCGGGCCGCTTTCGTGCGTTCAGGGGTCAGAGGGCTTCAATCGCGTTGAGGACCAGGGCGCGCGCGTCGGCTCCGTACACGGCCATGCTGCGCAACTGCTCGAACGCCTTCAGGTAGAGGGCGATCTCCGACGGCTGCGTGATGTTGACTTCCGCCGACAGGAATTCCACCGACACAAGGCTGTCGTCGTACATGTGGAACGTCTCGATAGGCCACTGGGGGCGCGCCGGAGTCGCCATCGGGATGATGCCCAGCGACACCTGCGGCAACGCGCCGGCGGTCAGCAGGTAGCCGAGCTGGGCGGCCATGGCGTCCTCGTCGCCCAGCTGGGAGTACAAGATGGCCTCCTCGATGAGCATGACGAACCGGTGCCCTGGTTCGTGGATGACTCGGGAGCGTTCGACGCGGGCGGCGGCGGCCTCGGCGCCGTCGTTGACGGGGATGCCACGGAAGTCGGCGATGCTGCTCAGCAGGGCGGCCGCGTAGCCCTCCGTCTGCAGGAGGCCAGGGACCATCGTCGAGGAGTAGATCCGGAACAGCCGGGTCTCGTGGAAGAACTGGACGACGCTGTCTTGCAGCTGCTTCATCCCGCGCCGCACCTGGTGCCGCCACTCGCTGTACATGGACTCCGCGTTCAGCGACTGGGTGACCAGGTCCTCCGCCTGGTCGGCGACCCCACAGGCCGCGGCCCAGGCCCGTATGTCCTTGGCGGATGGGGCGGTGATGGCGTTCTCGACGCGGGACGTCTTCGAGTGGTGCCAGCCGCACCGGTCGGCCAGCTCCACGACCGTCAGCCCGGCACTCTTGCGGAGGTCGCGCAGCCGCAACGCGACGACTTCGCGCGCGGCCTGGGCAGACGAGGACGGAGAGATGGGCATGTGAGCTGGCCTATCCGGTGCGTGCTGTCAGTGGATCTCGTACTGCTCGTGCGGGATGGCGTGGGACCACACGGCCTCGAACGCCTCGGCGCACAGCTTGGCCGCGGCTGAGTCGTCGCTGATCTCCTCGCCGGTCCACGCCCCATCGCCGGCGAAATGGTTCCAGTGGGTCCAGTGCTCGTCGAAGAGCCAGAAGTCGTTGCCCGGCAGGGCGATGCCGGATGCTCGGCGCCGCGGCAGCCACCGCACCTGCTCGCCCGCTGCAACGTTGGTGAAGGTGCCGTCGTACAGGAAGCGCGTGTACTCGCTCACCGGCTCCGAGACGATGCGCGCCCGGCGCACGACGACGCCTCGTGCCACGGTTTCCTGGATGAGGTCGAGCCACGGCCGCCACCAAGAGGCGCGGTCCGCCGGGTCGTGACGGAAGCCGTTCTTCCAGTCGGCGAACGGGCCCTCTTCGTAGTCGACGGCATAGGAGTCCCGCATTTCGAGGTGAACGGCTGAGCGCGTGCAGCCCGCGATCAGCTCATCGAAGGTCGGAACGCTCGACGACATTGCACGCCTCCCTGATCATGTGCACCATCCTGGCGGGGATACGGACCACTGCCTCGCCCTTGGGGATTCCCTGCGCGTGGCCCGGCACCTCGAACGCCGCGCATTCCGCCTCCAGTTCGGGCCCTGGCTCCCAGCCCTGGAAGACGAACTCTTTCTTCTCCTGGTCGACCCACACGGTGGGGCTCTGCTTGTCCCCGGTGTTGGGGTCGATGCCGATGAACAGTAGCGCCACGGCTGCCTCCGTCGATGAGTTGTGCAGTTGTGTGCAACACGGTCATCTCTTCGGCCTAACCGGTCAAGGGCGCAAAGCAGTCAAGCCACCAGTCAGAAGAGAGCCGTGAGCAGATCTGCACATCGCTGGCGGTGGCCATGTGCACGCTCCTAGCGTCGGCGGGTACGACGAAACCCCGGCGAGGCGGCGGGCCTCCCGGGGCACGGTCAACGCCGCTGAGGAGCGTCGACATGGCAGAGACTACGCAGACCGAGGCCACCCCCGACAAGCCCACCGCCCATGGCTGGTGCACGTGGCACAAGGGCGTCGCCGAAGGCATCCGGCTGATCAGCGCGATCGAGCAGGGCTCCGGGCCCGGAGTGAGCCTGTTCGCCTGCGGCCCGTGCCGCGACCTGTACGGCCTGGTCCCGCTCACGGACCGGTGAACCCCGGCTTCGCCAGCGCGGTCGAGATGCTGCCCATGCCCCGCCGGGAGTTCACGGCCGCGCAGCTCGACGGCACCGCCTGCCCGTGGTGCGCACGGCCGTCCGAGATACCGCTGGGTCCGCGGCTGCGCGTGGCCGAGGGGCACCTGGACCGCTGGTTCCCGCACGCGTGCCTGCCGTGCGCTCAGCGGGAGGCCGCGCGCGTGCATGCGATCCACGTGACTGTGTGCCCGCGCTGCACGCACCGGGACTACTGCCCCGACGCACGCGCCTTGCGTGCCCTCGCGCCGGCATCCTGAGACGCCGCCCGCCCCTGGCCTGCGGGCGGCACCAGGCCCCGGCCGGACGCCGGCCCGGCCGGGGCCGACAAGACCCCTGAAGCGGGCGGTGCGCGAGTGCCTAGACTGGCCGCTTCGCACGGAGAGGACCGTCATGCGCAACGACACATTCGTTCCATTCGCCATGGACTGCGTCAAGAACACGCCGGGCGTAAGCCGCGTCCAGACCCTCGCCGAGGCCGGCGACACCACGCACCCCCGCGGGATCGTCGTGACCGTCGGGTCCAAGGAGACCCGCTGGCAGTTCAACCACCAGCTCGCGGACGGCGAGAAGCACGACACCCCCACCGCCGAGATCGACGGCCAGCCCGCCGCGTGGACGGACACCACCGTGCAGGACGGGGGCGAGGAGTGGCTGGCCGCAGTCATCGGCCGCGCCGAGTCCCCGAAGATCGCGAAGATCGAACGCTGGTCGGCCCGCGAGGGCAGCAGCGGCCGCGAGGGCGTGACCGTCTTCTTCCACAACGGCGCCAGGGCTTTCATCCGGCGCATCTGAGACCTCTCCGGCCGCACCGGCGGCACCGGCGGCACCGGCGGCACCGGCGGCACCGGGGAGTGCACCACCAGCACCACACATCAGCACCATCCCGACGATCGAGGGAGACCTGCTCATGCGTGTAGACCCCGGCCGCTGCGAAGCCAGTTGCCCCGTGTGCGGCGCCTACGGCAGCGCGAACCCCGGCGAGCCGACCGCCCCGCACCAGGCGCAGGGCAGCCGCGAGATGTGCCCGGGAAGCGGCCAGCCCGCCCAGTGACCTGACGCTCTGAAGCTCGACCACGGCCCCGGCCGAATCGGCGTCCGGCCGGGGCCGACGTACGCCCTACGCCTTCGGGGCGACTGGGAACGCCATGATGGCGGTCCGCCGCGCCCGGAGCAGCGCCCACAGGATCCGGTCCCCGCCGGGCGGCACCGTGCCCGCCGCCACCAGTTCGACCAGACGCCGCCCGTTCAGTGCGGGCCCGACCTCGGGGATGTGTACGGGAGTCCGGTCTCCTCCTGTACGGGCAGCGCGTCCATGTCGGCCCGCAGAAGTACGGTCGCAAGCGTAGGTCGGTTTTCTGATTCCTCCCACCTGAACGGAATGGTTCGGTTACGCTCTGCTACATGGTGCACATCCGTGAACTCGACCCGAGCGCATCGCCGTTGGACTACTTCGGCTACGAACTGCACCGAAAACGGGAGGAAGCGGGGCTGACGCAGAAGGAACTCGGCGGGATCGTCTTCTGCACGGGTTCACTGATCGGCCAGATCGAGACCACGCTCAAGGTACCGACGAGAGAGTTCGCCGAACGGGTCGACGCGGCCCTCATGACCGACGGGTGCTTCACGCGGTTGGTGGGGCTGGTCTTGCGGAGCCAGTTGCCTACGTGGTTTCAGCCGTACGCGGCGATGGAGTCAGAGGCGACGAACATCTCCACGTTTCAGGCGCAGGTCGTATACGGGCTGCTGCAGACCGAGAAGTACGCCCGTGCAGTACTAGGAGCACCCGAGCCAGGGCACCTCGACGAGTTGGTCGCCGCTCGACTGGAGCGGCAGCGTCTCCTGCAGAAGGAGCAGCCGCCGTTGCTGTGGGTGGTACTGGACGAGGCAGTGCTGTACCGGCCGATGGGTGGACGGGAGGTGATGCGGGAACAACTCACGCACCTGTTGAGCGTCGGCACTCAACGCCGGGTTAAGGTTCAGGTGTTGCCATACTCGGCCGGTGAACACCCGGGGCTGCCAGGCGCCTTCAACCTCTTGCGCTTCAACGACCACCCGGACATCGTCTACACCGAGGACTTCATCCAGGGGCACATGACGGCCAATCCGCATGGTGTCAGCGACGGTTGGCTCTACTACGATCATTTGCAGGCTGCCGCGCTCTCGGTTCGGGACTCGGCAGAGCTGATCACCCACGTGATGGAGGACTGCTATGGAGACTAGCCAGCAGCTGAAAAGCGCGACGTGGCGTAAGTCCAGCTACAGCAGCAGCAACGGTGGCGACTGCGTCGAGGTCGCCGATCTCACCGCTCTCGTTGCCGTCCGGGACTCCAAGAACCATGAGGCGGGACGGTTCGCCGTCGCGCCGGAGGCATGGACCGCCTTCCTGCGCGACCTGAAGTGACCTAGAGCGACCCCACGTGTTGGAGGAACGCTATGGAGAACGCCCAACAACTCAGCAGCATGACGTGGCGCAAGTCCAGCCATAGCGGCAACACCGGCGGCCAATGCGTCGAGTGCGCCGCGCTCGGCACGGTCGCGTGGCGCAAGTCGTCGTACAGCGGCAACACCGGCGGCGACTGCGTAGAAGTCGCCGACCTCAACGCACTCGTTGCCGTCCGTGACTCCAAGAACCCCGACGCAGGGCGGTTCGC
>NZ_JBEPAP010000106.1:17126-18948 GCF_040298665.1 Streptomyces sp. NPDC001508
TAGCGGCAACACCGGCGGCGACTGCGTAGAAGTCGCCGACCTCAACGCACTCGTTGCCGTCCGTGACTCCAAGAACCCCGACGCAGGGCGGTTCGCTGTCGCGCCGCAGGCGTGGGGTGTCTTTTTGCGGGGTCTCAAGTGAGTTGACCCCACACCGGCAGAACGGGCACAGGTTCTGGAGATGCCTGTGCCCGCGCTGTCGGCATGGCGGGATGCCCTGGCGCACCCAGGCAGGCAACCGTCATATGAGTGGCCCCGGCCGTTGGCCACGAGGGAACGTCTCGGGATCAGGTGAACGGCAGAACGTCCGCCGGGCGCTCAAGCCAAGCGCAGGTGGTCCCGTCCGGGCCTACCGTGAGGCCGAACCGGTCAAGGGCCGGCCTGCCCTGCTCGGTCCACCACGTCAGCGCTCGTTCCACCTCGTCCCACAGGCGACGGGGGCCGGACTGGTGGACGGTGGCGTCCGGCTCGCCGCTGCGGAACTCGGCGACCGCCCATGACCGGCTCGCCAAGTCGAAGAACCACGCCTTCCCGGCCCCCTCATCGCTCTCGTTGACGACATGGGCGCAGTCGGGAACACAGAGCCCCACGACGAACCGGGCGGGCTTGTAGCGGCCCCCCAGGTCCGCCATCGTGAGTCGGGTACGGGACACGTCGGCGTCGCCGGGGAAGGCAGGGACGTACGCGCGGAAGCGGTCCCAGTCGAGACGCTGGGCCCGTAGCTTCATGAACTCGACCATGCGCAGGAACGGCCCCGAAGCCCGGCCGTCCTCGTCCACGGTCAGCCGGACCAGCGCGTCCTGGTCGCTGTAGTGAGTGCCCCAGGGGGCGAGGATGACCCCGCCGCTCCGGGTCTGCTCCAACCACTGCGGCGCGACCGCCCGCACACCGGCCGTGACGATCACGCGGTCATACAGTGCCCCGTCCGGCCAGCCGTCGCGGCCGTCTCCCTGGACCACTTCGGGACTGAGCCCGGTGCGCTTCAAGGCGGCGCGGGCCTGCTCCGCGACGGCGCTGTCGATCTCGACGCTGACCACGTTGGAGCTGCCCAGACGGTGGGCGAGGAGCGCGGCGTTCCAGCCGGTACCGGTGCCGACTTCGAGCACCCGCATGCCCTCGCGCACATCCAGGTCGCGGAGCATCGAGGCCACGACATACGGCATGCTTGCGGAACTGGTCGCGACGGTACCGGGCTCGGTGCCGGTGTGCTGTCCGTCGTCCCACTGGGTGACGATCGGGACGTCCGCGTACGCGGCCCGCTCCCACGCTTCGGGGGCGTCGCCACGGTGGACGGAGACGCTACGGCCGGTAGCCATGTCGTAGGGCCAGACGAGATCCGGCAGGAACAGCGTTCGCGGTACGGCCCTGAACGTCCGGGCCCATTCGGGCGTCAGGGCTCCGATGCCGCGGAGGGACCGCGCCAGCTCGTCACCGGCGCGGCCTTCCTGCTCGGGGGTGAGCGTCACTTGCGGTGCTTCCCGTCACCTTCAGGGCTGCCGCCGTCCGGGGGCGGCGGCGGGGGCGGCGTCCAGGGCTGGCCGGGGAGGTCGTCCTCGTCGCTGCCCCCGTCGCCTCCGTTCCACACGATCGGTTCCGTCATCGTCGACTGCTCCCTTGACTCATACGAATCCCGTCAGGCGGAGCGCCGAACGGGGTCGTGCTGCCCGGCCCCCACCGGGCACGGGCGCCTGGATGGCCGTCGCGTCCGCAGACCGCTCAGCTCGCCAGTTGACGTGCTCCCTGGCCTAAAGTCCAGGGATTCCGGCCTGGGTCGTCTGACTCTTCCGGTGGCTTCCTGCTTCACCGCGCTGTGCGGGCACGT
>NZ_JBEPAP010000107.1:0-18618 GCF_040298665.1 Streptomyces sp. NPDC001508
CACGACCGACAACAGCGACACCCTAGAGCGCAGGTCAGAGCGGTTCCGAATCCCTGACCTGCCTAGCCGTTCTCCGCCTGGAACATCCAGTGGTGTTTCTCCAGATCGGCTGTGATGCCGATGAGGATGTCCTGGGTCACCGGGTCCGGTTCCGCGGTCGCGGTCACCCGCTCCCGCATACGCATGATCACCGCGGCCAGCGCGTCCACGATCGTCCGCACCGCGTCGGCGTCCCTGACCCAGCCCTCGGGCGTCACGCCGATGCCGCTGCCGGTGGCCACCGTCGCCGCGCGCCCATCGGGCGGCACGCCCAGCGTGGCCGCCCGCTCGGCCACGGTGTCCGAGTGGGTGCGGGCGGTGGTGACGACATCGTCGAGCTGGAGATGGACGGACCGGAAGCGGGGGCCGACGATGTTCCAGTGGAGCTGCTTGGCGACCAGTGAGAGGTCCAGCAGATCGACGAGGGCACCTTGCAGCACCTCGGCCACGGTCTTGAGGTCCGCGTCGTCGGACAGGGGGCTCTTGACGACATACATCCACAGCCTCCGTTGGTTCACCCGGTCATGTCCCTCCACCATGACCGCCCCACCCGGTACCGGCAAATGGGCGCAAAGTGAACTCCGACGGCCCTAGGGCGTGCGCGCAGCCCGAAGGCCCCGGCCGCGCCCCGCGGGGTTCTCCCCGCAGTGGCCCCGGCCGGGGCCTTTCACGTGTCGCGTTACCGGGCCACGCGCGTGAGGGTCACGCGGCGACCACGTCCACCGCCTCGGCGGGGGCCTTGATGGTCACCCGGTCCGGTGGCACACCGGTCACCGAGACGGAACCCAGCATCGGACGAACCGGCGTGGGCACGGACTCGGTGGCCGCGGCGGACCGGGCCAGCTCGGCGAGGGCGAGTTCGTCGCTCACTTCCCGCATGAGCTCGGACATCCGTACGTCCAGCGCGTCGCAGATGGCGGAGAGCAGTTCGGAGGAAGCCTCCTTCTGCCCCCGCTCCACCTCGGAGAGATAGCCGAGCGAGACTCGGGCGGACGAGGAGACTTCGCGCAGAGTACGGCCCTGGCGTTGGCGCTGCCGACGCAGCACGTCACCAAGCAGGCGACGGAGCAGAATCATCGGTGGCTCCCTCCTCGGACCGCGTAGCCGCATCCTTCTCGCCCCACCGTACCGCCTAGCGCTGCGGCCGTGCGGGGAGCGATGTCGTGTTCACTCAGGGCTGCAAACATCAAAACCCCCCGTTCTGTTCCGTATCCTGTGCCCGCTCATTCCCGGTCTGTTCGCCCACAAGCTCCTTCAGGAGCAGTGCGAGTACGCTCCGTACACTCTCCATACGGATTTCCGCACGTCGGCCGTTCAACCGCAGGGCCTCCACTTTTCCGCCACCGGCAGAACCGGACTCCGGTCCGCGCCGACCGTCCACGGCGACGAACACGGTGCCCACGGGTCGGCCGTCCTGCGGTTCGGGCCCGGCCACACCGGTTGTCGCGATGCCCCAGTCGGCGCCGAGTGCCGCGCGCACTCCGGCCGCCATCTGCGCCGCGACCTGCGGGTCCACCGCTCCGTTGCGGTCCAGCAGACCGGCGTCGACGTCCAGCAGCCGGTGCTTCAGATCGGTGGCGTACGCGGTGATCGAACCGCGAAAGCACTTCGAGGCCCCGGCGACCGCGGTGATCTCCGCCGCAACCAGACCGCCCGTCAGCGACTCCGCGACGGCGAGCGTCTCGCCTCTCACGGTCAGTAGCCGCACCACTTCGGCAGCCGCGGAATTCACGCTTCGGACTCCTCCAACGCCGCCGTCCGCTCGGCCATTCCCCGCCTGCGCAGCACAATGGCCTGTCTCACATAGTCGAGGCCGGTCACGACGGTCAGGACGACCGCCGCCGCCATCACCCAGAACCTCAGGGTGGCCAGCCAGCCCGTCAGCGCCAGCACATACATCCCCACGGCCACGCCCTGGGTGAGCGTCTTGAGCTTGCCGCCGCGGCTCGCAGGAATGACGCCGTACCGGATGACGAGGAAACGCAGCAGGGTGATGCCCAGTTCCCGGCCCAGGATGACGACCGTCACCCACCACGGCAGATCGTCGAGGGCCGAGAGACAGATCAGCGCCGCCCCCATGATCGCCTTGTCGGCGATGGGGTCGGCGATCTTCCCGAAGTCGGTGACCAGGTCGTAGGTGCGTGCCAGATGGCCGTCGAACAGGTCGGTGATCATGGCGATGGCGAAGGCGGCCCAGGCGAGCGAGCGCCACGCCGGGTCATAGCCGCCGTCGGCCAGCATGAGCGCCACAAAACCCGGGACGAGGAGCAGCCGGAGCATCGTCAGCAGATTGGCGACGTTCCAGACGCTGGCCTGGTTGACGGCCGCCGCCGCCAGTTTCCCGCCGCGCGCGGGCCTCGTCGCGCCCTGCGCGCCGGAGACGGCCACGCCCGCCGGTTCTTCGGCGGCGGAGCCCGGGGCCCCCCGCGCGCCGGAGGAGCCGCCCGCAGCGGATGCCGGGACTCCCGTCATCTGCCCGCCTCCTCACTACACGCGAGCGAGCCCTCAAGCGGCTCGGCCACCAGGTCCACACCTTCCGTACCGACCACCTTCGCCTCGACCATACGACCGATGCTCAGGCCCGCGCCGCTCGTGAGCAGCACCTGGCCGTCCGTCTCCGGCGCCTGATGCACGCCGCGGCCGTACACCCCGTCATCGGTGTCGTCGCCTGCGGCGCCGTGGTCGTCCTGTCCGACGGACTCGACCAGTACGTGCACGGTTTCGCCCACGCGTTCCTCGGCCCGCTGCGAGACGAGTTCCTCGGCCAGCCGGGACACATGCGCCAGCCGCTCGGCCACGACGTCCTCGTGGAGCTTGTCGTCGTACGTCGCCGCCTCCGTGCCCTCCTCGTCGGAGTAGCCGAAGACGCCGATGGCGTCCAGCCGGGCGTGGTTCAGGAAGCGTTCGAGTTCGGCGAGGTCGGCCTCCGTCTCGCCGGGGAAACCGACGATGAAGTTGGAGCGCACGCCGGCCTGCGGGGCTTTGGACCGGATGGTGCCGAGCAGTTCCAGGAAGCGGTCGGTGTCGCCGAAGCGGCGCATCGCGCGCAGCACGCCGGGCGCGGAGTGCTGGAAGGACAGGTCGAAGTAGGGGGCGACCTTGGGGGTGGAGGTCAGCACGTCGATCAGCCCCGGACGCATCTCGGCCGGCTGGAGGTAGCTGACCCGCACCCGCTCGATGCCGTCGACCTCGGCCAGCTCGGGCAGCAGCGACTCCAGGAGACGGATGTCGCCCAGGTCCTTGCCGTAGGAGGTGTTGTTCTCGGAGACCAGCATGATCTCCTTGACACCCTGCTCGGCCAGCCACCGTGTCTCGTTCAGCACGTCGCTCGGGCGGCGCGAGATGAAGGAGCCGCGGAAGGACGGGATGGCGCAGAAGGAGCAGCGCCGGTCGCAGCCGGAGGCGAGCTTGACCGAGGCGACCGGGGATCCGTCCAGGCGACGGCGCAGGGGCGCACGCGGTCCCGACGCCGGGGCGACGCCCTCGGGGAGATCCGTCGGCGCGTGCCCCGGCAGGGCGACCGAGGCGGCCGACTCCTGGCGCTCGGCGGGGCTGATCGGCAGCAGCTTGCGCCGGTCGCGCGGGGTGTGCGCGGCGTGGATGCCACCGCTCAGGATCGTCTGCAGACGGTCGGAGATGTTCGCGTAGTCGTCAAAACCGAGCACGCCGTCGGCCTCGGGGAGGGCGTCGGCCAGTTCCCTGCCGTACCGCTCGGCCATGCAGCCCACCGCCACGACGGCCTGCGTTCTGCCCTGCCCCTTGAGGTCGTTGGCCTCCAGGAGCGCGTCGACGGAGTCCTTCTTGGCGGCCTCGACGAAGCCACAGGTGTTGACCACGGCGACATCGGCGTCCGTGGCGTCCTCGACGAGCTGCCAGCCGTCCGCCTCCAAACGGCCTGCGAGCTCCTCCGAGTCCACCTCGTTACGGGCGCAGCCGAGTGTGACGAGTGCGACGGTACGGCGTTCAGGCATGCGCTCAAGACTACTTCGTCTCACTGACACCCTCTGTCGACGGGGTTGGCGATCACCACCGGCCCCGTCGACGGAACAACCCGGGGTCCGCCTAACCGACCTCGGGGTCGCCCTTGGTGTACGTAAGGCGTTCCACGGCTCCCGGCTGGAAATCGTCCTGGATCTTCTTGCCGTTGACGTAGAGCTGGATCGCCCCGGCGTCGCCGAGGATGAGGTTGATCTTCGAGCTGTCCTGGAAGGTCTTGGAATCGCCCTTCTCCAGGAGCCCGTCGAACAGCATCCGGCCGTTGTGGTCCTTGGCCGAGATCCAGCTGCGGCCGTCGGCGGCGCTCACCTGGACGGTCACCTTGTCCTGCGGGGCGGCCGCGATGGCGCTGTCGGACGGCACGGGCGTCTGGTCGGCGGGCTTGGTGTCGGCCGGCTTCGGCGTGGCCGGCTTGCTGGTCGCGGGTGTGGCTCCCTCGGCGACCTGCGCCTTGGCGTCGTTCCCGCTGTCGCCGCCCTTGAACGCGGTGAAACCGACGAAGCCGATCACAGCGACGATCGCGGCGACCATGGCCGCCGTCCAGTTGGGTCCGCGCCGCTCGGGCCGGATGCGTTCCGCCTCGAACAGCGGGGCGGCAGGCGTGGGCGCGGGCCGCCCGCCGCGCTCGGTGTCGTACTGCGCGAGAAGCGGGGCGGGATCGAGGTGGACGGCCCTGGCCAGGGTCCGGATGTGCCCGCGGGCGTACACGTCTCCGCCGCACGGGCCGAAGTCGTCCGCCTCGATGGCGTGCACGATGGCGATGCGGACGCGAGTGGCGCTGCTGACGTCGTCGACGGTCAGCCCGGCCGCGATGCGCGCCTGCTGGAGGGCGCGGCCGACGGAGACTCGGGATTCCTCGGACACGTCTGGGAACGGACGCTCGTCTTCAGGGGAGTTGCCGATGGACACGGGGGCGCCTTTCGAGCGTGTAGCCACCTGTGCTAGAGGTTCAGTCTAGGGGGGGTGCGAAAGAGTGGGGCAACCGGGCGGTAGGACTTTGTACGCCATCGGAATGGCCGGTCATTCCGATGACGGGTCAGGCCCGGACCGCTCCGGGGTCCGCGCCTGGCCGCTCGCTCAACTTGACGTATGTCAAAGGGAAACGGTTGCTCACCGGTCTCTAACAGGTGGATCACGGTGCCGCTGCCACCCGTCTCGGACCGCCGAACGGCCTGCCCCTAGCCTTCAGACTCTCCACGTATCACGGCGAGCACGCCATCGAGTTCGTCGGGTTTCACCAGAACGTCACGGGCCTTGGATCCCTCGCTGGGCCCGACGACACCGCGGGACTCCATGAGGTCCATGAGCCGGCCCGCCTTGGCGAACCCGACGCGCAGCTTGCGCTGCAGCATCGACGTCGACCCGAACTGTGTGGAGACGACCAGTTCGGCCGCCTGGCACAGCAGGTCGAGGTCGTCCCCGATGTCCTCGTCGATCTCCTTCTTCTGTTTGGTGCCGACGGTGACGTCGTCCCGGAAGACGGGAGCCATCTGCTCCTTGCAGTGCCGGACGACGGCCGCGACCTCCTCCTCGGTGACGAAGGCGCCCTGCATACGGGTCGGCTTGTTGGCGCCCATCGGCAGAAACAGCCCGTCGCCCTTGCCGATCAGCTTCTCGGCGCCCGGCTGGTCGAGGATGACGCGTGAGTCGGCGAGCGAGGAGGTGGCGAACGCGAGCCGTGAGGGCACGTTCGCCTTGATCAGACCGGTGACCACGTCGACCGACGGCCGCTGGGTGGCGAGCACCAGGTGGATGCCGGCCGCGCGCGCGAGCTGCGTGATGCGCACGATCGCGTCTTCCACGTCGCGCGGCGCCACCATCATCAGGTCGGCCAGCTCGTCGACGATGACCAGCAGGTACGGGTAGGGCTGGAGTTCCCGTTCGCTGCCCTCCGGCGGCTTCACCTTGCCGACCCGCACGGCCTCGTTGAAGTCGTCGATGTGCCGGTAGCCGTAGGCGGCCAGGTCGTCGTAGCGCAGGTCCATCTCGCGCACCACCCACTGGAGCGCCTCGGCCGCCCGCTTGGGGTTGGTGATGATCGGCGTGATCAGATGCGGGATGCCCTCGTAGGCGGTCAGCTCCACGCGCTTGGGGTCGACCAGGACCATGCGGACGTCCTCGGGGCTCGCACGCATCATGATCGAGGTGATCAGGCAGTTGATGCAGGACGACTTGCCGGAGCCGGTGGCGCCGGCGACGAGCACGTGCGGCATCTTGGCGAGGTTCGCCATCACATAGCCGCCCTCGACGTCCTTGCCGAGCGCGACCAGCATCGGATGGTCGTCCTCGGCGGCGTCCGCGAGGCGCAGCACATCACCGAGGTTGACCATCTCCCGGTCGGTGTTCGGGATCTCGATGCCGACCGCGGACTTGCCGGGGATGGGGCTGATGATCCGCACGTCGGGGCTGGCGACGGCGTACGCGATGTTCTTGGTGAGCGCGGTGATCCGCTCGACCTTGACGGCGGGGCCCAGCTCGACCTCGTAGCGGGTGACCGTCGGCCCACGGGTGAAGCCGGTGACAGCCGCGTCGACCTTGAACTCGGTGAAGACGTTGGTGAGCGAGGCGACGATCGCGTCGTTGGCCGCGCTGCGCACCTTGCCCGGCCCGCCGCGCTCCAGCAGGTCGAGCGAGGGCAGGGAGTAGGTGATGTCGCCGGACAGCTGAAGCTGTTCCGCGCGCGCGGGCAGGTCGCGGATCTCGTCGGGTGCCGCCTTGGTCAGGTCGGGCACGACCGCGTCGGCCTTCAGCTTCTCCTGCTTGGGGCGCGCGGCCGGGACCGGGACCGGCGTCGGCGTGGTCTCCTCGCGGTCGCCCACGCTCACACCCTGGGTGAGGTCGGCCACCAGCGGCGAGGGCGGCATGCCGTGCAGGACGGCGCCGTCGAGGTCGGCCGCGGCCGCCGCGGCGATGTCCACGGCGTCCAGCCGCCCATCCAGCGCGGGCTGCGGCACCGCGGAGCGCCTGGGCCGGCCTCGGCGCTTGGAGAGCGCTTCCTGCTCGGCCCCGTCCGGGTCGTACGCCGCGGAGCCGCCCCGGCGTGCGCGGGGGCGCGCGGGCAGGGCCTCGCGCCACTGCTCGTCGTAGCGGTCGTCGTCCTCGGTGAGCCGCTCGCCCTCGGGGTCGTGCAGTACGCCGAGCCGTACGCCGAGCGCCCGCAGCCGCTGCGGGACGGCGTTGACCGGGGTGGCCGTGACAACGAGCAGCCCGAAGACCGTGAGCAGCACGAGCAGCGGCACGGCCAGTACGTCGGTCATCGTGTACGACAGCGGGGTCGCCGCCGCCCAGCCGATGAGACCGCCGGCGTCCCTTATGGCCTGCATCCCGTCGCTGCGCGCGGGCGAGCCGCAGGCGATGTGGACCTGTCCGAGCACGCCGATGACCAGCGCCGACAGCCCGATCACGATGCGGCCGTTGGCCTCCGGCTTCTCGGGATGGCGGACGAACCGCACGGCGATCACCGCGAGCAGTATCGACACCAGCAGATCGAGCCGGCCGAAGGCACCGGTCACCAGGATCTCCACGAGGTCACCGACCGGGCCACGCAGATCGGCCCAGGTGCCGGCGGCGACGATCAGCGCGATGCCGAACAGCAGCAGCGCGACGCCGTCCTTGCGGTGCGCCGGATCGAGGTTCTTCGCACCCTGCCCTATCCCGCGGAAGACGGCGCCGACGGCGTGCGCGAGGCCGAGCCAGAGCGCGCGCACGAGCCGGTAGACGCCCCCGGTGGGACTGGGCGCCGGCTTGGGCGCCGGCTTCTTCGCCGCGGCCTTCTTGGCAGGAGCCTTCTTCGCGGGGGCCTTCTTCGCCGCAGCCTTCGCCGGAGCAGCCGCCTTCTTGGCGGGCTGCTTCTTGGCTGCGGAGGGACGTGAGGCCATGGATGTGAGATTACCGGGAGAGACGACAGCGGACACGCGTGCCCAGAGCTTCACCCGTTCGTGTCGCCCGTACCGGGGCACGGAACTGACGCACGCTCATGCGCAACTGCGGGCCGGGCGGGCGTCAGTTCTGTGTCGGCAGCGACGGGGCATCGCTGCCGGTGCCGGGCTCCAGCGCGTCGAGCGCCCGGCGCAACCCCGTGAGTTTGCGTTCGAGATGGGCCGCCGTGGCCACCGCCGCCGCGTCCGCGGACTCGTCGTCCAACTGCTTGGACAGCGCCTCCGCCTGCTCCTCGACGGCCGCGAGCCGCGCCGACAGCTCTGCGAGCAGCCCCGCGGGCTCCTTGCCGGGGCCGACCGCGCCCTTGCCGCCGCCCTCCAACTGGAGCCGCAGCAGCGCCGCCTGCTCCCTCAGCTGACAGTTCTTCATGTACAGCTCGACGAACACCGAGACCTTCGCGCGCAGCACCCACGGGTCGAAGGGCTTGGAGATGTAGTCCACCGCGCCCGCGGCGTACCCCCGGAAGGTGTGGTGGGGGCCGTGATTGATCGCGGTGAGGAAGATGATCGGGATGTCCCGCGTCCGCTCCCGCCGCTTGATGTGCGCGGCGGTCTCGAAGCCGTCCATGCCCGGCATCTGGACATCCAGCAGAATGACCGCGAAGTCGTCCGTGAGCAGTGCTTTGAGCGCTTCCTCCCCGGACGATGCCCGCACCAGCGTCTGATCGAGCGCAGAGAGGATGGCCTCCAGCGCCAGCAGATTCTCCGGCCGGTCATCGACCAGGAGGATCTTGGCCTTCTGCACCATGGCCCGCCCTCCTCGCCCCGGCGGTACACCGGGCGCCGCCCCAGGGGACGACTCCCTTGCGCCGCCCGTCCTTGTGCCGGTCATCGTAGCCGTACCCCGCCCGTCGCCACACCCTGTCACCGCGATGTCACTGTGCACATAGCAAAAACGCGGCAGGGGACCGAATGGTTCCCCGAAACCCACACCATCACACGGCCTCCTCGTGCATCCACTGCCGCATCACCGTCAGCAGATGGTCCGGATCGACCGGCTTGGTGACGTAGTCGGACGCCCCCGACTCGATCGCCTTCTCCCGGTCGCCCTTCATCGCCTTCGCGGTCAGCGCGATGATCGGCAGCCCGGCGAACTGGGGCATCCGGCGGATCGCGGTGGTCGTCGCGTACCCGTCCATCTCGGGCATCATGATGTCCATCAGCACGACCGCCACGTCGTCGTGCTGCTCCAGGACCTCGATGCCCTCGCGGCCGTTCTCGGCGTACAGCACGGACAGGCCGTGCTGCTCCAGGACGCTGGTGAGGGCAAAGACGTTGCGGATGTCGTCGTCGACGATCAGCACCTTCTCGCCGCCGAACCGCACTCCGCGGCGCGCCTGCGGGGCCGGCTCCTGTTCCACGGCCGACCACTGCGCGGGCCGCTGTTCGACCGCCGGGGCGCCCCTGCGGCGGCGCCTGAAGAGGGCCGCGGCGCCGTTCTGCGTCTCCTGGTACGACTTCACCTCGGCCGGCGTCTCGATCTCGGCGCCGGACAGCTCGGACAGCAGCTGCTCGGAGGCCACCAGGTCGCCCGCCGCCAGTGCGGGCGCCGCCTGCTGATAGCCCTGCGGCGGCAATTCGCTCGGGTGCAACGGCAAATACAAGGTGAACGTGGAGCCGCGTCCCGGTTCGCTCTGCGCGTGAATCTCGCCGCCGAGCAGCTGCGCGATCTCCCGCGAGATCGACAGCCCGAGACCCGTGCCGCCGTACTTGCGGCTGGTCGTGCCGTCCGCCTGCTTGAACGCCTCGAAGATGACCCGCATCTTGCTGGCCGCGATGCCGATCCCGGTGTCGGTCACCGAGAACGCGATCAGCGCCGCGTCCGGGTCGGTGAGCGAACCGGCCTCCAGCAGCTGCTCCCGGACGCCCACCGGGACGTCCGCGCCGGCCGGCCTGATCACCAGCTCGACCGATCCGGAGTCGGTGAACTTCACCGCGTTCGACAACAGGTTCCGCAGCACCTGGAGCAGACGCTGCTCGTCCGTGTGGAGCGTGGCCGGCAGCTCCGGAGAGACCCGTACGGACAGGTCGAGCCCCTTCTCCGCGGTCAGCGGGCGGAAGGTGGCCTCCACGTAGTCCACCAGCTGGACCAGCGCGATACGCGTCGGCGAGACATCCATCTTGCCCGCCTCGACCTTCGACAGGTCCAGGATGTCGTTGATCAGCTGGAGCAGGTCGGAACCGGCACCGTGGATCGTCTCGGCGAACTCGACCTGCTTCGGGGTCAGGTTGGAGTCGGCGTTGTCGGCGAGCAGCTTGGCCAGGATCAGCAGCGAGTTGAGCGGGGTGCGCAGCTCGTGCGACATGTTGGCCAGGAACTCGCTCTTGTAGCGCATGGAGACCGCCAACTGCTCGGCGCGCTCCTCCAGGACCTGCCGCGCCTCCTCGATCTCGGTGTTCTTGACCTCGATGTCCCGGTTCTGCTGGGCCAGCAGCTCGGCCTTCTCCTCCAGTTCCGCGTTGGACGCCTGGAGCGCCTTCTGCCGGTTCTCCAACTCGGCCGACCGCTCCCGCAGTTGCTCGGTCAGCTCCTGCGACTGCCTCAGCAGCACCTCGGTCTTGGTGTTGACGGAGATGGTGTTGACGCTGGTCGCGATCATCTCGGCGATCTGGTTGAGGAAGTCCTTCTGGATCTGCGTGAACGCTGTGAAGGACGCCAGCTCGATCACACCGAGCACGGTGCCCTCGAACAGCACGGGCAGCACGATCACCTGGGCGGGCGGCGCCTCGCCGAGCCCCGAGGAGATCTTCAGGTAGCCGCTGGGCGCGTTCTCCACCAGGATGGTGCGTTTTTCCTTGGCGGCCGTTCCGATCAGCGCCTCACCGGGGCGGAACGACGTCGGCATGGAACCCATCGAGTAGCCGTACGAACCGAGCATGCGCAGCTCGTAGGGGTCCTTGCTCTCGTCGTTCATGTCCTTGCCGTCGACGAGCGGCATCGCCAGGAAGAACGCGCCGTGCTGCGCGGAGACCACCGGCGTCAGCTCGCTCATGATCAGCGAGGCGACGTCCTCCAGGTCGCGGCGGCCCTGCATCAGCGCGGAGATGCGCGCCAGGTTGCCCTTGAGCCAGTCCTGCTCCTTGTTGGCGATCGTGGTGTCCCGCAGGTTGGCGATCATCTTGTTGATGTAGTCCTGAAGCTCCTGGATCTCGCCGGACGCGTCGACGTCGATCTTCAGGTTCAGGTCGCCCCGGGTCACCGCGGTCGCCACGCGCGCGATGGCGCGCACCTGCCGGGTGAGATTCCCGGCCATCTCGTTCACGGACTCGGTCAGGTCGCGCCAGGTTCCGTCCACGTCACGCACGCGTGCCTGCCCGCCGAGCTGGCCCTCCGTGCCCACCTCACGGGCGACCCGGGTGACCTCCTCGGCGAAGCTCGACAGCTGGTCGACCATGGTGTTGATCGTCGTCTTGAGTTCGAGGATCTCGCCCCGGGCATCGATGTCGATCTTCTTGGTCAGGTCGCCCTTGGCGATGGCCGTCGTGACCATGGCGATGTTGCGCACCTGACCGGTCAGGTTGGACGCCATCTGGTTCACCGACTCGGTGAGGTCCTTCCACGTGCCCGCCACGCCCGGGACATGCGCCTGGCCGCCGAGGATGCCGTCCGTGCCCACCTCGCGGGCCACCTTGGTGACCTGGTCGGCGAACGAACTCAGCGTTTTGACCATCGTGTTGATGGTGTCGGCGAGCTGCGCCACCTCGCCGCGCGCCTCGATCGTCACCTGGCGCGTCAGGTCGCCGTTGGCGACGGCCGCCGAGACCTGGGAGATGTTGCGCACCTGCATGGTCAGGTTGTTGGCCATGAGGTTCACGTTGTTGCTGAGGTCCTTCCAGATGCCCGTGACACCCGGCACATGCGCCTGGCCGCCGAGGATCCCCTCGGTGCCCACCTCACGCGCCACCCGGGTCACCTGCTCGGCGAAGGACGACAGCTGGTCGACCATGGTGTTGACCGTGGTGACGAGTTCGAGGATCTCACCCTTGGCGTCGACGGTGATCTTCTTCGACAGGTCGCCCTTGGCGACCGCGGTGGTGACCTCGGCGATGTTGCGGACCTGGATGGTCAGGTTGTTCGCCATGAAGTTCACGGACTGCGTGAGGTCCTTCCAGGTGCCCGCGACCCCCTGGACCTCCGCCTGGCCGCCCAGCATGCCCTCGGTGCCCACCTCGCGCGCGACGCGCGTGACCTCCTGGGCGAACGACGACAGCTGGTCCACCATCGTGTTCAGGGTGTTCTTCAGCTCCTGGATCTCCCCGCGCGCGTCCACGGTGATCTTCTGGGACAGGTCGCCCCGCGCCACCGCCGTGGCCACCTGGGCGATGTTGCGGACCTGGGCGGTGAGGTTGCCGGCCATGCCGTTCACGGAGTCGGTCAGGTCGCGCCACACGCCCGCCACGCCGGGCACCTGCGCCTGCCCGCCGAGGCGGCCCTCGGTGCCCACCTCGCGGGCCACCTTGGTCACCTGGTCGGCGAAGGCGGACAGCTGGTCGACCATCGTGTTGATGGTGTTCTTCAGCTCCAGGATCTCCCCGCGCGCGTCGACGTCGATCTTCTGCGACAGGTCGCCCCGCGCCACCGCCGTCGTCACCTGCGCGATCTGCCGCACCTGGGAGGTCAGATTGCCCGCCATGAAGTTGACGGAGTCCGTCAGCTCCTTCCAGGTGCCCGAGACACCGTCCACGCGTGCCTGACCGCCCAGGCGGCCCTCCGTGCCCACGTCCCGGGCCATCCGGGTCACCTGGTCGGCGAAGCTCGACAGCTGGTCCACCATCGTGTTCACGGTGTTCTTCAGCTGGAGCATCTCGCCGGAGACGTCGACCGTGACCTTCTGCGACAGATCGCCGTTGGCCACCGCCGTCGTCACCTGGGCGATGTTGCGGACCTGACCGGTGAGGTTGCGGAACGCCGTGTTGACCGAGTCCGTGAGGTCTTTCCAGGTGCCCGCCGCGCCCGGCACCTGCGCCTGGCCGCCCAGCTCGCCCTCGACCCCGACCTCCCGCGCCACCCGCGTGACCTCGGCGCCGAACGCGGAAAGCTGGTCCACCATCCCGTTGACGGTGTTCTTCAGCTCCAGCATCTCTCCGGCCACGTCGACGGTGACCGTCTGCGACAGGTCACCGCTCGCCACCGCCGTGGTCACCGCGGCGATGTCCCGCACCTGGGTGGTCAGGTTCCGGAACACCGTGTTCACCGAGTCCGTGAGGTCCTTCCAGGTCCCCGCGGCGCCCGGCACGTTCGCCTGCCCGCCGAGCCGCCCCTCGCCGCCGACCTCGTTGGCCACGCGCGTGACCTCGTCGGCGAAGATCCGCAGCGTCTCGGTCATCTGGTTGATCGTCTCGGCGAGCTGCGCGACCTCGCCGCGCGCCGGGACAGTCACCTTCTGTGACAGATCACCGTTGGCGACCGCCGTGGTGACCTGTGAGATTCCCCGCACCTGGGCGGTGAGGTTGCCCGCCATGGTGTTGACCGAGTCGGTCAGTTCCTTCCACACGCCGGCCACCCCGGGCACCTGCGCCTGACCGCCCAGGATGCCCTCGGTGCCCACCTCGCGCGCGACCCGCGTCACCTCGGACGAGAACGCGGACAACTGCTCCACCATCGTGTTGACGGTGTTCTTCAGCTCCAGCATCTCGCCGGCCACATGCACGGTGACCTTGCGCGACAGGTCACCGCGCGCGACCGCGGTGGTCACCAGGGCGATGTCCCGGACCTGCGCGGTGAGCCGGTTGGCCATGGTGTTGACGGACTCCGTCAGGTCCTTCCACGAACCGGACATACCGCGCACCCGTGCCTGGCCGCCCAGCTTGCCCTCGGTGCCCACCTCGCTGGCCACGCGCGTGACCTCGTCCGTGAACGTGGACAACTGGTCGACCAGATTGTTGACGGTCCGCCCGACCCGGAGGAACTCGCCGCGCAGCGGGTGCCCGGTGCCGTCCGGCCCGTGGGTGCGCAGTTCCATGCGCGGCGACAGATCGCCCTCGGCCACCGCGGTCAGCACCCGGCCGACCTCGGAGACGGGCCGTACGAGGTCGTCGACGAGCGCGTTGGACGCGTCGATGGCGGCGGCCCAGGAGCCCTCGCAGGCCCCCGTCTCCAGCCGTTCCGTGAGCTTTCCCTCACGTCCCACCATGCGCCGCACCCGCGACAGCTCACCCGTCAGGTGCAGATTGCGGTCGGCCACCTCGTTGAAGACCGCGGCGATCTCGGACATCACGCCGTCGCCGGAGACCGTGAGCCGCTTGCGGAAGTTCCCCTCACGCATGGCGAGGAGCGCCGCCAGCAGCCGGTTCAGGGCAGCGGTGTCCACCGTGGTGGTGCCGCCCTGCTTTCCCAGGGAGCGTCCGCCTTTCGCGCGCGTGTTCGTGGCCCGCGTCGCTGCGCCAGACTCCACTGTGTCCCTCCCGCGGGGGTCGACCGTCACTGCTGTGCTCGTCGGGTACTGCCGTTCGGTGTTCCGGTTACTCCGGCGTACCGGTTAATGCTGCGTATTTCTTCCAGATGCGACCCGGCCACACCAAGGGCTGCTGCCCCCCGTGCACAGAACACACTCAGCCTGTCCGGACCTTCACAAGAAGCTTGCCCAGTGTTTCACCCCTGTGGAACCAGGCCATAACAGTTCGGCAGCTTCGCACATCGTCCGCACACCCCGGGGGCGTAAAGACCGGCGACCGGCCTCCGTCCGGACGGCGAAGGTAAGTAACCTTGCATGCGGCTGTCCAGCCGCGCCGGTCCATCCGGCCTGGGCGGTGGCAGGAGAACGACCGGGCATCGGAGGGGCGGCCGCAGAACCATGACCACCGGACTCATCCCCGGGGGACAGCCCCCGGACCGGCCGAAGGGGGCGCGGATGCCGCAGCAGCGGCGCGAGCAGGTCGGCCACGCAGCCCTGCCCGTCGACAACCGGCCGAGGAGTTCTGTGATCACCGCGCGCGCGGCCGCCAGCTTCGAGCCCGTCGGACGATCCGTCGCGACCGCCCGGTCCTTCGTCCGCGACACCCTCCAGGGCTGGGGCTTCGCCGACATCGTCGACGACGCCGTGGTCCTCACCAGCGAACTCGTCACCAACGCGGTGGTGCACGCGGGCACGCACGCCGATGTGCTGTGCCTGCACACCGAGGACGGCGTACGCATCGAGGTGGCCGACCGCTACCCGGAGCGCGAACTGCCGGTGCAGAGCGCCGCGATCGCCATGAGCAGCCCGGACCGCGAGGGCGGCCGCGGACTCCAGCTGTGCGCGGCCCTGGCCGCCCGCTGGGGTGTCGAGTACACGCCCACGCACAAGAAGGTCTGGTTCCAACTCGCCCTGCCAGAACGACCGGTCGGCACCCGCACGGCCGGCCCGTCCCTGCCCGCCGACCTGCTCCCGCTCGCCGACGGCCGGGTCCGCGTGGCGGTCGTCCAGATCGACCGCGAGGGCGCCATCACATCCTGGAACGAGGACGCGGAAGACCTGTTCGGCTACGCCGCCGACCAGGTCACCGGCAAGCCCCTGACCGACCTCGCCGCCTGGCCGCACACGCCGGGCACCAGCACCGGCATCGTGGAGGCGCTGCGCCTGTCGCGCTGGGAGGGCAGCTACGGCATCCGCGGCGCCGACGGCCGGATCACCTCCGTGTACGCCTCGCACCTGCGAGTACGCGACACGGGCGGCGAACCCTCCACGGTCTGCCTGCTGGTGCGGGACCACGAACGCGCCGTCCTGCAGACGCCGTTGCGCGTCCCGGCCTCCGACACTCCCGCGGCCTCCGACGGCCAGAGCGCCGACCCGTTCGAGGTCTTCATCGGCTCCCCCGCCCCGGACGACCTCGACGGCCTCCTCCAGCGCACCGTGGAGCGCGCCCGCGACATGCTCGACGGCGACTCCGCCTTCCTGCTGCTGGCGACCGACGACGAGACGGAACTGGAGGTCCGCGCCTCCACCGGCCTGCCCTCGGCCCGTCAGCGCTTCGCGCGCGTGCCCGTCGAGGCGGGGCCCGGCCGGTACGGCTCGGCCCGTATGCCCGCCGTCCACGACGACCTCACGGCCGTGCCGGGCGCCGTTCCGCTGCTGGCCGGTACCGGCATGCGCTCGGTGGTCACCGTCCCGCTCAAGGTGGAGGGCCGTCTCACGGGCTCCCTGGGCGTCGCCGCGGAGGCGCCCGGCCGTTACTCCAACGAGGAGGCACTGCGCCTCCAGTTCGCCGCCGACCGCATCGCCCTGGCCGTGGAATCGGCCCGCCTCGGCGAGCTGGAGCGGCTGCGCCGTGGCTCGCTGAGCTTCCTCGTGGAGGCCTCCGACCTGCTCGCCGGCACCCTGGACCGGGACCAGACGCTGGCCCTGATGGCCCAGATGACGGTGCCCACCCTGGCCACCTGGTGCGCCGTCTACACCATCGCCGACCAGGCCTCGGACCCCTATCTGTCGTACGTCCTGCACGAGGACGAGGAACTCATCGACGGCATCAAGTCGTTGCTGTCGAAGATCCCGCCGCCGGACCCGGTACCCACCCCGGGAGCCCGGGTCTGGACGGCCCCCGGCGAGGTGGCCCACCAGGCGGCGCTGCGCACGTCCATGCGCAGCCTCGGCCTGACCGGCGGACCGCCCCATCAGGTCTCCGCCGGCATCGGCCCGACGCTCGCCACGGCCTCCGCGGTCGGCGGCGAGACCGTGGTGCTCCCGCTCGTCGCCCGCAACCGTGTCATCGGCATGCTGACCCTGGGCAAGCCGACCGACGAACACTTCCGGCAGGAAATCCTCGAACTGGCCGAGGACTTGTCCCGCCGGGCCGCCCTGGCCCTGGACAACGCCCGGCTGTACTCGGAGCGCACGGCCATCAGCCAGGCCCTCCAGCGCAGCCTGCTGCCGCCGGGCACCCCGCACATCGAGGGCGTCGAGGTCGAGGTCATCTACCGCGCGGCCGGTGAGGGCAACGAGGTCGGCGGCGACTTCTACGACGTCTTCCCGATCAGCGACGACGCCTACGGCTTCGCCATCGGCGACGTCTGCGGCACGGGCCCCAACGCTGCGGCCGTGACCGGCCTCGCCCGCCATGCGCTGCGCCTGCTGGCCCGCGAGGGCCTGAGCGGCCCGGCGGTCCTGGAACGCCTGAACTCGGCCATCCTCGACGAGGGTTCCCGCAGCCGGTTCCTGACGCTCCTGTACGGCGAGATGCGCCCGCAGGCGGACGGCAGCGCGGAGTTGAAGGTCGTGTGCGCCGGCCACCCGCTCCCCCTGCGGCTGCGCCAGGACGGCACGGTGGAGCCGGCGGCCGAACCCCAGCCCCTTCTCGGCGTCATGGAGGATCTGGAGCTGTACGAGGAAACGGTCACCCTCGATCCGGGCGACGTGCTGCTCTGCGTCACGGACGGCGTCACCGAACGCCGGGAAGGCCCCCGCATGTTGGGCGACGACGGACTCGCGGACGTCCTCACCACCTGCACGGGCCTGACGGCCGGCGCGGTCGCGGCCCGCATCATGCGCGCGGTGGAACGCTTCGCCTCCGACGCGCCGTCCGACGACATGGCCATCCTGGCGATGCGCATCCCGGAACTCCAGTAGGACATAAAGGGCCGAGAAGAAACCGAGGCATGAGAAAGGGCCCCACCCGGTCGGGTGAGGCCCTTTCTCATCGGAGCCCCCAAACGGAATCGAACCGTTGACCTTCTCCTTACCATGGAGACGCTCTACCGACTGAGCTATAGGGGCCTGTCGCCTTTTTGAGGTTTCCCTCGCGGCAACGGATCAGAGCATACCCTGAACGAAGCCGTGCTCCCAAACTTGTTCAGTGCCGCTCAGAAGGCGGGTTGAAGCAGTCCGCCGAGCGCATTGCACGCGGAGGCGATCCGCTGCATGTCCCGCTTCGTCAACGAGGCGTCCACGGGCAGCGCCAGCGTCTCGTCGGCGGCCCGCTCGGTTTCCGGCAGTGACACGCATCGACGGAACTCCGGCATCCGGTGCACGGGTGTCTTCACCGGCACCCGGCACTCGACTCCCCTGGCCCGTACGGCCCGTGCGAAGGCGTCCCGGTCCGGCCGGCCGTTCCCGGGCACGCGCACGACGTACTGCTGGAAGGTGTGCCCGTCACCGCCGTCAGGGGTGCGCACACCGCGCAGCCTGGCGTCGAGGTAGGCGGCCCGCTGCCGCCGTTGGGCGATCTCGTCGTACGGCACCTCGGACTCGATCTGTTCCAGCACCAGAAGCCCGTGCCGCTGCCCTGTCGCATGCAACTGCGCCAGGTCCGCCCGCCGCCCGAAGCGGTGCACGACGACGACCGCCGCGGTACGGGGGGTTACGGCCGCTTCGACGGCGGAGGCGTCCAGGCAGTACGTCACCGGGTCTATGTCGGCGAACACCGGGAGCGCACCGGCGAGGGTGACGGCCTCGGTGACTTCGACGTTCCCGAAGGCCGGCACGACGACCTCGTCACCGACTCCGACACCGGCGGCCCTGAGCATGGCAGCAGTACCCATGTCCTGGATGCTGAGCGCGCAACGTGAACGTCAAGTTACGGCAAACAGAAAAGGGTTGGGCCCCGAACCGAAGTTCAGAGCCCAACCCTTTTGAAAAATTGTTCGGCGGTGTCCTACTCTCCCACAGGGTCCCCCCTGCAGTACCATCGGCGCTGTAAGGCTTAGCTTCCGGGTTCGGAATGTAACCGGGCG
>NZ_JBEPAP010000108.1:0-18358 GCF_040298665.1 Streptomyces sp. NPDC001508
GGGGATGCGGCTGATCGTGCGCCGGGTCAAACCCTCGCGCCGCGATACGAAGAAGCTGACCGCCTTCGAGAAGCGCACCGGCTGGCGCTACCAGACCGTCGCCACGAACATCCCCGACCACCAGGGCCTTTCCGGGGTACCCGGCTCCGGGCAGGCGTGGTTCGTCGACGGCCTCTACCGCGACCACGCCGAAGTCGAGGACCGGGTGAAAGCAATCAAGAGGGCCGGCCCCGGCCTGCTTCCCTCCGCCTCCTGGCAACTGAACGCCGCCTGGGTCCTGGCCGCCACCATCGCCTGCGACCTGGACGCCTGGACGCGACTCCTCCTCCTGCACGACCACCCCGAACTCGCAGCCGCCGGACCGGAGACGATCCGCAGGAAGCTCTACCACCTGCCCGCCCGCCTCACCTCCCACGCCCGCCGCCGCACCCTCCACCTCGACCGCACATGGCCGTGGTCCTCGGCGTTCACCACCGCCTGGCAGCAGGCCACCCAACTCCCGGCTCTCACCTGACGGCCAGCCGCGATCCCGACGACACCGGAGAGGAGAGGACCGCACCACCTCGGGCCCGTGGAACCCGACGTCACCGCAACGTCATGCGACGGCCCCACGTCCGCACCGGCGAGACGAACCAGGGCAAACCACCGGATCACCCAACACGATCAGGCTGCGGAAGAATCGAGGTCAGTGCGAGCGGTCATATGAAGAATGTCAAACCTCTCAGCAACTGCCTTCAGGAGCTCGCACCCCAGGCCCTTTCCCTGTCAGGAAGGGTCCACCGCGATGTGGACGACGGTCGCACGCCTCTCCTCCATGCACAGGCCGAGGACAGCGACAGCCCGGCCATCACGCAGAAAACCCAGCAACCGCACTGCCTGATCGGTGCGGTAACCCTCGACGGCCCCGGCTCAGCTTTCCCGGCCCTGGGCCGACGGCCAGGGACCTACTTCAACGAACATACGTTGCTGCTCCGGAATGCGGTGAGCTACACAGAGGCAGGTAAGCCGAGCCTCGCCGCCGACCTATTCGCAGAAGTCATTACGGCTGGGACACTCTCACGCCGTGACGTTGGATTCTTCAATGCCCGGCGCTCGGCGGCCTTGGCGCTGAGCGGCGAGCCGGATGAGGCGGCCCGGATCGGCACTTTCTCGGCAGAGGTAGCTCAGGCAATGAAGTCAGAACGCACCATGCGGGTATTGCGTGAAGTATCACAGACGCTGAGTCGCTGGCGTAGTCGTTCTGTGGTGCGAGAATTCCATGAAGCACTCCAGGCGGTCTAACTCTGTGAAGGGTCCGCATTCATCCGCTCGACTACAGTGCGGATTACGAACGCCTGCCATTCTTGGCTCTGAGGGTTTAGATATTTTGGATCATCATGCACGGCAAAACCGTGCTGCGATCCTTCGACCTCGATAAGTTCACAGGGAGCGCGGAATTTCTGTACAGCGGACCGCGATGAGCCGATGGGCACAAAAGTGTCCTGGGTGCCATGCACGATAAGCGTCGGGGCCTGCACCTCGCCGAGCACCTCGTACGGGTGCAGCCAGAACACCTCATTGAGCAGAGGCCGTCCATGCCGCAGTGTCGGCGTGAACTGGATAAATCCATGTTCGGTGAGTTGCTGTGCCGCTTCCTCGCTGATCGAATCGTCCACCCAATAGGAACGCGTATCGATGGTGCGCCATTTGTAGTCCAACTGAGGATTGAACAGCACTAGTCGCGAAAGGTCCACCGGACGCTTTGCGGCGTAGTACGCGCAGACGCCACCTCCGAAGCTGGCGCCCAGCAACGTAATCTCCTGAGTGGCCGTGGCGTTGCGCAGATGGGCGATGGACACTCGAATGTCATTGAGGATCGCGGTAAGAGTCAACTCTTCTTGTCGGCCCTCACTTTCACCGTGGCCTCGCATGTCGAAGCGGAGAGACGTCACGCCGCTCTCAGCCAGTCCGGTGGCCAAGCGTGTGAAGAATCCGCCCTCTTCACGGGTGACCCCACCGCCGTGCACGAGCACGACACCGCGCGAGGCAGGCGTGTCGGGGCTCACAAGAGTGCCGGCCAGGTGCAGACCATCAAGCGTCCGAAGTGTCACGCCGTCAACTGTAGGCATGGCGCGACCCTAGTACTGACGCACCGACAGAACGAGACCGCACAACGCTGCCCCACTGCTCTCACCTCAACGCGAAAGCCCCGCCTCTTTGCCGGGAAGGCGGTTTCCAGGGATCGTTGCAACACGTGGTCGGCTCATCGACCCAATGCCACAGATCAGGTGACTCGTCTCGGCAGGGTGGCGAGGCATGCGACAGCGTTCGCCGGTTTGTGGCGCCACGGCCAGGTGGCGGCGATCCGCGGGCGCAGGCGACGGGCGCCGCGGTTGCCTCCTGCACACCCGCCTCCAGCCCCTCTGGCCCCATGTGCCCAGACACCAAACCGCCCGTCCCGCAACGACGGCTCACCCCCGGCAGTCCTGACGCCGAACGCCCCTCCGACCCCCGCAAAGGCGGCTTGCCGCCCGGCAGTCCTGGCACCATGCCGCCCGTCCGACACCCGCGACGACGGCTCGCCGCCCGGCATCTCCCGCACCCCCCGACCGCGTACGCCGGGGCTTGCCGCCCGGCACCCCGGCACACCACCGACCGAGGCCGCCCTCCGCCCTACGCCGACGCCTCGAAACCCTGTCCGGCACCCACCCGCATACATGCCGACGCCCGCCCCCTTTCCAGGGCCCACTCCCACTACCACGACCCTCGCCCCACGCACCGGGACCGCCCCCAGCGTGCCTGTCTTCCCCGCGCTCACCCCGGGCCGATCGGCTGCCGCGCCACCGACCCCGGTGCCTGTCCCCGAGCCCGCACCAGCGCGCCGGCCACCCTCGCGCACATCAACCACACGACCCGCGCCCCCGCCCCGCCCCGCCCCGGCTGCCTGGGCACCCCCGCCCTGCCCGCGTACGTCCCCGCGTGGGGTGGGGGCCCGGTGGGGCGGGGGTCCTGGCAAGGGTTACGGAAGTTGCGTCTGGATCTGGGACGAGATCAGGTCCAGGTGGTCCAGGTCGGTGAGGTCCAGGATCTGGAGGTAGATCCGTTCGGAGCCGATCTCCGCGTACTTGCCGATCCTGTCGATGACCTCGGCCGGGGAGCCGGCCAGGCCGTTGGCCTTCAGCTCCTCGACTTCGCGGCCGATCACCGCGGCCCGGCGGGCGACCTCCTGGTCGTCCCGGCCGACGCAGACGACGAGGGCGTTGGAGTACGTGATGTCGTCGGCGGGACGCCCGGCCGCCTCAGCGGCGGCACGGACCCGGCCGAACTGCCGCTCGCTGTCCTCGATCGAGGCGAACGGCATGTTGAACTCGTCGGCGTAGCGTGCGGTCAGCCGCGGCGTACGGGTCGCCCCGTGCCCGCCGATCAGCACCGGGATCTTCGCCTGGGCGGGCTTGGGCAGCGCGGGCGAGCCGGTCAGGTCGTAGTAGGTGCCGTGGAAGTCGAAGGTGTCCCCGACCTTCGTCTCCCACAGCCCGGTGACGATGGCCAGCTGTTCCTCAAGACGGCCGAACTTCTCCTTCGGGAACGGGATGCCGTACGCCTTGTGCTCCTCCTCGAACCAGCCCGCGCCCAGCCCCAGTTCGACCCGGCCGCCGGACATCTGGTCGACCTGCGCGACCTGGATGGCGAGGACACCGGGCAGCCGGAAGGTGCCCGCGGTCATCAGCGTGCCGAGCCGGATGCGCTTGGTCTCACGGGCGAGCCCGGCCAGGGTGATCCAGGCGTCGGTGGGGCCGGGCAGCCCGTCCACGCCGCCCATCCGCAGGTAGTGGTCCGAGCGGAAGAACGCGTCGAAGCCGAGGTCTTCGGTGGCCTTGGCCACGGCGAGCAAGGTGTCGTAGGTCGCCCCCTGCTGGGGCTCGGTGAAGATGCGAAGGTCCATACATCCATCCTGCACGCCATCGCCCTTCCCCACCCCGTCGGCACCCCCTGACACCACCGTCCCCGGGCGGGTGAAATCACGTCAACCGCGCACCCCGCTGCCGTGGGAGCGGTGACCGGCCCCCGGCGATCATCGTTGGGCGGTGGGGGCCGGACCGTCCGGCGTCCGCGAGGAGGCCGTCATGTCGGAAGAGTCCGTGCCGCTCCCTGCGGGGTCCGGGCAGCCGAAGGAACTGCTGGAGCAGATGGAGGAGTTGATGGCCGCCCTCAATGCGGACCTGTCCGCCCTGAACGCGGACCTGTCGGCTCTGGACGCGGATCTCCAGTCGGCCGGGGCGCACGGCCGCGCGCCCGGGGACGAGGCCGACCTCGCCTGAGGGGGACCGGTCGCTGCCGGCCCGCGCTATCTCACCTCCGTCTCCGGCATCGCCGCCTCCTCTCTGGCGGCCAGCTTGCGCAGCATCTCCCGCACCCGGTCGCGGGACTCGTCCGCCGCGTCGATCGCCTCCATGCACTGCCAGTACGTCGTCTCGTCGGCCGCGGCGCTGGCCAGTCCGACCAGGGCGATGCCGACCTCCGCGAGCAGGCCGCCCAGGCACAGCAGCGTGTGGCGGGCGTCGTCCAGTTCGGTGAGCTGGGCCGCGAGCAGGTCCCCGGGGTCGAGGTCCGGCGCGTCCAGGACGCCGCAGCCCCGGCCCGCCAGCTCCGTCAGGCCCAGCGCCTCGCCGCGCAGTTCGGGTGGTCCGGAGACCGCCAGACGACTGCCGATCGCCTGGGCCAGGGCCTGCGCCTGCCACACCTCCGCCAGGGTCTGAGGCGCGTCGCCGCCCACGGCCAGGGCGCGCCTGCTCGTCCCGATGAGCCGCACCGCGTCCATGCGCTGCCCCCGTCCCTCCGACATGCTCCTCGCACGTCTCGCCCTCACTGCGCCGTCCACTACCCAGAGTGAAGGCCCGTGAGAAGAAAAGCCAGAGCAAGACGGAAATCTGTGGACAACAATTCGGATTCAACGGCCACTTCGACTCCGGAGAGTGAAAGCGGAGCGTACGGTTACGTGCCGACGCCCCCGCCGTTCCCCGGCCCGCCCTTCGGTGCGTCCCCGGCGCCCTCCTCCGGCACCGGGAACCTCCGCTCGTTCCGGTCGATCTTCGCGTCCAGCGCGGACAGCGGGTCGACGCCCAGCACTTCGCACAGCTGGAGCAGATAGGCGAGGACGTCGGCGACCTCGTCGGTGACCCGGTGCGCGGAGTCCGGGTCGGCCATGACGCGGGCCGACTCCTCCGGCGTCAACCACTGGAAGATCTCCACCAGTTCGGATGCTTCCACGCTGAGGGCGGTCGCCAGGTTCTTGGGGGTGTGGTAGGGCTGCCAGTTCCGGGCCGCCGCGAACTCGGCCAGGCGGCGCTGCAGTGTCGCCACGTCCAGGTGTTCCGTCACGGTTCCAGGTGTACCACCGGGTCCATGGCCACCACCGTGACCCCGTCCGTCCCGGCGGCCCATGACGCGTCGCTCACCGCCCCGACGAACCGGATGTGCCCGAGCGCGCACATCCGCGCCGCGAGCCGCAGCAGTCCGCCGCGCTGACGCCCGTCCAGGGCCCGGTCGAGGCCATCGGCGAGGACGGTGAGGCCGCGCATCGCGTCGGGCACCTCACCGGGCGCGTCGACGTCGAGCACGCCCGGCCCGGTGAGCAGCACCAAAGCCAGCGCCATGTAACGGAGTTCGCCGTCGCCGAGCCGGCCGGCGGCGGTGCGGACGCCGTCGCCCCGGTCGAGCAGCGCCCGTACGGTGCCGTCGCCCAGCGGCTCCGCGAGCACATCGGTCACCCGACCGCGGCAGCCCTCGCGCACCGCGGCGACGAGCTGCGCGTACCGGCGCCCGCACTCCGACCGGGTGCGCCACAGGACGTCGGCGAGGTTGTCGCAGCCGGGCAGCAGCCGCCCGGAGCCCAGCGGGACGGGCCCGCGCATCCGGTCGGGCCGCGGATCACAGGCGAAGACGGAGCGCAGGGCGACCACGGTCTGCTCCGCGGCGGCGAGCACCTGACGCTGTCCGTCGGTCTTGCCGGCCACGCGCAGCGGCAGCAGCGCGGTACCGAGGCGGTCGTCGGGGAGCGGGGCGCGGGTGACGGGGGCCGCGCCCGCCGTGTGCCAGGCGGCCTGTACGGCGTGCCGCGCGGGGTCGCGCAGCGCGGTCTCCAGGAGGACCCGCCCGCCCGCCGTCAACCGCTCACCCACGATGCGCAGTTCGGGCTCCGCCTGGACGGCGACGTCCAGGCGGACCGGGCCCTCGGGACCGTCCGCGGTGCATCCGATGCGGAAGCCGCGGCGGCGCTGGGCGTCGGGTCTCGCCCGCTCGGGCACACAGCCGGACGGGTCCGGGAAGACGTCCGCGAGCGGGGCGCCGCCGGCGAGCCGGGCCAGCGCCTCGTACGCCCGCAGCGCGGTGGTCTTGCCGCTCCCGCTGGGTCCCGCGAGCAGGGTGAGCGGCCCCAGCGGGAACCCGGCACGGCGGTGGCCGGCGAACGCGGACAGCCGCAGTTCGGTCAGGCCCGGCCGGACCGTCCCCTCGGGCCACACCGGGCGCCCCGAGGGTCCGCGGGAGCCCGGGGATGCGGGGGCACCCGAGGACGCGCGGGACCCTGCGGATGGGCGGGCGCCCGACGACGTACGGGAACCCGAGGGTACGCGGGAGACCGAGGATGCGGGGGCGCCCGACGGCATGTGGGAACCCGAGGACGCGGAGGGCCCCGGGGACGTACGGGAACCCGAGGGTCCGCGGGAACCCGGGGGTACGGGGGCGCCCGACGACGTACCGGACTCCAAGAGTCCGCGGGAACCCGACGACGTACCGGACTCCGAGGGTCCGCGGGAACCCGAGGGTACGGCGGCACCCGACGGCACGCGGGAGCCCGAGGCCGGGCGGGCGCCCGACGACGTACGGGAATCCGAGGGCGCGGGGACACCCGAGGGTGCGCGGGAACCCGGCGGCGTGGGGGCGCCCGACGGCGTGGGGGCGCCCGACGGCGTGGGGGCGCCCGACGGCGTGGGGGCGCCCGACGGCGTGGGGGCGCCCGGCGGCGTCGGGCTGTCGGTTCGGGGGTTCGCGGGGGGCGGGACGGGCGCGGGGGACGCGCTGGGCTCGGCCATGTCCGGACCGTAGGACTCCGGTGCCCAGGCGAACCGTTCCGTCCGTGGCACCTTCCTACGATCGGGGGACCGGGCTCAGCCGCCCGAGACGCCGGCGCCCGCCATGAGTCCGCTGACCTCGATGCCGGGCGGAGTGAGCAGGAACACATTGCGGTCGACGCGATGCATACCGCTGCCCAGTCCGAAGACAACGCCGGTACTGAAGTCGAGGACGCGCTTGGCGACATCGGTCTCGGCGCTGCTGAGATCGAGCAGCACGGGGATGCCGGCCATCACGGTCTCGGCGACCTCGCGGGCGTCCGCGAACACGTTGATCCGCAGGACCATGAACCGGCGGCGGGTCTCCGTCTCCGCGTCGGGCAGCGCGCGGTGGCCCACCGCGGACGGCCAGGCGTCCCGGCCCCGCAGCGGCACGACCTGGGCGAGCCCTTCCCACTGTTCGTCGGTGGCGTCGTAACGGCTCACCGGCTCCCCCCGATCTGACTCGCGTTCCATGCCTTCACCGGCCAATTCTTACGCCAAGTCACCCGTTCGGCCCAACAGCGACACGATGCGCGACCGACTCCGGCCACCCCACCGCCGACAGATCTTGGGCACATATACGCATACGCCCGGTTCTTACCGCCCTCACACCGGACTCTTCGCCTCCCGCGACGCCCCGCTCACCGACCGCGACTACGGTGCCATGTCGTGCACTTGGCAGAAAAACAACAGGTGGCTCCCGGGCGGCGGATGCGGATGCAGTCGGCGGTGTCCGCCGCCCGGGAGAAACCCGGCACTCCCGCGCAGTGGCACCGCGTCCTCACGCTCCTGGCCGATGTGAGCCTGTTCATCGGCACCCGGTCGGTATGGACGCAGGCGGCCACGCACCGCATGGTCCTCGCGGCCGCCATCTCCGTGTGCTACGCGGCCATCCTGGTCACCGGGGTGCTGGCCCTGACGGTACGTCGGGCCCGCTCGCTGGCCCGTCTCGACCTGGTGGTGCTGGTGACGGCGGTCACGCTGGTCCTGTGCACCTGGGCGCTGAACCACAGCGGCGGCGACGAGGCGGTCCTCACCGCCCAGGCCGCCCGGGAACTCGCCGCCGGGCACTCCGTCTACGGGCAGCCCTGGCCCTGGCTGTTCACCGGGAAGGGCGTGGCCCTGACACCGACGACCAGCGGCGGCTACGACCTGACGTACGGCTATCCGCCGCTGGCCCCGCTGCTGACCGCGCCGCTGCTGTGGCTGGGCCATGGCGGCGCGCCCGCCACGGCGGTGAGCACCGGAGCCCTCGTCGTGGGCGCGGTCGTGCTGTGGCGGATGCTGCCCGTGCCGTGGCGGTCGGCGGCGACCATGGCCTGCATGGGCTTCGGCTTCCTGCCGACGTACGCGCGGCTCGGCTACCCGGCGATCATCGGGCTGGCCCTGCTGGTGCCGGTGGTGGTGCGCTGGCCGCGGATCGGGCGGGGCGGGCGGCTGGGCTCCGCCGGGATCGCCCGGGCCGCCTGTCTGGGCGCGGCCTGCGCCGCCCAGCAACTCCCCTGGTTCCTAGCTCCGTTCCTGCTGGCCGGCGTCTACGCCGTGCGCCGCGGTGAGCTGGGCGGCCGGGCGGCGGGGCTGGTGATACTGCGGCTGGTCGGGGTGGCGGCCACCACCTGGCTGCTGATCAACACGTACTTCCTGGTGCGGCAGCCGGGCCGCTGGCTGGACGGGATCGCGTTGCCGCTCACGCAGGGTGCGGTGCTGCACGGCCAGGGCCTGGTGGGCGTCTCGCTGTACTTCACCGACGGCAGCGACCGCCTGGACTGGTACGCGCACGCGAGCATGCTCCTTGCGGCCGCGTTCCTCGCGCTGTTCGTGCTGTTCGTCCGGCGGCTGGGTCCCGCGGCGACCGTGCTGCCCTGGTGCGCCTTCTATCTGGCGACCCGCTCCCAGGACGGCTACTACCTGATGATGACCCCGCTGTGGCTGGCGGCTGCGGTCACCGCCCCACCCGCGGAGTTCGAGCACGCCTGGCAGCCGCGGCCCCGGCCGCTGACGGGGGTGCGCCGTCGGCCCGCGCTGATCGCCGTGAGCGCGCTGCTGGTCTTCCCGGCGCTGCTGAGCGCGGCCCTGGCGGTGACCGGCACACCGCCGCTGCGCATGCGGGTCGCCTCGGTGCGGCACGCCTCGGCGGGCGTGGTCTCGGCGCTCACCCTGCGGGTGACGAACTCGGCGGGCGACGCGCTCACCCCGTACTTCACGCTCACCACGGGGCAGGGCATGAACCGGTACTGGTCCCTCGTACGCGGTCCGGCGACGATTCCAGCCCACGGCACGGCGACCCTGGAACTCCGCCCGCCCAAGGGCCGCTTCACCGTCCCCGGCCCGCACACACGAATCCGCCTACGCGCCTTCACGGCCACCCCCCAGACCCTGTCAAGCCAGGACGTACACCTGCGCGCCCCCAACACCCCGGGCTGACCCCCAACGCAGAGCCGCCACGCAACCGAAGTCCGAGCCGGGGCCGGGGAGCGACAGCCGGCGACCAGTTCAGCTGCGCGTTACGAGCGAAGACCGGTCCCGGCCCCGACGGCCCAAACCAACGCCCAAGTCAGAGCCGCCGAGCAACCGGAGACCGAGCCCAGGCCCGACGTCCCGTCCGGCACCCAACTCGAAGCCGGCGCGCGCGACGGCCGAGCCGAAGACCGGCGGGTCAGGGCCGACGCCCAACTCACGGCCGCCGCGCGAGCGGCAGCGGAGCGGGGCCCGGCGGCCCCGTCGGCGGTCGGCAGCCCCCGTCGGCGGCCAGCGGCCCCATCGGCGGTCGGCGGTCGCGGCAGATCCGCCTCCCCCGGGACAGGCAGCACCGCTGCACAGTGACGCCACCCGGCCGCCGCGGCGGTGTTCAGGAGGGTGTGTGGGTGAAGCGGAGGGCGGTGGTCACCGTCGTCAGGCCGCGGATCATGCCGAGTTGGTTCCAGCCCAGTCCGAACTGCTCCCGGTCCACCGTGAACTCGGCCTCCAGCGTGAGCCCGCCGGCACCGGCCTCCACGAGCCGCGCGGTCACCGTCTGCGGACGGCTGATGCCCCGGACCGTCAGCTGTCCGGTGACCTGCGCGGTGTCGCCGTCGCGGAGTTCGGCGCCCTGCACGGTGAAGGTGATCTCCGGGTGGTTGTCGGCGTCGAAGAAGTGGGCCGAGCGCAGATGGGCGTCGCGCTTGGCGTGCTTGGTGTCCAGGGAGGCGGCGCCCAGGGTCACGGTGCCGGTGGCGGAGCCGTCGGGCCGGACCTCGCCCTGGCCGGCGACCGCGGCGAAGGTGCCCTTGACGGTGACCAGGCCCCAGAAGGTCTTGTGCCGCAGGGTGACGGCGGAGGCGGCAGGGTCGACCTGCCAGAGACCCGTTTCCACGGCGACGGTCATGGTCGTGCTCCTTCGATGACGGTTTCGGGTTGGTGGTTCAAATCTGGGTGGTCCAAATTTGGATGAGCTGGGGGCCAACGCTAGCCCACGATCCAAATTTGGACAACAGGTAGACTCACCCCTATGGCCGCCCACCCCCGACCCCCCGCCGACCAGCCCAAATGCCCCTCCGCGGAGGGGAACGGACTGCTCCCCGACGAGTTGCGCGCCTGGATGCTGCTGCTGGCCGCGACCGCGGCGGCGGAGCAGCGGCTGCGGTCCGTGGTGAAACAGACCCTGGACGTCTCGCACGACGAGTTCCTGATCCTGTGCCTGCTGGCCGAACAGCCGCAGGGCGGCCTGCGCATGACCCGGATCGCCGAACTGCTCGGCCGCCCCAAGACCCGGCTCACCTACCAGATCGCCTGCCTCCAGCGGCCGGGCCTGGTCGCCCGCAGAGCCGTCTGCGGCGACAAGCGGGGCGTGGAGGTCGCCCTGACCGACAAGGCACGGCGCCTGCTGCGGGAGTCCTCCGGGCTGCTCGCCGAGGCGGTCAAGGACGCGCTGGCCGAGTTCGTCGGACCGGCCCAGCGCGCGGCCGTGCTCGGCCTGCTGCCCGGACTCGCGGACGGCACCCGCTGACCGGCCGACGCGCGGTCCCCCGCCCTCCGGCGCGCCCGGAGAAGCCCGCGCGGAGCCCGAGGGAGGCACAGCTCACAGCAACGAGGAGGGAAACGTCACAGCGCGTACTCCACTGCCGTGCGAGCGGGCTGGCCTAGCATCCGAACATGACGGTCCTGCCTGACGACGGGCTCTCCCTGGCCGCCGAGTTCCCTGACGCGACACACGAGCAGTGGCAACGCCTGGTCGAGGGTGTGCTGCGCAAGTCGGGCCAGGAAGTCTCCGGTGCGGCAGCGGAGGACGCCCTGTCCACGACGCTGGAGGACGGGCTGCGCACCCGCCCCCTGTACACCGCGCGCGACACCGCACCCGAGCCCGGCCTGCCCGGCTTCGCCCCGTTCGTCCGCGGCGGTCGCCCGGAGGGCAACACCGTGGCCGGCTGGGACGTACGGCAGCGGCACGCGGCGCTCGCCGACGGCGCGGTCCTCACCGACCTGGAGAACGGCGCCACCTCGCTCTGGCTGCTCGTGGGCGCGGGCGGCATCCCGGTCTCCGGGCTGCGCCGCGCGCTCGATGGCGTCCACCTCGATCTGGCGCCGGTCGTCCTGGACGCGGGCCGGGACGTCGAGGCCGCCGCCCGGGAGCTGCTGGGGCTGTACGAGGAGCGGGGTGTCGCCCCCGAGGCGGCGCGCGGCAACCTCGGCGCCGACCCGCTCGGACACGAGGCCCGCACCGGGGATGGGCAGGACATCGCCCCGGTCGCGGCGCTCGCCGAGCGCTGCGCCGACGCATACCCGGGGCTGCGGGCGCTGACCGTGGACGCGCTGCCGTACCACGAGGCCGGCGGCTCCGCCGCGCAGGAACTCGGCGCCGCGCTCGCCACCGGCGTCGCCTATCTGCGGGAACTGACCGGGGCCGGGCTGACCGTCGAACAGTCCTGCGCCCAGCTGGAGTTCCGGTACGCGGCCACCGCCGACCAGTTCCTGACCGTCGCCAAGCTGCGCGCGGCGCGCCGGCTGTGGGCGCGGGTCGCCGAGGTCTGCGGGGCGCCCGACGCGGGCGCGCAGCTCCAGCACGCCGTGACGTCGCCGGTCATGGTGACCCGTCGCGACCCGTGGGTGAACATGCTCAGGGCGACCGTGGCGACCCTGGCCGCGGGGGTCGGCGGCGCCGACGCGGTGACCGTGCTGCCGTTCGACCACGCGCTGGGCCTGCCGGACGCTTTCGCCCGCCGCATCGCCCGCAACACCTCGACGATCCTGGTGGAGGAGTCGCATCTGGCCCGGGTGATCGACCCGGCGGGCGGCTCCTGGTACGTGGAGCGGCTGACCGATGAACTCGCCCGGGCGGGCTGGGAGTTCTTCCGGTCGATCGAGCGGGCCGGCGGCCAGGCGGCCGTGCTGCGCTCGGGCCGTCTGCGCGCGGACCTGGCGAAGACCTGGCGGGAGCGCACGGCGCGGCTCGCCACCCGGCGCGAACCCATCACCGGCGTCAGCGAGTTCCCGTATCTGGCGGAGCAGCCCGTGACCCGCGAGCCCGCGCCCGAGCCGCCGTCCGGGGGGCTGCCGCGGGTCCGGCGCGACGAGGCGTTCGAGGCGCTGCGCGCCCGCTCCGACGCCCATCTGGCGGCGACCGGCGACCGGCCGCGGATCTTCCTCGCCACGATCGGCCCGGCCGCCGCGCACACCGCTCGCGCCGCGTTCGCCGCGAACCTCTTCCAGGCGGGCGGCGTCGAACCGGTCACCGAGGGCGGCTTCGCGGACAGCGGGGCCACCGAGGCCGTGCTGTGCTCCAGTGACGCGCTCTACGCGGAACAGGCCGAGCAGACCGCAGCGGACCTGCGGGCGGCCGGTGCCCGGCACGTGTCCCTGGCGGGCCGGCCCGCCGGGTACGTCGGCGTCGACTCGTATGTGTTCGCGGGCTGTGACGCCGTCGCCGTCCTGTCCGCGACCCTCGACCGCATGGGAGTGTCCTGATGGGAATCCCCGACTTCTCCGGCATCGATCTGGGCGGCCCCGACCCGGCGGGCGGCGACACCGAGTGGCGTACGGCCGTGCGGCGGGCCACCGGGGGCACGGAGCCGCTGTGGGAGACCCCGGAGGGCATCGGCGTCAAACCGCTGTACACCGGCCGTGACCTGGAGGGCCTGGACTTCCTCGACACTTATCCGGGTATCGCGCCGTATCTGCGCGGCCCGTACCCGACGATGTACGTCAACCAGCCCTGGACGATCCGCCAGTACGCGGGTTTCTCCACCGCCGAGGAGTCCAACGCGTTCTACCGGCGCAATCTGGCGGCCGGTCAGAAGGGCCTGTCGGTCGCCTTCGACCTGCCCACGCACCGCGGCTACGACAGCGACCACCCGCGGGTGACCGGCGACGTCGGCATGGCGGGCGTGGCCATCGACTCGATCTACGACATGCGGCAGCTGTTCGACGGCATTCCGCTGGACCGGATGACCGTGTCGATGACGATGAACGGCGCCGTGCTGCCGGTGCTCGCGCTGTACATCGTGGCGGCCGGGGAACAGGGTGTGCCGCCCGAGAAGCTGGCCGGGACCATCCAGAACGACATCCTCAAGGAGTTCATGGTCCGCAACACATACATCTATCCGCCGAAGCCGTCGATGCGGATCATCTCCGACATCTTCGCCTTCACCTCCCAGCGGATGCCCCGCTACAACTCGATCTCCATCTCCGGCTACCACATCCAGGAGGCGGGCGCGACGGCCGACCTGGAGCTGGCGTACACGCTCGCGGACGGCGTGGAGTACATCCGCGCGGGCCGGGAAGCGGGCCTGGACGTGGACGCGTTCGCGCCCCGGCTCTCGTTCTTCTGGGCGATCGGCATGAACTTCTTCATGGAGATCGCCAAGCTGCGGGCCGCGCGCCTGCTGTGGGCCAGGCTGGTGTCACGGTTCGAGCCGAAGAACACCAAGTCGCTGTCCCTGCGCACACATTCTCAGACCTCGGGCTGGTCACTGACCGCGCAGGACGTGTTCAACAACGTCACCCGCACCTGTGTGGAGGCGATGGCGGCCACCCAGGGCCACACCCAGTCCCTGCACACCAACGCGCTCGACGAGGCCCTCGCCCTGCCCACCGACTTCTCCGCGCGCATCGCCCGCAACACCCAGCTGCTCATCCAGCAGGAGTCCGGCACCACCCGGGTCATCGACCCCTGGGGCGGCAGTGCCTACGTCGAGAGGCTGACGTACGACCTGGCCCGCAAGGCGTGGCAGCACATCGAGGAGGTCGAGCGGGCGGGCGGCATGGCGCAGGCCATCGACGCCGGCATCCCCAAACTGCGGGTGGAGGAGGCCGCGGCCCGCACACAGGCCCGCATCGACTCCGGGCGGCAGCCGGTGATCGGCGTCAACACGTACCGGGTCGGCAGCGACGAGCAGATCGAGGTGCTGAAGGTCGACAACTCCGCCGTGCGCGCCCAGCAGATCGCCAAGCTGCGCAGGCTGCGCGCGGAGCGGGACGAGACCGCGTGCCGGGACGCGCTGGACGCGCTCACCCGGGCCGCCGACGGCGACGGCAACCTGCTGGAGCTGGCCGTGCACGCGGCCCGCGCCCAGGCCACCGTCGGGGAGATCTCCGACGCCCTGGAGAAGGTGTACGGCCGGCACGCGGGCCAGATCCGTACGATCTCCGGCGTGTACCGCAACGAAGCAGGCCAGTCCCCCTCGGTGGACCGCACCCGCGCCCTGGTGGACGCCTTCGCCGAGGCCGAGGGGCGCCGGCCGCGCATCCTGGTCGCCAAGATGGGCCAGGACGGCCATGACCGCGGCCAGAAGGTGATCGCGACCGCCTTCGCCGACCTGGGTTTCGACGTCGATGTCGGCCCGCTGTTCCAGACCCCGGCCGAGGTGGCCCGCCAGGCGGTCGAGGCGGACGTGCATGTGGTCGGGGTGTCCTCGCTGGCCGCCGGGCATCTCACCCTCGTGCCGGCGCTGCGCGAGCGGCTGGCCGCGGAGGGCCGGGAGGACATCATGGTGGTGGTCGGCGGGGTGATCCCGCCACAGGACGTGCCGGCCCTGCTGGAGATGGGTGCCACGGCCGTGTTCCCGCCCGGCACGGTGATCCCGGACGCCGCGTACGACCTGGTGAAGCGGCTGTCGGCCGACCTCGGCCACGAACTGTAGGGCGCCATGGCGGCGATCGATCTCGACACGTATGTGAAGGGCGTGCTCGACGGGCGGCGGGCGATCGTGGCCCGCGCGATCACCCTCGTGGAGTCCACCCGGCCGCACCACCGGGCGCTGGCGCAGGAGTTGCTCACCGAGCTGCTTCCGCACGGCGGCCGGGCCCGGCGGATCGGCGTGAGCGGGGTGCCGGGCGTGGGCAAGTCCACGTTCATCGACGCGTTCGGCACGCTGCTGACCTCGCTGGGGCACCGGGTGGCGGTGCTCGCCGTCGATCCGTCCTCGACCCGCACCGGCGGCTCCATCCTCGGGGACAAGACCCGCATGGAGCGGCTGGCCGTGGACCCGGCGGCGTTCGTGCGGCCCTCCCCCAGCGCGGGCACGCTCGGCGGGGTGGCCAGGGCGACCCGCGAGTCGATCGTGGTGATGGAGGCGGCGGGCTACGACGTGGTCCTCGTGGAGACCGTCGGCGTCGGCCAGTCGGAGACCGCGGTCGCCGACATGGTCGACTCCTTCCTGCTGCTCACCCTGGCCCGCACCGGCGACCAGTTGCAGGGCATCAAGAAGGGCGTCCTGGAACTGGCCGACGTGATCGCCGTCAACAAGGCGGACGGCCCGCACGAGCGCGACGCCCGGGCGGCGGCGCGGGAACTGGCGGGCGCGCTGCGGCTGATGCACGGCAGGGACGCGGCATGGACGCCGCCCGTGCTCAGTTGCAGCGCGCGGGAGGCGACCGGGCTCGACACGGTGTGGCAGCGGCTCGAACAGCATCGTGCGCTGCTGGAGTCCACCGGCCGGCTCACCGCCAAGCGACGCGACCAGCAGGTCGGCTGGACCTGGTCCATGGTCCGCGACGAACTGCTGGGCCGGCTGTACGCCGACCCGGCGGTCCGCGCCATCGCGCCCGAGCTGGAACAGCGCGTCAGGGACGGCTCGTTGACGGCGACCCTGGCCGCGGACCACATCCTGAAGACCTTCACCGACCCCCCAACCTGACTCCTCCCCCACAGATACGCCCCAAAGGAGCGCGGAGAGCTGCGCCCCCCAAAGGAGCGCGGGGAATCGCGCGCCCAGCCACGACCCTGCCGCACCCGACCGACACCGCACCACGTCCCTTGCCGCCAAACTCCGATCGCTCGCCCAGCGAACGGCACGGACAGCGCCCCAAAGGAGCGCGGAGAGCTGCGCGCCCAGCCACAGCGACGCCGCACCCGACCACGTACCACCGACACACGCTCCGAAGGAGCGCGGGGCACTGCGCGACCAGCCGCGACGACGCCGCACCCGACCGACACCGCGGAACGGCTCAACCCGCAGAGCGCCCCGCGGAGCGACTAGCCGTTACGGCCGTCGTCGTAGGTCTCGGGCGGTGGTGTGCCCGTCACGGTGCTGAGCCGTCGATAGGCGGCGTGGGCGTTGACCAGGCGGGCGAGCACCGTGCCCACGAGCGTGGCGCCGAACAGGCATGTGAGCCAGAACCCGTCACGGTGGAGGGCCCAGGACAGGGTGCCCGCCGGGGGAATCCCGAAGCCGTTGAGGAGCAGCCAGCACAGCAGGGCGGTGCCGGGCGCCGCCACGAAACGGGCGCACAGCCCGAGCAGCGCGGCCAGCAGGGACAGCACGGTCAGCGCGAGCGTGGGCCGGTACGGGCCCACCAGGTGGTTGAGGAGTGCCACGAGTACCGATGCGCCACCGACGGCCCCGGCCCACACCAGCGGCGTCGCGACGGGCTCGGGCACGGGGGTGGCCCCTGAGCGGAATGACACCCACTCGATCATGCTGACGTTCCTTCCGGTCCTGCCCGGTGCCGGCGGAGGGCGGTGCCCGACAGGCTCCGTCGGCTGGTACCGGGACGCTCGTTAGAGTGTCACCAACCGTTTTGTAAAGGAACAGTCAAACCAGACAGGGGGACCGCAGTGGGCGCCGCACGCATGAGCAGTACGCCGTTGCCGGGCATCGGAGTGCGCTACGACCTGACCACGCGGGAGCAGCGGCGTCTGTCTGTGGTGGCCCACCGTGACGGTTCCCGGACGCTGAGCGCGTACCGCGAGGACGACCCGGACGCCTGCGCCCTGTCGGTTCGGCTGGCCTCCGGTGAGGCGGACGCGCTCATCGACGCGCTGATGCCCAAGCACCACAGCCCGAGTCTGCTGTCGACGACCGAGCTGGGCCTGGTCGCCGAGCGGGTCGAACTGTCCGCCACGTCCCACTGGAACGGGCGGCTGCTGGGCGAGACCCGGATGCGGACGGAGACCGGCGTGTCCATCGTGGCGGTGATGCGCCGGGCCGAGGCGATCCCCTCGCCCGGCCCGGACTTCCGGCTGGCCGGCGGCGACACCCTGATCGTGATCGGCACCCGTGAGGGCGTGGACGCGGCAGCCGAGATCCTCGGTCGGGAGTGACGGTCTGTGCACTCCTCCGCGATCTTCCTGATCGAGTTCGGCGCGGTCCTGCTCGGCCTCGGTCTCCTGGGCCGCTTCGCCGGGCGGCTCCAGTTCTCACCGATCCCCCTGTACCTGCTCGCCGGTCTGGCCTTCGGCGAGGGCGGGCTGCTGCCGCTGGACGCCAGTGAGGAGTTCGTCGCCACCGGCGCCGAGATCGGTGTGATCCTGCTGCTGCTCATGCTCGGCCTGGAGTACACGGCGAGCGATCTGGTCTCCAACCTCAAGACGCAGTACCCGGCCGGTCTGGTGGACGCGGCACTGAACGCGCTGCCCGGCGCGGTGATGGCGCTGCTGCTCGGCTGGGGCCCGGTGGCCGCCGTGGTCCTCGCCGGGGTGACCTGGATCTCCTCCTCCGGGGTGATCGCCAAGGTGCTCGGCGACCTGGGGCGGCTCGGCAACCGCGAGACCCCGGTGATCCTGAGCATCCTGGTCCTGGAAGACCTCTCCATGGCGGTCTACCTGCCGATCCTCACCGCCCTGCTCGCCGGCACCGGGCTGGCGGCGGGCAGCGTCACGCTGGCCATCGCCCTCGGGGTCGCCGGGCTGGTACTGCTCCTCGCGGTGCGCTACGGGCGGCACATCTCCCGTTTGGTCTCCAGCGACGACCCGGAGAAGCTGTTGCTGGTGGTGCTGGGGCTGACCCTGCTGATCGCCGGAGTCGCACAGCAACTCCAAGTCTCCGCCGCGGTCGGCGCGTTCCTCGTCGGTA
>NZ_JBEPAP010000109.1:0-15388 GCF_040298665.1 Streptomyces sp. NPDC001508
TCGGTGATGGCCTGGCGGAAGACGGGTGAGGTGTCCAGGAGTTGTGCGCCCATGCCGGGCCACTGCGCTCCCTGACCCGGAAACACAAACACCGGACCTGCCGAAGACTCGCTCACTCGCCCTGTCACCACCAGCGACGAAGGCTCGCCCGCTGCCAGCGCGTCCAGCCCCTCCAACGCCCCGGAGATGTCGGAGCGGGTCGCGCCGAAGACGACGGCTCTGTGGTCCAGGGCCGACCGCCGTGTCCTCAGCGCCGAACTCACTTCGACAGGACTGGGAGCCCCGCCCGCACGCGGCCCCCGGCCCGATTCGGAAAGCCCGTCCCGACGCAGCGCCTCGGAAAGGCGTGCCGCTTGCTGCCTAAGAGCCGATGGGGCCGCCGCGGACAGGAGCAGTGGTACGAGCGCGTCGGAATCCTCTCCCTCGTCAGGGTCTGACTGACTCTGTCGTGTGGGCGAGGCCGCCAGTACGACGTGGCAGTTGGTGCCGCCAATCCCGAACGAACTGACTCCGAACCCCATTTCACTGACGGCGGACGTGGCGATTTCCTCCACGGACGTCTGGACGCCGAGGTTGAGACCGGCGAAGTCGATCTCCGGATTGGGCGCACGGAAGCCGGCGTTCGGCACGAGCACACCGCGCCGCACACACAACGCCGTCTTGATGAAACCGGCGATCCCAGCGGCGGCCTCCAAGTGGCCTATGTTGGACTTCACTGATCCCACGCGAAGAGGGCTGGCCCTCCGGCGCGCGGCCCCGATCACCGAGCCGAGTGCCAAAGCCTCGACGGGATCTCCCGCTCGCGTACCTGTGCCGTGGAGTTCGACGTAACCGATGCTTTCCGGATTGATCCTGGCACGCTCGTGTGCTGCCCGGATCACCTCCGCCTGGGCCTCGGCGGACGGAGTGGCGAACTGACTACCGCCGCCGTCGTTGTTGACCGCGCTGCCTCGGATGACGCAATAGATGTCGTCCCCATCGGTCAGCGCGTCCTCCAGCCGCTTGAGGATGACGGTGCCACCGCCTTCCCCGGGCGCGAAGCCGTTGGCCCGAGCATCGAACACATGGCAGTGGCCGTCAGGGGAGAGGGCACCGAACCGGTAGGCAGCAAGGGTGTGCTGAGGAGTGAGCCGGATCGTGACGCCGCCGGCAATCGCGAGGTCGGAATCACCTGAGCGCAGGCTCTCCGCGGCGAGATGCACGGCTACCAGAGATGACGCCTGGCCGGCGTCCACGACCATGCTGGGGCCGTTCAAGCCGAGGAAGTACGACACACGATTGGCAACCACGCTCCGCAGAGACCCGGTGAAGGTATGAGGTGTGATGCCGCTCGGCCCGCTCCCGCCGACGAGAGTCGCGTAGTCGTCGCTGCCGACCCCGACAAAGACGCCGGTGCGAGTGCCAGCCACCATGCGGTCCGTGATGCCCGCGTCTTCCAGCGCCTCCCAACCGAGCTCGAGGAGCAACCGCTGCTGCGGATCCATCATGGCGGCTTCGGCTGGTGATATACCGAAGAAGTCGGCATCGAATCCTGCGACGTCATCAAGGAAAGCGCCGCGCTGAATTGCAGATTTCTCGGCACTCGTGAGAGAACTTACGAAGTTTGCATCCCAACGGTTCTCACGAATGCGATCGCTGACGATTTCTCCGGAACTTAGAAGAGTCCAGAAGGATCGCTTGTCATCGCATCTCGGGAACCTGCAGGACATGCCGATCACGGCTACTGCTTGCCCCTTGGTCTGCTCATAACCGTGCTGATCAAGGTTCCTGGAGACGTGGTTCCCGGCCAATACCCGATCCTCACCTTTGTCTTGTGTTTGCCTCGACTTTACTGAAATGCGGGGATGGAGGCATGCTTCGCCCTAGGTGGGTTCCTCGCTCTGTTGTACCCGTCAGGTAGCCCCTTTTCAAGCGCTTACCGGAGTGAGTGGGTTCCGATATCACCTGCTGTCCCAGCCGTCGGTGTGAGGCTTGGCTGAAATTCTCTCATCACGCCTCGGAAAGCTATTTCGACTTTATGGCGCGCGCGATACCACAGTGCTCCGCGGACTGCATCAGGGCGATTCGGGTCGACTGGCTGTGATGGGGTGCCGGGCGGTCTGTGCAGCGGCACCGCTGTCCAGTCGTCGCCGTGGCTTATTTGTGGTGCTTCTGCGAGTGGTGGGGTCGAACATAGGCTCAACGGGGACCGATCGAACGATGTAACGACGTATAGACAGCCGGTTGGTTGACCTGCGCATCCGCGGACGCCTGCCGTGTGAAGGCGGCTTCCCGGGTGAACGGTGCATCGAGCGGGTCGCCTTTGGCGTGAACGCAGGAGTGACGATGACCACGACGACCGCGAACCCTTGGCTCCGGAGCCTGCGGGAGACCTCTCAATCCTCACGTCATGTGCTCTTCTTCCCTCATGCGGGAGGCTCGGCCACGTACTTCCACCCCTTCGCGGAGCATCTTCCCGGCAGCCTGGGTGTCTGGGCGGCTCAGTACCCCGGCAGGCAGGATCGGCGGCATGAGCCGTTCGTCGAGTCCGTGGAAGAACTGGCCGAACGCATAGTGCGGAACCTGGGACCTCTGCGCGCAGCACCGCTGGCGCTCTTCGGTCACAGCATGGGGGCGGCGGTCGCCTTCGAGGTGGCGCGACGGCTCGATACGCGGCCCTCGGACCCGTCACGGCAGTTGATCGTCTCGGGGCGACGGGCTCCGTCAACCACCCGGGAAGAGAACGTCCACCGAGGCACGGACCGGCAGGTCCTGGCCGCGGTGGCGAAGCTCGACGGCACCAGCGCCCGGCTTCTCGAGGATCCGGAGATCGTGCGGATGATCCTGCCTGCGATCCGCAACGACTACCGTGCGATCGAACTGTATCGCCCCGCGCCGTCCGCAGTTGTGGATCTTCCGATCCTCTGCCTGGCGGGAGACCGCGATCCACAGGTGACTGACCGGGAAGCCTCGGCGTGGAGGGCACACACCACCGGCGTCTTCCAGCAGCGGACATTTCCGGGAGGCCATTTCTACCTGGCGGATCATCGAACGGCCGTCTCGAAGGAGATCAGTCGGTTCGTGTCGGAGAGCTCCGCCGAGCTTTCTCGAGTGACGGACGGCCAGGCGGAGTCGTGATGGGCGCCGACCGGGTTGCACTGGTCACTGGAGGGAGCCGAGGCATCGGCAGATCGATCGCCCTGCGCTTGGCCCGTGAGAAGTTCACCGTCGTGATCAACTATGTGCGCAAGGAATCGGCCGCGCTTGAAGTGGTCCGCGCGATCGTCGACGATCTCGGCGGCACTGCTGTCTGCCTCCGCGCCGACTTGGGGGATCCTCAGGCCATTGCGGAGTTGTTCGCGGCACTCGACGATCGCTTCGGACGGCAGCACGGTGGGCGGTACCTCGACGTACTGGTCAACAACGCCGGTATCCCCGGCGAGCTTCCGATTGATCAGACGCGTCCGGATGACTTCGACGCAATCTTCGCGGTGAACGCGCGGGGTCCCTTTCTCGCCTGCCGTGAAGCGATCGACCGGCTTCGTGACGGCGGTCGCATCGTGAATGTCTCGTCCGTGCTCACACGCGTGCCCGTGCCCGAAGCTGTCGCCTACTCCATGAGCAAGGGTGCTCTGGATGTGATGACCCGGGTGTTGGCGGCGCAGTTGGGGCGCCGGCGCATCACGGTCAACGCGGTCTCTCCAGGGATCACTGATACAGACGTCAACGCCGCATGGCTGCATGAGCCCGAAGGGCAGTCATTCGCGTCGGCCAACACCGCACTGGGCCGGCCAGGGACCGTCGAGGACGTTGCGGATGTCGTGGCCTTGCTGGTCTCGCACGACGGGAGGTGGATCACGGGCCAGGTGATCGATGCAAGCGGCGGATTCCGGCTCTGAACGGCTGATACTGATCGGTCGATGAACGCTCGTTCTGAACGATCGTTCATCGTTGGGGTATGGTGCTGCCCGCCGCAGTCGCCAACCGCCACAGGAGCCTCGTGTCTCGGTCGTTCACGCATCTGCACGTCCACACCCAGTACTCGCTGCTGGACGGTGCCGCGCGGCTCAAGGACATGTTCAACGCCTGCAACGAGATGGGCATGACCCACATCGCCATGTCCGACCACGGCAACCTCCACGGGGCGTACGACTTCTTCCATACCGCGAAGAAGGCCGGGGTCACCCCGATCATCGGCATCGAGGCGTACGTCGCCCCGGAGTCACGGCGCAACAAGCGCAAGATCCAGTGGGGCCAGCCGCACCAGAAGCGGGACGACGTCTCCGGTTCCGGTGGTTACACCCACAAGACGATCTGGGCGGCGAACAAGACGGGTCTGCACAACCTGTTCCGGCTCTCCTCGGACGCCTACGCGGAGGGCTGGCTGCAGAAGTGGCCCCGCATGGACAAGGAGACCATCGCGAAGTGGTCGGAGGGCCTGATCGCCTCCACCGGCTGTCCGTCCGGCGAACTACAGACCCGGCTGCGCCTCGGCCAGTACGACGAGGCGCTGAAGTCGGCCGCCGAGTACCAGGAGATCTTCGGCAAGGACCGCTACTTCCTGGAGTTGATGGACCACGGGATCGACATCGAGCGCCGGGTCCGTGACGGCCTCCTGGAGATCGGCAAGAAGCTCGGCATCCCCCCGCTGGTCACCAACGACTCGCACTACACGTACGCGCAGGAGGCGACCGCCCATGACGCGCTGCTGTGCATCCAGACCGGCAAGAACCTCTCCGACCCCGACCGCTTCAAGTTCGACGGCACGGGCTACTACCTGAAGTCCACGGACGAGATGTACGCCATCGACTCCTCGGACGCCTGGCAGGAGGGCTGCCGCAACACCCTGCTGGTGGCCGAGCAGATCGACACCACGGGCATGTTCGAAAAGCGCGACCTCATGCCCAAGTTCGACATCCCCGAGGGCTACACCGAGGTCACCTGGTTCCAGGAGGAGGTCCGCCGCGGCATGGCGCGCCGCTTCCCCGGGGGGTGGGACGAGCAATACCAGAAGCTGGTCGAGTACGAGATGGACGTCATCATCCAGATGGGGTTCCCGGGCTACTTCCTCGTGGTCGCCGACTTCATCATGTGGGCCAAGAACCAGGGCATTTCCGTCGGCCCCGGGCGTGGCTCGGCTGCTGGTTCCCTCGTTTCGTACGCCTTGGGTATCACCGACCTCGACCCGATCGAGCACGGCCTGATCTTCGAGCGGTTCCTCAACCCCGAGCGTATCTCGATGCCCGACGTCGACATCGACTTCGACGAGCGCCGGCGCGTCGAGGTGATCAGGTACGTGACGGAGAAGTACGGCGCCGACAAGGTCGCCCAAATCGGGACCTACGGCACCATCAAGGCCAAGAACGCGATCAAGGACTCCGCGCGCGTGCTCGGCTATCCGTACGCGATGGGCGACCGCATCACCAAGGCCATGCCCGCCGACGTGGGGGGCAAAGGCATCGAGCTGTCCGGCATCACCGATCCCAGCCACCCCCGCTACTCGGAGGCGGGCGAGGTCCGCGGGATGTACGAGAACGAGCCGGACGTGAAGAAGGTCATCGACACCGCCAAGGGCGTCGAGGGCCTGGTGCGTCAGATGGGCGTCCACGCCGCCGGCGTGATCATGTCCAGCGAGACCATCACCGACCACGTGCCCGTCTGGGTCAGGCACACCGACGGCGTGACCATCACGCAGTGGGACTACCCGAGCTGTGAGTCGCTCGGCCTGCTGAAGATGGACTTCCTCGGTCTGCGCAACCTCACGATCATGGACGACGCCGTCAAGCTCATCAAGAAGAACAAGGGCTTGGACCTCAACCTGCTGGACCTGCCGTTGGACGACGACAAGACGTTCAAAATGCTGGGTCGCGGCGACACCCTCGGTGTCTTCCAGTTCGACGGCAATGCCATGCGCTCGCTGTTCCGCCTGATGAAGCCCGACCACTTCGAGGACATCACGGCCGTCACGGCCCTGTACCGGCCAGGCCCGATGGCCATGAACTCCCACACCAACTACGCGCTTCGCAAGAACGGCCAGCAGGAGATCACCCCCCTTCACCCCGAGGTGGAGGAGCCGCTCAAGGAGGTCCTGGGTATCACGTACGGCCTGGTCGTCTACCAGGAGCAGGTACAGAAGGCCGCCCAGATCCTTGCCGGCTACTCCCTCGGACAGGCCGACCTGTTGCGCCGCGCCATGGGCAAGAAGAAGAAAGAGGTGCTCGACAAGGAGTTCATCCCCTTCCAAGCGGGCTGCCGGGAACGCGGATACTCCGACGAGGCGATCCAAGCCGTGTGGGACGTGCTGGTCCCCTTCGCTGGCTACGCCTTCAACAAGGCCCACGCCGCGGCGTACGCCCTCGTGTCGTACTGGACGGCCTATCTGAAGGCGAACTTTCCGGCCGAGTACATGTCCGGAGTGCTCACGTCGGTGCGAGACGACAAGGACAAGATGGCTCTCTACTTGAACGAGTGCCGCCGCATGGGAATCCGGGTGTTCCCTCCCGACGTGAACGAGTCCGATGCCAACTTCACCCCGGACGGCGATGACCAGATCCGCTTCGGGCTGACTGCGGTGCGCAACGTGGGCCAGAACGTCGTCGAATCCATCATCAAGTCACGCAACGCAAAGGGGAAGTACAACAGCTTCACGGACTTTCTCGACAAGGTGGATGTCACAGCCTGCAACAAACGCACAGTCGAGTCGTTGATCAAGGCCGGCGCGTTCGATGATATGAAGCACGCCCGCAAGGGCCTCATCGAGCAGTTCGAGCCACTCATCGACAACGTCGTGGCACTCAAACGCAAAGAGGCCGAGGGACAGTTCGACCTTTTCGGCTCCATGGGGGGCGACGGCGGTGTCGAGCCCGGCTTCGGCCTTGATGTGACCTTCTCCACCCAGGAGTGGGACAAGTCCTATTTGTTGGCTCAGGAGCGGGAGATGCTCGGCCTGTACGTCTCCTCCCACCCTCTCGATGGTATGGAGTACCTCCTCGCTGACAAGGCCGACGCGGGAATCGCTCAACTCACCGGCGGTGACTACGCCGACGGTGCGGTCGTCACCATCGGCGGCATCATCTCGGGGCTCCAGCGGAAGATGACCAAACAGGGCAACGCATGGGCCATCGCCACCGTCGAGGATCTGGCCGGCTCCATTGACTGCATGTTCTTTCCGGCCACGTATCAGCTGATCTCCGCACAACTCGCCGAGGACGTAGTCGTGTTCGTCAAGGGACGTCTCGACAAGCGGGAGGACGTCCCGAGACTCGTCGGGATGGAGATGATGGTGCCCGATCTCACCAACATCGGGGAGAATGCTCCCATTCACTTGGAGATCCCGGAGAGCAAAGTCAACACTGAGGCGGTCCTGCAACTCAAAGAGATTCTCCGTGCGCACCCGGGCTCTACCGAGGTGCGTTTGCGGGTCCGAGGCGGCCAGAAGACCGTGGTGTACAGCCTCGGGTACCGTGTTGACGTCCGTTCTGGATTCTGGGCAGACCTCAAAGCGGCGGTTGCCGTAACACAGGTGCATTAAATTGCGGACTCTGCGCCCGTACAGGGGTGTAATCCAGTAACCGTCGATGGTTGAAGGTAGAACCGCAGGACGTTCTTGTGCTCAGTTCAATCTCGACGGTGGGGTAGGCGGTGCTCAGGTATCGGAAATTCTTCAGAGGGGTGAGCAGCCAGACCTGCTTATAATCCGCTCAGATTCCTTTGCGTAATTGCGGGACGCCTCGCGGTGACAGTGCGTGGGGATATCCGAACGTCGTTAATTGCAGCGGGAGGATAATCGCCGAGCCATCTGCAATAAAGCGTGTGTGAAAGTAAACGAGCAAGTGCTTGGAACTTGGTATGCGGCATCCCTTCCCTGACGACCTTGTCCAGGCCCAGCAGGAGTGGGCCGCAACTTATCGGCAGCTTGCTGCGCGGTCCGCCGGGGCCGACCTGCGGCGGCGCCTACACCGATTGTCGACAGTGGTTCTCTTCCATCCGTACTGGGACGGGCGCGGCCGAACGCCAGCCGCATGGTGGGAACTGCGAAGCTTGGGCCGAGGAGACCGGTGAAGGCGCGGAGCTCGTCATTGAGCTGATCCCGGTTTCGTGGACTGGCCCGGTCCGTTGGGATGACGTGCGCTGTCCGGGCACCACCGCAAAGCGCAGAGTGGATCACTCCACCGTCGCGCGGTTCGTCCGGCGTCACCCCTCCGCGCTGAAGTCGATGTTCGTACAGGTGCTCGCACTGTGTGGCCTTCGCGGCCTGTGGGGGACGTCGTCGGGGGCCAGCCAGGCAGCGGTGTATAGGACCTCTACGGCCAGTGGACTCTCCTGCTCCAGGGCCTGGAGGGTGATGTTCCAGACGCGGGTGATGGTGCGTTCAGGGCCGATGCCGTGGGCCGCCTTGCCGAGCTTGCCGCCCAGGCGGCGGCGGTAGGCGTCGAGGCCGATGCCTCGGTTCTGGGCGAGGTAGGCGCCGGCCTGCTTGACCGCCAGCGGAAAGTAACCCAGTTCCGCGGCGAGCGCGCGTGCGTCTGTCTGGTGGCGTGGGGTGGGGTGGGGGCGTTGTCCTTGAAGACGAGTCGGCGCAGCAGGCTCGTGGCGTCGTCGGGGTCGAGGCTGCCCAGGGACAGGGAGGGGGTGGTGTCGGGCCAGCCGGTGGTGCGGCGGCTGGTAGCCAGGTGATGTCCTTGGTGGAGGGCGCCGAGGTAGGGGAGGAGGTCGGCGGGGTCTTCTGGCTCTGTTCATCAGAACGGACAGCAGATGTTCACCACTTCGGGAGGCACTGCGCGTGGAGACTGTTCGATTCCCCGTCGGGTTCGCACCCCAGAGGGCGCTCCCGCAGGTCTGAGGTCCCTTGTTCGGCTTTCAGTTGGCTACGAGGACGTCCACGCCGAGTGCCTTGAGCTGCCCGATGACCGCGTCGTGGGAATCGGTATCGGTGATCAGTCCGGTGACCTTCTCCCATGGCAGGACGCGGTACTGCGAGGCCGTGCCGACCTTCTCGGAGGAGGCGAGGATGTAGGTGTCCGCGGCCCGCGCGGACAGGGCGCGCTTCATCGCCGCCTCGTCGGCGTCTGCGGTGGTCAGTCCCGCCTCGGGGTGGACGCCCGTGACACCGAGCAGGCAGAGTTCGGCGGAGACATTCTGCGCGGCCTCGACTGCGGTGGCGCCGCAGGTGACCGCCGAGTGCTTGAAGACGCGGCCCCCGAGCAGGAAGAGTTCCGCCCGCGGGTGGTCGATCAGGACCGTGGCGATCGTCGGGCTGTGGGTGATCACAGTGCAGGCGAGGTCCTTCGGGAGCGCCCGCGCCACGGCGAGGGCGGTGGTGCCGCCGTCGAGGATCACCGAGCCGCCCGGCCGCACGAGTCCGGCGGCCATTGAGGCGACCTTCCGTTTGCCGTCCGGGGCCACCGCCCGCCGGGCGTCGTAGTCCACCACAGCGGGGGACACGGGCAGCGCGCCGCCATAGACCCGCTGGCACAGTCCCTCGGCGGCGAGGTCCCGCAGGTCGCGCCGCACGCTGTCCTCGGAGATGCCCAGGTCGGTGGCGACGTCCTTGGCCACGATCTTTCCCGTGCGGGCGAGCAGATCGAGCAGGTGTTCGCGCCGTTCAGCAGCCAGCATTCACGTTCCTTCCTGTTCTTGCACGATTCTGCATGTATCTTAGCGGTCATGACCGCCAAGCCCCTGCTCATCCTGATCGCCGGCCCGTACCGCTCCGGCACCAACGGCGACCCACAGGCCATGGCCGCCAACCTCGCCCGCCTCGAAACCGCGGCCTGGCCCGTCTTCGCGGCCGGTCATCTCCCCGTGATCGGCGAGTGGATCGCCCTGCCCGTCCTCCGGTCCGCCGACGCGGGCCTCACCGACCCTCTCGCCGACCAGGTGCTCTACCCGACCGCCGACCGACTGCTCGCCCACTGCGATGCGGTGCTGCGCCTGCCGGGCAAATCCGCCGGCGCCGACCAGGACGTCGCAACCGCCCGCCGCCGCGGCCTGCCCGTCTACCACGACGTCGCCGAGATTCCCCGCCGCACCCCGCAGGAGACCATGTGACGAGCCGCGCGGGTGTCGACATCCCCGATCACCGCGGGCGCACCGGTCTTCACCTGGTTGGGCGCGACCTCGACCGCAACCCCGACGTCCGGATTCGCAACGTCGAGCTCACCTCCCAGGGCTGGCACGTCCTGCGCCGCACCACCTTCGACTACCGGCGCCGCGACGGACGGTGGGAGACCCAGCAGCGCGAGACCTACGACCGCGGCAACGGCGCCGTCGTCCTGCCTTGCGACACCGAACGCGGCTGCGTCCTGCTCACCTGTCAGTTCCGCTACCCGGCCTACGTGAACGGCCACCCCGACGGCATGCTCATCGAGGCGGCGGCCGGACTGCTCGACGCGGAAGACCCTCACACGGCGATCCGCCGCGAAAGCGCCGAGGAACTCGGCGTCAGACTCGGCTCGCTCACCCACGTGCTCGACGCCTACATGAGCCCAGGCTCCGTCACCGAGCGCCTCCACTTCTTCGCCGCCCCCTACACCCCGGCCGACCGAACCGGCACCGGCGGAGGACTTGAGGAAGACGGCGAGGACATCGAGGTCCTCGAACTTCCCTTCACCGAGGCCCTCGCCATGACCCGCGACGGACGCATCACCGACGGCAAGACCATCCTGCTCCTGCAATGGGCAGCCCTGCACGGGCCCTTCGCCCGACAGCAGAACGTCTGAAAGACCGCTTCCCCCGGGCACGCCCAGGGATGCAGAGAGTTCGATTTTCAGGGCGGCTCAGGTGCCTCCCGAAGTGGTGAACATCTGCTGCTCATTATGGTGAACAGAGCCAGTCTTCGACGTTGTCGTGGATCAGCAGCCAGCCCGGGTGCCAGGTGAGCCACTGCATGGCCCATGCCACCTGGGCGCTGCGTCCGGCTGTGGCGGCCCAGCCGGGGACGAGGGTGTGGGTGAGGGTGGTGAGGGAGGTCTCGATCTCGTCGGGGGATGCTGCGTTGATCCACCAGATCAGGGTGTAGTCGGTGCGGTGGCGGTGGGCGTAGTGCAGGGCGAGGGTGGTCTTGCCGATGCCGCCCAGGCCGTGCACGGTCCCGCTCTGCGTGATCGCCCCCTCCCGTCGGCTGGTCAGGACACGCCGCAGCCAGTCCAGTTCGTCCTAACGCCCCAGGCAGAGCACGGCCGGAGGCAGGTTCGAGGTACCCGGTGCCGCACTGACCCTCTCCGGGGCGTACAGCGCCTCGACGGGCACCACCACATCCCCCGTGGCGGCGACACCGATCCACTCGGCCGCGATCGACCGCCGGCCGGCGGCTTCCACCCGCGGTCCGGGGGAGCCCTCGTCCGCGGTCACAGCCGTGGCGGGGTGTGACCGTCACCGGTGATCGCGGTGCCGATGCGCTGCGCGGCGATCGAACGCTCACCGGAAGCCGTGATGTTCACTGTGCCCGCGGCCGGGGCGGGCAGCAGGGCGGTCAACTCGTCGCGGAGTTCGGGATCGTCCTGCAGAGCGCGTTTGAGCAGCCTGCCCAGCACCGCCGCGGTGTACGAGTCGTCCTGCTCGTCGGCGGCCTCGTCCACCACACGTTCCAGTTCCGCCCGGCCCGCCTCGTTGCCGCGGCGCCACACCGCCTGTAGGATCCGCTGCCCGAGACTCACCGTGGCGTCGGCGGCGGGGTCCTGCGTCCGGGTCAGTACGGCCGCACCGTACGCGCCCACCGCAGCAGTCACTGCCGGCCCGGCCTGCTGCACCCACTGGACGATCTCGCCGCTCACCATGCCCAATCCCCGTCCCCCCCGCAGATCTGTTACGCAACGCCTCAGGGCGCCCGCCTTGTCAGGATAGGCCCGCGCGGTTCCAGGATGCCGGGTACTCAGCAGAGCTTGCGGGCTGGACTGAGGCAGTCGTCGGCGGTGTGCGCCCTGTGGTGGCGCGGTCAGCGGGTTCGGCTGGTCTGTGTGGTGGGGGGTGCCGGGGGCAGGTGGCGGGGTGTGGTGGAGAGGCGGGCTGTGGGGTCTGGGGTGGTGGGGGTGCGTTGGCCGGTTTCGTGGGCGAGGGTTTGGGTGAGGTCGGCCAGGAGTGGGGCGGAGGTGTAGGGGGAGGCGGTGATGGTCCAGGTGGGCTGTTCGGGGCTGGGGCCGCCCCAGAGGGTCCAGGTGGCGGGGGTGCTCTGGTAGGGGGTGTGGGCGGCGAAGGTGTCGAACTGGACGCCGGCGCCTCCGTCGGGGGCCTCCCAGCGGATCCAGCGTCCGTCCAGCACCTTGTGTTTCCATCCGGCGTCCGTCAGGGGCTGGGTGGCGGTGGTGATGGTCTCTTCGGTGACCGGATTGCCGAGAGCGGTCTCCCAGGGGTCGGCCGTGCCGAGTGTGATGAGGAGGGCTTCCAGTACCGTCGCGGGCGTTGTGGCGGTGAGGCGGAGGTGCCACATGCGGTCGGAGACGGGAGTTTCGTACGAGGCGATGACCAAGGCGGCCTCGTCGTCTTCAGGTTCGTAGAAGAGCTCGGCGCGGATCATGTGCGATCCGTGGATGAGGATGGTGGTGTCGGCTGACAGGGTGCGCCACATTTCCCAGCTGGTGTGTTCGTTGACGAACCGGTTGAGGATGGCGTCGAGGTCGCCGGGGTCGGCAGCATAGGCGGGCACGGTTTCCGCCTCGGGGCGGCGGGGCTCGGGATCGGCGTGTTCACCGCGAGCGGCTGAGTGCGCCTCGCGCAGAGAAATGATGGCATCTGCCGCTTCGCGTTCGGTGTCGGTCGTGGGGGCGGGGCCGGGGCGCACGTCGGAGCTGTGGAGCCGCTCGAAGGCGGCGATGGCCTGGGCGGGAGAGTCGAAGGTGTCGGTGATCTGCCGCAGATGGTTCTCGCCGTGGAGATACACGCTTGTGCCGCTGTCGCGGTAGGTGCCGACGGCGACGGTGGTCTGGCCGTCGTCGACGTGGGCGTGGATGATGAGGCGGCCGTGGCTGATGTCGTCGTGGATCTTCTGGGCCTCGTCGGAGACCTGGCGGATCTCCTCGCGGGTGCACCAGGACATGGGGTAGTCGGCCCAGGTCCATTCTGCGTCGATGGCTTTCCGCAGATCCGGTGTGATCTCGGTGGTGGCGCCGGCGGAGTTCAGTGCCTGGGCTGCCTTTTCTGCCCAGTAGGGCTCCTCGCGGTCGATGCGGGCCAGGACGAGGGTGTGCTCGTCGATGGCTTCGAACCCATGGGGTGTCAGGAGGGCGTGGGCGGTGCGCTGGTCGGGGCCGGTGATGTGGGCGGTCACGGCGCTGGGGTGGGTGGGGTGGCGGTGGAAGCGGATGTGCACGTCGAGGCTGGGGGAGGTCAACCGGGGTCACTCGTCTCTGTCTGGGGCCGGGGGGAGGAGCGGTTTGCGGGCGGTTCGGTGTCGGTGAGGAGGGCTGGGGTGGCGTCAGCGTCGGGGAGGCGTCGATGGACCTTGGGAGGGCTCGGGCGGGAGCGTCGTGGTGGTTTGCGTGCTCCGTTCTGCGGTGCATCGGCCGGTGCTGCGGGTGCCCGTGCCGGTGCCGTGGGCGAGTTCGTCCGCGAGGGGGGTGAGAAGGGGGGCAGGGATGTGGGTGGAGGCGTTGATGGCCCAGTCGGGCCGGTTCATGTCGGCGCCTGCCGAGATCGTCCAGGCGGTGAGGGTGCTGTCGGGGTCCTGGGCGGCGAAGACATCGAGGCTGAGGCGGACGTTGCCGTGGAGGGGCTTCCAGTGCAGCCAGCGTCCTGGTGGGGTGGGCTGCCATGCGGCGTCGAGGAGGGGGCGGGTGACCTGGGCGACGGACTGGTCGGTGATGAAGTCGGCCGGGCCCCAGTCCTCTTCGGCGAGGACGGTGAGCAGGCGCTTGAGGACGGGGGCCGGGGTGCCCGCGGTCAGCGTGAGGTGCCAGATCCGGTCGGAGACGGGAGTGTCGTAGGCGGCGATGGTCCAGGCGTCCTCGCGCGGATCGGCGTCGTTGAGGAACTGGATGCGCAGGGTCTGGGATGCGTCGATGACGTGGATGGTGTCGTGGGGCCAGGCGCGTGTGTCCCAGCCCTGCTCGGTGATGAACTCGTCGAGGATGGCGCGATGGTCGCCGGGGTCCGCCTCGTAGGCGGGGACGGTTTCGACTCGCCTGCCGCGTTCCGGCTCGGGGTTCGGGTGTCCGCTGTTGGTCATGGGTGTCCAGGGATGCTCGTGGTCGTTGACGGTGGAGGCGGGAAGTTCAGTGCCTGGCGTGTGGCGTGGACGGTGCCGGCTTCGTCCGGGGCGGGCCGGCTCTCGGTGGTGCGGCGGCCCGCCCCGGTGAGGGCTGTGGTGTGGGTGGGGGCGAGGTGGCCTGGTTCCAGCGGGTGCGTACGGCGGTCAGGTCGGCGAGGGCGCGCCGGCTGCCGGTGATGAGCTGGGGTGGGGTGGTGGCGTGGTCGTCGGCGTATGCCTCGATGCGCCGCGCTACGTGGTGTGCTGTGGTGAGCAGGGAGCGCTGGAGGATGCTCTCGCCCCACTTCTGCGGGAAGGCGGCCACTTCTGTGAGGAGGCGGAGTACGTCGGCGGGATCGGTGCCCGTGCTGAGCAAGCCGTGCTCCTGCGCTTCCCACAGGAGCGTCACCGGATCGATGGCGGTGCCGCGGCGGATCAGCGTGTTCAGGCACTGCCACAGGCCGGCGTGGAAGGGATGGGTGAAGTCGCGTGCAGCCAGCCACCGCATGTCTTCGGCTTCCTGCGGGTGGGCGGTGGCGGTCGCGATGAGCAGCCGCTCCTCGGCCAGGGCCACGTCTGCATCGCCGCAGGCCACGGTGACCGGGGGCGGGGTGTGGGGCAGGGAGGTGTGGCGGCGGGGGAAACGGTCGGCGAGTTCGTCCAGCAGGTCGGCGAGCGTGTCGGCCTGGGCGAGGACGGCCGGTACGGGGTCGGGGAAGGTGCTGTCGGTGGCGGTCTGCGCGAGGCGTTGGGCGCTGGCGCGTACGGTGCGGCAGGCGTGGCCGGCCTCGACGATCCGCGCGTAGGCGGCGACGTTCTTTGCCCATGGGCATGCCTGGATGAGGGTGTGAAGGTAGGAGGCGGTGAGGCCGCGGGCTTGCCGGCGGGCGTGGTCCAGGATGCGGGTCTGCCAGGCCACGTCCTCGCTGTGCTGGTGGGGTGTCGGCGCGGGGATGGTGCTCACGGCGTCGAACACGGCGGCGTGGGTGAGGGTGCCGAAATGGGCGGGTTGGGTGTCCGGGATGTCGTGGAGGCGGTGGGGTTCGAGGAGGAGTCCGCCGAGAAGGGCCTGCTCGGCGTAGTGGACCGGGGGCGGCGGTGCCGGATCTGGCAGGTCCTCCCCGAAGGCGTGGGGGAAGCTCCTATAGATCGTCAAGCGGTCTGTGGGAGCGGTTTGGTGGGGTGGGTCACGTGGGGTAGGTGTCGGTAGATCTCGCGGGCGACGAA